>CAZXIW010000015.1:0-30412 GCA_964640905.1 uncultured Oscillospiraceae bacterium
TTGTATGCCGGGGAGTTCGTTTTATTTAGTTGAAGCTTCCAAGCTGCTTTCCGGAGAGCACATGGAAATGAATGTGGTGGACAGTCTGGCCGGCAAGCTCGCCGACGTTCGTGACCACGCGGTAGCCATTTTCAAAGCCCTGCTCTTTGGCGAGCTTCGCAATCACCGTGTAAATATGGCCGATGAGCGCCTCATTTTCCTCCGTCACCTCTGCGGCGGATGCAAAGTGCTCCTTCGGAATGACGAGAAAATGCGTCGGCGCGAGGGGCGCGATGTCTAAAAACGCGAGGCACTTGTCATCCTCATAGACCTTCGTTGTGGGAATCTCCCCCGCGATGATCTTACAAAACAGGCAATCAGACATTTTTCTTCCTCCTTATTTCTGGTGCGCCGCAACATAGTTATCAACCGCTGCCAGCGCGTCGTCAAGCTTCAAAACCTCTGTGCCGCCGCCCATTGCGGAGTCCGGCTTACCGCCGCCCTTGCCGCCGACGATGGGCGCGATGGTCTTGATGATGTCGCCCGCCTTGATGCCGCAGGCCACCGCCTCCTTGCCGCAGACGGCAAGCAGCGTCACCTTTTCTCCGTTGACCGCGCCGAGCACCGCCACAATGGACGCGTCCTTATCGCGCAGGAAGTCGCCGAGCTTCCGAAGATCGTTTGCTTCCGTGTCCTGTCTTGTCGCCGTGACGACCTTGAGCGCACCAACCTTCTTGGCCGAGAACATCAGATGGTCGACATCGCCGGAGAAGACCTTGTCCTTCATCCGCTCCATCGCCTGGTGGAGCTCGCGGATCTCGTTCATGCTGCTCTGCGCCTTGGCAATCAGCTCGCCCGGCGTGGTCTTGAGCGCTTCTGCCGCCTTGACAAGACGCGTGTTCATCTCGTCGACCATGCTGTTAAACGCCTGCCCTGTCACCGCCTCGATGCGGCGCACGCCGGAAGCAACCGAGGACTCGCTGACGATGCAGAACGGGCCAACCTTCGCCGTGTTATCCACATGCGTACCGCCGCAAAGCTCGATGGACTTGCCGCCCATGTTCACAACGCGCACAACATCGCCGTACTTTTCGCCGAAGAGCGCGATTGCGCCGAGCTTCTTTGCCTCGTCGATCGGCATTTCCTTCGTCTCGACCGTCATGCCATCGAGTACCATCTCGCGGATGAGCTTGCCGACCTTTGCAATTTCTTCCGCCGTCACGGCCGAAAAATGCGTAAAGTCATAGCGCAGTCTGTCCGGCTCAACGAGTGAGCCCGCCTGATGGGCATGATCTCCCAGCACCGTGCGCAGCGCGTAGTCCAGAAGATGCGTTGCCGAGTGGGCGCGCATGATTGCCTTGCGGCGCGCTTCATCGATGGAGGCCGTGACCGCGTCGCCCACCGTGAGTGAGCCTTCCGTGAGCTTGCCGTAGTGCATGAACTTGCCACCCTTGTTCTTCTGCACGTCAACGACCTCGAATTTTGCCCCTTCGCTCTCAATGACGCCGTGGTCTGCCACCTGGCCGCCCATTTCCGCGTAGAAGGGCGTCTGGTCGAGAACCAGAATGGCGCTCTGCCCAGCGGTGATAGCCTCGCGCAGCTCGTCCTCTGCAACAATCGCAACAACCTTGCCGGGCGCTTTCATGTCGCTGTAGCCGACGAACGTCGTTGCAGGCACGTCCTTGCCAAATTCCACACCGGCCCAGCCAAGGTCGCCCAGCGCCTTTCTTGCCTCGCGGGCGCGAACCTTCTGCTCCTGCATGAGCTTCTGGAAGGCCTCATCATCGACCGACAGGCCCTCTTCTTCTGCCATCTCGCGCGTGAGATCAATCGGGAAGCCGTAGGTGTCATAGAGCTTGAAGGCGTCTGCGCCGGAGAAGACGCTCTCGCCCTTTTCCTTGTGCGCGCGCAGCATGTCGGAGAAGATCTTCATGCCGCCGTCGATGGTCTTGGCAAAGTTTTCTTCCTCCGTGCGGATGACGCGGGTGATATACGCCTGCTTCTCGCGAAGCTCAGGGTACTGGCACTCGTTTTCATGCACAACAGTATCGACCACCTGATACAAGAACGCCTCGTTTACGCCAAGGAGCTTTCCGTGCCGCGCGGCGCGGCGCAGAAGGCGGCGAAGCACATAGCCCCGGCCTTCGTTCGAGGGCAGAATGCCATCACAGATCATAAAGGTCGACGAGCGGATGTGGTCGGTAATGACGCGCAAAGAGACATCCGTCTTCTTCGTCTCGCCGTAGTGCGCGCCGGTAATTTCGGAGACCTTGTTTGTGATGTTCATGACGGTATCGACATCAAAGAGCGAGCCCACATTCTGGCACACGCAGGCCAGGCGCTCAAGCCCCATGCCGGTGTCGATGTTTTTCTGCTTGAGCTCTTCATAATGGCCGTGGCCGTCGTTATTGAACTGCGAGAAGACGATATTCCAGACCTCGACATAGCGGTCGCAATCGCAGCCGACGGTGCAGCCGGGCTTGCCGCAGCCGTATTCTGCGCCGCGGTCATAGTAGATTTCCGAGCACGGGCCGCACGGGCCGGAGCCATGCTCCCAGAAGTTATCCGCTTTGCCAAAGCGGAAGATGCGCTCTTCCGGAATGCCGACCACGTCGCGCCAGATGGCAAACGCCTCATCGTCAGCCGGGGTCGTCTCGTTACCCTCAAAGACGGAGGGGTAGAGTCTGTCCGGCTCAAGGCCGACCCACTCGGGGCTGGTCAGAAATTCCCACGCAAAGGGAATGGCTTCCTTCTTGAAGTAATCACCAAAGGAAAAGTTGCCGAGCATTTCAAAATACGTGCCGTGGCGCGCGGTGTGGCCGACGTTGTCGATATCACCTGTGCGGATGCACTTCTGGCAGGTCGTGACCCGGTGACGCGGCGGCTCTTCCTCGCCCGTGAACCACGGCTTCATCGGCGTCATACCGGCGTTGATGAGCAGAATCGACTTGTCGTTCTGCGGGACGAGCGAGAAGCTCGGAAGCCGCAGATGCTCCTTCGTCTCAAAGAACTTCAGATACATCTCACGAAGCTCATTGAGGCCAAATGCTTTGTGTGCCATATTTAAAATCTCCTTTTGCTGAAATAGTTTTACAATACAAGCGACTTTTCCCGGAGGATAAAGGGCGGCTGGCAAGGCAGACGAGGCAGGCGGGCGGCTGCCCGTCAACGAGGATAACGCCGCCAGACGTCGTTTTGCCCCGGGAAAAGCATTAAAAAGCCCCGCCCCTAAAATAGGGGCGAGGTCAATCGCGGTACCACCCTAATTGCGCCAAGGGCGCATCTTAGCTGCTCGATATCGGAAGCTGCCGCCGGAGTTCTCCCCCGGATGCTCCAAACTGGCTGCAAGGCGCGCCGGCCGAAGGGCTTCCACCGTCCCCTTCTCTCTCTTGGCTGCATGCGTCTGCTCGGTTCTTCATCGCAAAAACACTATTCGCAAGCTATTTTACCACAAACCGCGTCAAAGTCAACCGGTTTTGTTTCCCTTCGGAAAAAAATTCTATTTTCCGGAAAGCTCCACCGCGTGGCGCACAAAGCTCATGGCAGGCACGGGCTTGGGAAGCTTCGCCTGAAAGCGCATCTGCGGAGTTCTTGGCTCTGTAAGCGCATTTCCCTCCATGTCGCGCAGCTGCCCCGCGACCCAGGAAAACGGCTTGCAGTCCGGGCCGACCAGCTCGACCTGCTCGCCCTCTGAAAACTTATTGCGAAGGCTGAGAACTGCGTTTCCGTCCTCGTCACAGCTTTCCACGACCGCGCAGATCTGCCAGTCGCGAAGATACCGTGAGCTTTCGGTATACTGCCCCGGCTGGCCGAAGAAAAAGCCGGTTGCATAGTGGCGGTGCGAGACGTGCTCAACCTCGTCGCGCCAGATTTTATCCGGCGCGCGCCCGGCCAGCACATCGTCCAGCACGTGGCGGTAAGCGCCCGTGACGATGGCCGCATAGTAGGCAGACTTTGCCCGCCCTTCAATTTTGAAGCAGTCGATGCCCGCCTGCACCAGCTCCTGCATGTGGTCGATCATGCACATGTCGCGCGAGTTCATGATATATGTCCCCTTCTCGTCTTCAAAGACGGGGAAATACTCGCCCGGCCGCTTTTCCTCCATCAGCGCATACTGATACCGGCACGGCTGTGCGCACTGGCCGCGGTTGGAGTCGCGGCCGGTCATGTAGTTGGAAAGCAGGCAGCGCCCGGAATAGGACACGCACATTGCCCCGTGGCAGAAGGTCTCAAGCTCGAGTTCCGGCGAGACCTTCTGGCGGATCTCCACGATCTCCGGCAGGCTCAGCTCGCGCGCCAGCACGACGCGCTTTGCCCCAAGGTCAAACCAGCTCTGCGCGCAGGCGTAGTTTGCGATCGACTGCTGCGTGGAAATATGCCGCTCACAGCGCGGGGCATACTTCCCGGCCATCTGAAACGCGCCAAGGTCTGCCAGAATCAGCGCGTCCACCTCTGCCGCGTCCAGCTGCTCCAGCCACGAAGGCAGCGCCGCAACTTCGTCGTTTCGCGGCATGGTATTGACCGTTACGTGTACGCGCGCGCCGTGCGCGTGCGCAAAGGCCACGGCCTTCGGCAGCTCCTCCGGGGAAAAGTTCCCCGTAAACGAGCGCATGCCAAAGCTCGTACCTGCAAGGTACACGGCGTCCGCGCCGTAAAGCACGGCCATTTTCAGCTTCTCCATATCCCCTGCGGGGCTGAGAAGCTCAGGTCTGCGCATCGGCAGCCCCGACATCATCTGCTCCGGCGTCTGCGCCGGAGGGGTCGGCTGTATCATCATGTTCCGCTCCGTCCGTCTGTGTATTTTCATCCGGGGCTTCCTCTGCGTCCTCTGTCAGACCGGCAAGGAAGTCCTGGTGCTCATAATAGGTTTTCGAGAATTTGTGGACGCCCGTCTCGCCGAGAGCATAGAAATAATATTCCGTATCCGCCGGATAAAGCGCCGCGCGGATGGAATTGATGCCCGGATTTGCGATCGGCCCGGCAGGAAGCCCTGCGTTCGTGTAGGTGTTGTAGGGGCTGAGGATGGCCTTGTCCGCGTTAGAGAGCACCTCCTTGCGCTCTTCGAGCGCGTACTGGATCGTCGCGTCGATTTGCAGGCAGGGATAGAGCTTGCTGCAAAGGCGGTTATAGATGACCGACGCAATGGACGCGCTTTCTGAGGTCTTCGCCGTCTCCTTTTCCACCAGCGACGCGACCGTGACCACGTCGTGGAACGTCAGCCTGCCCGCCGCGATCTCCTGCTCGGTAAAGCTTCCGGCGCGCATATGCATCTCAAGCATCTCGTTGAGCGCGTCAAGCGCCTCGTACATCTCGTCTGTAATTTTGCTTTCAAAGTTGCGCAGGAATTTTCCCAGCACATTTTCCGGCTTGTCGTTGACATAGAACTGGTACGTATCCGGGAACAGATAGCCCTCCAGACGGTTTTTCTCGCCATAGGGAAGCTCCTGTAAAAATTCGTAGTCAAACTCATACGTTGCCGCCGCCTGCTCCAGCTCCTGCACCGTGCAGACGCCCGCCTCCTGCAAGAGCGCAAAGATATCCTCGCACTCATAGCCCTCAGGAATCGTGACCTCCGTTGTCGCGCGCACGCCGGTGTTCGGCGTCATGCCGTTGACAAGCGCGTGATAGTCATACAGGCAATTAAGCTCATACGTACCGGGCTGCACCTTCTGCTCGGCATGGGAATACAGGCAGTAAAAGCGGAACAGCCATTCATATTCGATCAGCCCCTGCTCCTTGAGTGTATGGCTCACATCGGCAATCGTTGCATTTTCCGGCACGGTAATGGTCACGGCCTCGTCCGGCTTTGTCAGCGCCAGCACATCATCTGCCAGCCGCCAGCCAACAACTGCCAGCAAAACCGACGCCGCCAGCACCGAGCACACATATAAAAGCACCTTTACCCAGGCGGCAAGCCCCGCGCGCGGCGGTGTCTGCTGCGGCTCGTCGGGCGTGTCCGGCTCAAGACTGAGGTCTGCATATTCCTCCGGCAGACGCGGCTCAAAAAGCGGCTGCTCTGTCTGGGTACTCTCCACCTCCGGGGCGGCCTCGTCCTGCAAGGGAGCTTCCATCGCCTGCCGCAGCGCTTCATCTTCCAGCTCCTGCGCAGGCTCGGCGGCTTCGTCTGCGCCCATCATCCGGTCGACGCGGGCGATATCCGCTCTGGTCGAGGCGATCAGCTCATCGATGGACATGGACGAAAAATCGTCAAGCGCCTCCTCGCCGGGGAGGCGGTCTTCGCGCTCAGACATGGCCTTCCTCCTTCGCATCCGTCTGGTAGACGATCTCGCCCGCGACCTTTTTCGCAAGCGCCTCGCCGCGCAGTGCCTTCAAGCATGCAAGGCCAAACGAAAGCGCCGCCCCGGCCGCGCGGCCGGTGATGACGCGGCCATCTGCGGCCACATCCTGCGAAACGCACACGGCGCTGCCCATCTGTGCCTCACAGCCCGGGTAGCAGGTTGCCGTCTTGCCGTCGGTGATATGAAGCGCGGCCAGAATGGTCGGCCCTGCGCAGATGGCGGCGACATATTTCCCCGCCTCATACGCGCGGCGGATGGCATCCATCGCCGCCTGGCTTGCCAGAATCGAGCGTACGCCGCCAAGCCCACCTGGCAAAATCACCATCTCGGCATTTTCAAAATCCGCCTCGCTCAGCTCACAGTCGGCCTGTACGGTGATGCCGTGCCCGGCCTCAATGACGCGCCCGCCAAGCCCGGCAAGCTGCACCTCCACGCCGCCGCGCCTGAGAATGTCGCACGGGGCGATGGCTTCCACCGGCTCAAAGCCGGCTCCAAGAATCATAATGACCATATTTTATTCCTCCAAACAGGCTCTGATATGTCCGCTGACCTCTTCGTGAATGTCTTCGATTGAGCGGAGCTGGCCGTCTTTCACGCAGGAGATGACCGTCCACCCATAGTGCGCCGCCGCCAGCCGCGCCGCCTCGCGGCAGCGGGTCAGATAGCGCTCGGCATGCTCATGGATATCCCGCTCACCCACGCCCTGCTCGGCGCGCGCCGCGCGCAGAAGCTGCGCCATCTCGGTCGGCATGTCAAAGCACAAAACAAGATCGGGCTTTGGAAGCGCCAGACGGTTATATTCCAGATCGTACAGCCATGTGAAAAATTCCTTCTGCGCCGCGCCCTCCAGCTTGCTGCCCTGATGGACGGCGTTGG
Organism: uncultured Oscillospiraceae bacterium; assembly: GCA_964640905.1. Classification (GTDB taxonomy): domain Bacteria; phylum Bacillota; class Clostridia; order Oscillospirales; family Oscillospiraceae; genus CAG-170. The sequence continues at coordinate 7,155 of CAZXIW010000015.1, forward strand.
AGGTCGTGTAGCGGTCGCAGATGAGAAGGCCGCCCGCGTCATAATATTTTTTCCACACCCGCGCAAACCCGGCATAGCGGTCTGCCGCGTAGAACATGGACGCGGCATAGGCGTTGATGGCGTCGGGGTCTGTCCCAAATTCTCCGGCAAGATACATCCGGATGAGCGCCGAGGACGGCTCGTCATACTGTGGAAACTTGAGCCTTTCAAACACCACGCCGCTTTGCAGCAGCTCCTGGCAGGTCAGAGAAAACTGCGTGGACTTGCCCGTTCCGTCTGTCCCTTCAAATACAATGAGTTTACCCATATTCTTACCCCTTGACTCTCTTGCATACGACCGCCCAGAGATATTTTGGCAGCCGCAGCATTCTTCCAAAGCGCCTCGGCTCTTTCAAAAGCCGGTAAAGCCATTCAAGATTGCAGGCGATCATCCACTTGGGCGCGCGCCTGACCGTCCCGGCAAAGGCATCGAGTGAGCCGCCAAGCCCCGCCATCAGCCGGCACGAAAGCTCATTCTGGTGGTCTTGCATGAAATGCTCCTGCTTTGGCGCGCCAAGGCAGACAAAGAGCACATCGGGCTTTGCCGCGTTGATGGCCTCGATGATGGGCGCTTCGTCTTTAAAATAGCCGTCGTGCAGGCCGCAGACGATGAGCCCGGGGTGCTTTGCAAGCATCTTTTCTGCGGCCAGCTCTGCGATGCCGGGCTTGCCGCCAAGAAGGTAGACGCTTCTTCCCGTCCTTGCCAGAAGGGCGAGAAGGTTGTCTGCAAAATCAACACCCGCGACCTTCTGCTTTAAGGGCGTCTTTAAAATTTTAGAGGCCAGAACCACGCCCGCGCCATCCGGCAGAACGAGCGCCGCCTCATTGAGCAGCGCGCACAGCGCCGCGTCCTTCATGGCCTCATAGGCAATTTCGGCGTTCGGCGTCACGACAAAGCAGGTCTGCGTTCCCTGAAGGATTGCCTCGGCCTTTTCCAGCGCCTGCTGCATTGTCACGTTGTCAAATTCGATTCCCATTATCTGCGTTTTCATTCTGGCGCTCCTTCCGGATGGTTTCCCCCATCGTACCATATTTTGCGCCGTTTGTCCATCGCGGCGCGTGAAAACCTGCGCGTACTGTTTCACATTTTGCCCCGGCGGCATAAACTGTTATGAAAGTCAATTTAAAGGAGGTCATCCGTATGTCTGATACGACGCGATCTGCGCCCGCCTGTGATCTGCGCGGTGTGCGCGAGGCAGTCTGCGTGCATACCGATAAAATCACCGACAGCTGCCTAGCCAAGGACTGCATCGAAGATCTGCACGTGTACTTAACCGTTGGCTCGCAGTGCATCCTTGACGAGGCCATGCGCGCAAAGGCGCGGTTTGTTGAGCTGATGCACGCGGCCATTACCGCCGAGCCCGTCCCCTATTCTGCCGGGTATTACACCGTAGACATCACCTACTACTACCGCGTCATCGCCGACGCCGTCATGGCGGCCGGCCGGCCAAATACCATCACGGGGCTTGCCGTCTTTTCCAAGCGCCTTGTGCTCTTTGGCGGCGACACCACCGCCAGAATTTTCTCCAGCCGGAGCTACAAAAGCTGCCTGTGCAAGCAGTCCATCCAGTCTGCCGCCGCGCCGGAGGCCATTGTTGAGGTCGTCGACCCCATGATTCTTGGCTCTCGCGTGCAGGAGGTCTGCGCATGCAGCTGCTGCGCATCCGAGACCCCGCAGCTGCCGCAGGCGATTTTGGAATGCTTTGACGAGGAGCTGGTGCTCAGCGGCGAGTGTAAGCGTCTGCTTGTGACCATCGGCCAGTTTTCCATTGCCCGCCTGGAGCGCGGCACACAGCTGCTCATCCCGACCTTTGACTACTGCATCCCCACCAGGCAGTGCCCGAATGTTGCCGGGAGCAGCGAGGAAAACCCCTGCGAGGTGTTCAGCCAGATCGAGTTCCCCATGGACGCCTTCTTCCCCGGCAAAAACGATACCTGCATCCCAGCCGCCGACAGCTGCACCAATTGCAGCCGCACGGCGGCCACATAAATCGTGGGCGTGCTGCCATGCAGCACGCCCGAAACGCATCAAAAAACAAAATTTAAATTTTTGCACCAGACCAAAGCCTCCCTTGTGTAAAGGGAGGTGGGCAAAATCAGAGATTTTGCCCGGAGGGATTGTGCAGCTGGCACTTACGAAAAAACAATTCTTCTGCAAAATTGCGCTATGGTCACAATCCCTCAGTCAGCTTTGCTGACAGCTCCCTTACACAAGAGAGCCGGGGCGCTCCTGCGCCCGTGCGTACAACAATCGGTTTGAGGAAATCCCCCGGCTCTTACAGGATACCCTTTTCGCGCAGAACGTCGCAGATTTCTTTTACCCGCGCGTCCCAGGAGCTGTTTCTTCCGGCCTCGATTCGCGCCTGCGTGCGCGAAGGCGCAGTGTCCGCAAGCGCCGCAGCGCAGGCCTTTTCAAAGCCTGCCGCGTCATCTGCAATGTGGATGATAGGCGCAAACTGCAAAATCTGATCCGGCTGCCGGGTGGAGACGATGGGCTTTCCCGTCGCCAGATATTCATAGAATTTCAGGGGGCTTACGTCCTTACTCAAAGGCCCTGCGTCAAACAGGTTCAGGCACACATCAAAGTGCGCCAGATACGCCGGCAGCTTCTCATTGGGCTTTACACCAAGAAAATGGACATTGGAAAGCGCCTTGAGCCCCGCCAAATCCGCGCCCGGCTTTTCGTTTCCGATCCAGACAAAGTGCCACTGCGGCCTGGCCTTTGCGGCCTTTTCCACAAAGCCATACTCGATGCAGGTCTGAAGCGCGCCCACAAAGCCAAAGATGGGGTGCGGAATGTCTTTCAGGTCTTCCGGCACTGGCTGCGGCTTCGTGGCCTCAAAAAAGCGCTCAAAATTTGCCCCGTTCGGGATAAACCTTGCCTCCGGCTGCGCCTTTTGCAGGCGCTCGGCAAGGGGCTTTGCCGTGGCAAAGGTCATGTCGGTCTTCTGCGCCAGCTCCAGCTCCATCTGATCGACCAGCGCCGGGTTCATAAGCCCGCCATAGGCCGAGTGCCGGTCAACGCAGTCATAGACCAGCCCCCGGTGGGGAATGTAATCCACGCAGTCGACCGTCACCGGCGAGTAGACCCACAGAAGCGGCGCTTCAAAGCCGTGCGCCTTCATCCTTTTGCGGACATAGCCTGCCATTCGCTTCTGGTTGATGCGGTTAATAAACCTGCACTTATTAAAAAACGGCAGAACCGGCGGCAGGCGATAGACCGTAATATTTTCTTTGACCTTTTCGCCCGGCTTTTTGTAAGCCGTCATAAGGGGCTTTGCCGCTTTGTCGCGGAGCGGGGCAAGAAGGCTTGCCGAGGGGTCAAAGTATAAAATCTCCGCGTCCGGAATGCGGCTCATGACCTGCTGCTTTCTGGTCGGGATGGGATACCACGGCGAGGTGGCCAGGCAGACGATTTGCTTCATGCTTCTTCCTCCAACAGCTTTCTTGCAATCTCTTCATTCTGCGCGGCAAGCCCCTTGAGATGGCCGACGCTGTAGACCTCCCCGTCTTCCAGCGCCCCATCCATGCGCGCGCAGAGATTTTCTTCTGTCACATCTTCAAAATAGACGCAGTGCTTCTGGCCGATATAGTTCATAAAGCCCGTGACCTTTGGGTCATACGACACTGCAACAAGGGGCGCGCCGACGCTCGAGGCGAAAATCAGCGCATGAAGACGCATGGACACAATGACCTTCATCTTCTTCATCATGCCGATAATCAGCTTCTCATCGCCCGGCGCCGGGAGCATCGGGCATTCAAAGCCAAGCTCCTTTGCAACCGCGCGGCTTGGCGGCAGGTCGCGCCCCGGCTCAAGGGCAAAGAAGATGGGCGTAAGACCATGCACATGCTTTGCATGCTGCGCGGCCTTTATGAACGCATCCTTCTTTTCTTCAAAGCCCGGCCAGTCGCGCAGCACAAAGAGCGCATAGCGCCCGGCGGGGTCGATGCCGTTTCCAAGCAGGAAGCCGTCTACCGCGCCGGGAAGGCCGGGGCTCAGCAGCAGCGCCGGGTCTGCCGTCACATAGACCTTTGGCCGGGAGACGCCCATGAGCTTTAATTCCTCTGCCGAGAGGTCTTCCCGCAGTGTGATGGCGTCTACATAGCGGTCAATGACCTTCGCGGCCTTTTTGCGGCAGCCCTCGCCATTGACAGGGCCAATGCCGCAGCCATACATCAAAACCTTATTTCCACACCGCTTTGCAAGGTAGATGCTGAGAAGGTAATAATAGAGGCTTCTCGTGCTCGTCTGGTTCTGGATGAGGCTGCCGCCGCCTGAAATATAGAGGCTCGTTTTCCGCATCGCGGGCAAAAACGACAGCGGGTTAAACACATGCCGTGAATTGACATGATGCCGCAGGCGCGTGCCTTTGGGGTCGTGCGAAAGGACGCAAATCGGCATATCCGGGTCAATGTGGCGCAGCTGGCGCAAAATCGCCTTTAAAATCGCCTCGTCGCCCGCGTTGCCCTTGCCATACGCGCCGCAGATCATCACGCCCCGGTGCGCCTTTTTGGGCGCGGCGCACTGGCGGAGAATCGTCCGGTAAATGTCCAGCTGGTGGTTGACCGTTGCCTCGGCGGAGTATTCCTTTTCCGCCTTTTCATAGAAGTTTTCGCCAAGCTGGCGGCGGAAGGCCGGGTTCTCGACCACCCGCACCATAAAGCCCGTCAGCGTCTCAACATCCTTCGGCTCGAACAAAAGCCCCGTCACGCCGGACTCCATCATATAGGGAATGCCGCCCACGCGCGTTGCGATCGTCGCGCAGCGCATCCGCGCGCCCTCGACCAGCGCATAGGGCGCGCCCTCGGAAAGAGACGTTAACATGTTGACATCGATGGCAGAATAAAAGCTGTCCGTATCCTGCACCCAACCGGCAAACCTGACCGTCCCCGCCGGGCAAAGCTCCTGCGCCAAAGCCTCCAGCATTGCCCGCTCCTCGCCGTCGCCCGCGATAATGAGGCGGATGTTGGGGCAGGTCTTCAAAGCCTCCCCAAAGCCCCGGATGAGCGTTCCGATGTCTTTGACCGGATTTAATCGCGCGGCGATGCCAAAGACGACGGTCTCATCATCAAATGTCAGGCCAAGGCTTTTTAAGTATTCGCCTCTTGAAAGCTTTGGCCTTTGCGGCGGAAACGCCACGCCGTTATAGATGGGAAAGAGCTTCTGCGGGTCAAAGCCCCGGGAAATGAGAAGCTGCACCATCGCGTCAGAGACGCCAATGTGATAGTCAAACATCCGAAGCGCCACGGTGTTGATCGTGCCATAGCTCAAGCGGTGAAACGGCCTTCCCAGATAGTCCAGGCGGTAGTCTGAGTGGACGGTCGTAAGCGTTGGCACTTTGATCGTCCGCTTTAAAATTGCGCCGATCATATTCGCCCGTGAGCCGTGGCAGTGGACAATGTCAAAGTGCTCGTTTTGAATCATATCGCTTAAAATGCGGATGCTGCTTTTCACGCCGCCGTCCAGCACGCGCGTGTCAATGCCCATCTCGACGGCATCGTCTGCAAACGCGCCCGCCGTAAAGCAGACAAGCCGTACCGTCTGCGTTTTGCCGAGCCCTTCCAGAAGCGAGAGCACATGCGTTTTCGCCCCGCCGACGTCGCCGCCGGAGATTAAATGGATGATTTTCATAGAAAACTCCCAAAGCTGTAATTTCTGCTTGTTTCTTTGATGGTTTTAGGATAAAATACCCTATACGCGGGCTTACGCCCCGCGCGATTTTCTGCACCATTATAGTATATTTTCCCCGCAGAATCAACCAAATCCCAAGTATCTGGAGGCATGTATGAAAATTATTGACGAAAAAGGCCGTCTGTTCGGCAAAATCAATCTGATCGATCTTCTGGTTCTGGTGCTGCTTGTGGCCGTTGTGGCCTTTGCCGGCTGGAAGCTGGTCGGCAAAAAGGCCGCCGCCAGCGCTTCAAGCACTTCCCATGAGATTTCCTTTACCGTCCTCTTTGAAGACCAGCCGCTTGAAATTGCGGAATTTGCCGAGACGCAGATCGGAAAGCAGCTCGTCAATAACGCAAGGCTCATCTCCGCCGAGGTTTCCTCATGCAGCGCAGTATCGCCGGAAGCCGCCTCTGCGCATGTGAACCTCTACATTACCATCGACGCAGGCGCAAGCTTTGGCGCAAACGTCTGGACGGTCGGCTCGCAGGAGGTTCGCGTGGGCTATGAATACATTCTCAAAACGAGCGAGTTTGAGCTGACGGGCATCATCACCGCGCTGGAGACTGACAATGGCTGATCTCATTCAGGGCTGCTTTTTATACCGGCTCTGCCTTGCGGCGCTCGCGTTCTTCACGCGCCAGGCGCAGGAAAGCCGCATCCTTCGGGCGCTTTCGCTCTGCTGGCGGGAAAGCAAAACCGCCCACGCATGCAAAAAGCTTCTTGCCCGTGAGCCCCGCGCGCTGGAATGCAGCAAAACGACGCGCGGCCTTACCCGGCTCAATCAGCGCCTTTCCGAAACAGGTGGCAAGGCGCTTCTGGAAGGCTCGCTTCTTTACAAGCTCTACCGCGCGGTCTTTGCCATCGGGCGCGGGAGCAAGCTTTTCGGCTGGCTCTTTTCCGGCGGCATGCGGACGCTTTTGCTCTTTGCCATCGGGCTTTACGTTGGCATCGACTATGTGCTGCGTGATCTTCTGGCCGTTCCCGTCATTTCTTCTGTCTGGGATGAGGCGCTGCTGGTCTTCTGCCTTTGCTGGCTCATCTGGGAGCGAAAAAAAGCCGCCTCCCCCATTTGCCCCCGGCTCAATCCCCTCGATCTTCCGGTGGCGGTATTTTTGACGGTCTGCTTTGCGCTTTTCTGCGCGGTCGGAAGCTACCCCTCGATTCAGCTTGCAGGCTTCCGCGCGACGTGCCAGTATCTTCTGTGGTTCTATCTTGTCACGCGACTCATCCAAACCGACCGCGACTGCATGACGCTTTATCTGGCGCTGGTGGCGCTTTCCTTTGTGCTCTCGCTTCACGGCATCTATCAGTTCATCGTCAAAGCGCCGATGCCGTCCAACTGGGTCGCGCAGGCGGAGACCGCCGTGCGCACCCGCGTCTACTCGATCTTCGGAAGCCCCAACATCATGGGCGATTTCATGGTGCTCTTTGTGCCGATGACGGCGGCGCTGGCCTATTACGCCAAAAAGCCGGGTCATAAGCTTCTCGCATGGCTGGCAACGTTCTGCATGTGCTTTGCGTGCCTGTTTACGATGTCGCGCGGCGCGTGGGTCGCGATGGCGGCGGCAATTCTGCTTTTCATCCTGCTCGTCGACCGGCGGCTGTTTTTGCTGCTGGCGGCAGCCGGCGTGATGCTCGTCATGATTCCCTTCGTGCGCACCCGAATCGGCTTTTTGTTCACGCAGGAATTTGTCGAGGCCAACACCAACGGCGGCCGCGGCGGGCGCTGGGCGCTTGGCATGGAGCTTTTGCAGAAATACGGCGTGTGGACAGGCGTCGGCCACGGCATGTTTGGCGGCGCTGTTGCGATGCAAAATCAGGTGCTCGACGATACGCAGTATTTTTATCTCGACAATTATTATCTCAAAACTCTGGTTGAAACCGGCTATCTTGGCCTTGGCGCGTTCATCCTCATGCTGCTCGGTCTTTTTTCCTGCGCGGCGCGGAGCATGTATCGAACCTTTGCAGACTGGAAGCAGAAAACGAGCCGTGCGTATCCGCTTGTCTGCGGCATGAGCTGCGGGCTTCTTGGCGTGCTGGTTCACTGCTTCTTTGAAAACATCTTTGAAGAGCCGTATATGATGGTCTATTTCTGGTCGATTGCGGCAATGATCGTCTATCTTGGCTTTCTGCGAAAGAAAAATCAGGAGGTGGATTCATGACGCAGCTCATTCTTGCCTACAATTTTCAGGCCAGGCATTTAGCCAAGCTTCGCATGGCGGCCATGAAGCTTGGTGTTCGTGTTCGCGTGGTGGAAAAGCACGAGTATCTGCAAAGCCTCGGCGCGCTGACGGGCGAAACGGAGGGCTTTGAGAGCTTTTATGACGGCGAAAATTTCAAATCCCCGATGCTTGTCCTCTGCGGCTTATCTGAGCCAATGCTTCACGCATTTTTAAGCCTTTTAAAAGCCTCGCGCCTGCCGCCTGTTCCGCTCAAGGCCGTGCTCACCGAGACGAACCGGGGCTGGAACTCTCTGGAGCTTTATGACGAGCTTTCCAAAGAGCACGCGGCCATGACCGCCGGACAGTCTGCCCACGAAGACGCTACAGAATAAAACCAGACGGCCACCCTTCAAAAGAAGGGTGGCCGCTCTTTTTGCTATGTTCCGCGCCGATCTGCGTTTTGTGTATCTTTTTATTCTGCCGCCTGCGTCAGATCAAGGCTCTTATCATAGGTATACCCGCCCTTCCGGAAGGTGATGGTATACTGCTTTGTCTTCGCGATCTCCTGCATATTGGAATTTTGATAATAGTCTACCGTAAACGTCACAGTATTGCCGTCAACCGTTTTTTCACGCAGCTTTGGGAAGTTCTCGCCACCAAAGCCGGAGAGCGTCTTTGCAAGAACCTCGCTGTTCTCTTCGCCAAGCGTAATGCCCGGAATCTGCGTGATGTCCAGCTGATAGCCTTTAAAATACCTTGTGAGCGTCTCGTCCATCATTTCCTTTGTGACGTGATAGAGCCCGTCATCTTCCCGGAAGGCCGCCTCGCGCGTAGCCTCCGGCGTTAAAAGAAGGTAGCAGAGCCAAAGCTGCTGGGCGTTCAGCTTCTTCGCTCTCTCAAAGGTAAAGGGCGCGGCTGTCATGCCAAGCTCCACCCCATCGACAAGGCTCAGAAGATAGCCGTCCGTGAGCATTTGCCCGTCAAGCTCCCAGCTTTCTTCGTCCTCCTCCATCCAGAGCCCGACCTCTGACCATACGCCATGCCCCGGCATGTAGCGAAGCTCCAGCCAGTAGAGCGTCTTTCCCTGAAGCTCGAAGACAAACTGATCGTTTTCATCAAACGAGATCGTCACGCGGAAGGCATCATCCAGAATCGTCTTCCACGCGGTCTCATTTTCTGTCAGCGTTTTTAAAAACGCTGCTTCTGCCTGCGCCGCATAGGCGCGGAAGGTCTCGTTGGTCTCCGCCGGAATCTTATCGTTAAAATAGACATCATCATACCGCTCATCAAACCGCACCCCATTGAGAAGGGCAGTGATTCCCTCCGAAGCAGCTGCTTCCTCGACAGTAAGGCTCGGGGTAAAGACGCTTGCGCCGTAGCGGTCAAGGCGGATATAAAGCTGCTGGAAGCTCTCCACATGAGACAAAACGCAGATGTACTCTTCCAGCGAATTTTGATAGAGGTTGATGCAGCCGTCTTCTGCTTCCAGATACGACGCGACCATAGCGCCCGCTTCCCAGTTCCGCTCTAAAAACGCTGTGAGATTGGAGCGCACAGCCTCCCGGATGAAGCGGTTATCATAGTCCGTTTTTTCGTCCCAGATTACGGCCTCGTCTACAAGCGTCTCGATCTTCATCCGGCGCTTTTGCTCCCCGGTCAGCTCCGGCTGGGATTCCGGCTGAGCCTCTTCCGGCACGGCCTCTTCTTCCGGGGTCTGCTCCGGTTCGGTCTGCGTTTCCGCTTCCGGCTGCTTTTCTTCCTGTTCCTCCTGCGCCGGTGTTTTTTCTGTCTCGGGCAGAGTCTCAGCCGCCGTCTGCGGCGGAAGCTTTTCCGGGCTTTGCGTCTGCTTCGTGCATCCGGCAAAGAGCAGCAGTAAAACCGCCGCAAGCACTAAAATTTTCTTTTTCATGTTCCGTCCCCTTTCTCCTTGTCAAAAGGAAGCAAAAAATTCTCTTACGCTTTGCATCCGCGCCCGCGCGTCCATGCCCGTAACCGCCCAGAGTCTGCTTTCCTCCGGCGCGTCAATGGGCATCCACGCCGCCTCGCGCCGGGAAAGCCAGCGCTCCGTTACCGAAGAAGCCTTCTCCCCCGCCACGACCGGAACCATGCTCGCGCTTGCGGCTACCGTTTCCCCCGGCCCTGTGCGGTCAATAAAAGGCTGCGCCTCATCCCAGTCCAACGGAACGCTTTCCAGCAATCGCGCGCAAATGACATCATTTTCCCTTGAAAAGCACCAGAACTCGCCCTGCATCTGGTATGTCCTGTTTTCCGCGGAAACCGGCCTGTTGTTTAGACAGGTAAACAGCCAGAAAAGTTCCCCCGTTTTTTCGTCCTTCCGCGCGGAAAACGCGCCGTATTCTTCGTCATACGGCAAAATCTCCGCGCGCATAAAGGTATGCGAGGGCTCAGTCAAAATCAGATGCACATCCTCCGGCGCATCCGGCAGCGCGCCGGGCAGCGCCTCCAGCGCCGCGCCCTTTTGCGCCATAAGCTCCGCCGCCGGAGAGCCAGACGACTTGCGAAGGCTTTTGACCGCGCCCTCTTCGAGCGTCAAAATCAGAAAATCCGATACCCCCGTGCTCACGCCATAATAGAGCGCAAGCTCCGGCGCGCCGTCCTGCTCCAGATCGATCATTTGCAGTCTGAGGTCGGGGTAGGCCATGATCTCAGCTTCCTCTGCAATGGCCGCCGTAAAAAATGCTTCGTATATCTCTGCCGCCGCAGCCCAGGTCTTCTTTTCCGGCGGCAAAAGCGCCGCCGCCTGTGCGGCATCCGCCTGCGCCGGTTTGCTTTCCGGTGCGCTCAGCTCTGCCTGCGTACCGGCCTTCGCCGCGCTGGCCGCCTTCTGCCCCGCGCAGCCGGCGCAGAGCGCCAGAAAAACCGCCGCAAGCAGCCCCAGCGCCCATCTTTGATGCTTCACCGTTCGTGCCCTCCTGTCAAAAAGCCTGAAATGCCGTATCCTTCCGGCCTTCTGCTTCATTATACCATACACAGCCTGCGCCGCCCGTTTTTTTAAGAATTCTTAAGAATCAAGCTGCGGCGGGCGCAGGTGCGCCCGCCGCAATTTTTACAGAGAAAATTTCTCCCGCATTTCAAGCTGCTTTCCGCAGCACATCTTCCCCTCCGGGCAGCGGCCTGTCATAAAGCACGTCGGCCCATAAAGCGAGAACAAAACCGGGTGCGCCGCGCGCAGAACGGTAAGCGCCTCGGTCGCAAGCGCGCGAATTTCCCACTGCGCACGCGTGCAGGTGCGAAGGCGGAAAAACGTGCAGAGCTCGCCCGCGTTCATCGTCGAGACGACCGGCACCTGCATACCGCTGAGAAGCAGGTAGGAGAGCGTATCCTTCCCCGCGCCAAGCGCTTTGAGCTTTTCTGCCGCCGCGCAGGCAAGCGAAAACGCCTTTTGATACGCGGCCTTTACCCCGCAATCGACCACACTCTGCGGTAGCACGAAGCGCCCATAATCACTGTTTTCCAGAAGCTCCGGCGCAACGAGCGACTGCATTCTGTGCCGCGTCAGATGCGTCAGCGCCGCAAGCGACATCCCGCCGTAAAGAAGCGTGAAGCTCGCCTGCTCAAGCTCCCGCCTGCGCGGGCTTTGCAGCAGCGCGCTGATAATTTCCTTTTGTTCCTGCGCCGTCAATTCCGGCATGTCCATGCCGCGCGCAAGATACGCCGCCCGGCAGATAAGCTTCTCCGGCTCGCTGGCCGAGGCCAGAAGCGTCACGGGCGCATCCTCGCAAAGCCCCTTCCCCGCCGGAAGAGCCAGCTTTTCCTTCTGATACTGCTCCGGCTTGCGGATGGCAAGGAACGGCAGGCTTTCTTCGCACTGGGAAAATAAACTCTCGCCAAGTGCCCGGAACTCCGGAATATCGCTTCCCCGCCCGTAGCAAAGCTCATTCATCACATGCACAAGCTCGCGCGCGTTCATCGAGCAGAAGAAATTGCTGCAAAAGCAGTACGGCAGCACAAACCGCGCGTCTTCCTTGGGAACACCCGCCGCTTCCAGCGTGTCGTAAATGCCAAAAAGCGCGCGCACGGTTTCCTCAAAAATCTCTCCCGCCTCGCCCGGAAGCGCCGGGCTGACGTAGCCCGCTTTTGAAAAATCGACATAGCGGCGGGACTTGACCGTAAAAGAGGCCAGACGGAACTCAATGATAAACTGCTCGGCCAGCACCGAGACATTTTCAAACGACAAATTAATGTATCCATGCTCCAGCACCGACGTATGCCCCGAGGAGAGAACCTTTCCGATGAGCTTCTCGTTTTTCTCGCGCCCAGCGGCAAGCGATTTTTCATAGATCTCGTTTGCCGTACCATCCATCGTGGAGATTCTTCCGCCGGAGGCGATCATTGCATCGGCATTGGGGCTGATGCCAAGAATTTTAACCTGTCCAAACATAAGCGTTCCTCCCTCTCAGCGAAACGGATTCATCGTCTCGTCCAAAACATCCAGCCGCGCGGCATGAGAAAAGCTCGGAGTAAGCTCCGGTTCATAGGTCTCGATGGCCTGCACGAGAAGCTGGGGATTCAGACCCGGGTTCTGCGCCGAGAGCACGGCTTCCAGCCGAAGCTCCGTGCTATTTACCTGCGCGATGGAAAGTGAGCGGATGAGCGGCCGGATGTCCACTTCCTTATCGCCCTTTTTGCTGCGCTTGATAATTGGCAGCGCCTCGCGCGAAAACAGGCGGGAGAGCCGCTTGGCCGCGTCCTGCGGCGCGCCCTCGTCATATTCCAGCCGAACCTCGGCTCTTAAAAGCGTCAGTTCCTTAATCTTGCGCTTACTCTCATACGCTTTTAACACGCGGATGCCCTCCGGCATGACTGCGTTCAGCCGCGCCGGAACCTGCGCCAGCTCCACCGCGCCGTCTTCAATTTCAAAGTCCAGAATCTCACATCCGCTTCTCATCCCAACCGGAAGCGGCAGCGCGATGGACACATACGCGCGGGGGCTGAAGCCCTGCGAGTGCCAGATGAGGATTCCCGCGCGCTGAAATGCCCGCTGAAATACGCGCATGAGATCCAGATGCGACAGATACACCGCGTCGCCCGTCTTTTCAAAGAGCAGTCTATTCATCGCACGTTCCCCTTTCGCTCAGGCATCTTGCGCCGCAGCCGGCGCACTGCGTGCGGCAGTCGGGCGTGGTCTGCGAGGCATACGCTTTTTTGCGCTCCCGCAGGAAAAATTCCCGGCTCACGCCGACGTCGATCGTCTGCCACGGCAAAATCTCATCCTCGCCAAAGCCCCGCACGGTGTAAAAGTCCGGGTCAACGCCAGTCTCGCGGAAGGCCTGCATCCAAAGCTCGTAACGGAAGTATTCATCCCAGCCGTCAAGCCTGCATCCAAGCTCGTGCGCCCGCAGAAGAACCTTTCCAAGCCGCCGGTCGCCGCGGGCAAGCACGGCCTCGAGTCTACTGAGATCACTCTCATGGTAGCGGTAATCCACACCCCTTGCCGTCAGGCAGCTTTGCAGCAGGTGGACTCTCCTAAGATATTCCTCCGGCGTGATCTGCTGCTCCCACTGAAAGGGCGTAAAGGGCTTTGGCACAAAAAAGGCCGTGGCCAGATTGATCGAAAGCCGCCTTTTTTTGTTGGACGCATTTTCGCGCCAGCAGTGGACAATTTTATTGACCAGGTCGGCAATCGCCGCCACATCCTCGTCCGTCTCCGTCGGAAGGCCCAGCATAAAATAGAGCTTCACACTGTTCCAGCCGCCGGAGAAGGCCGTGGCGCAGGTCTGCAAAATTTCGTGCTCGGTGACATTTTTGTTGATCGCGTCGCGCAGGCGCTGCGAGCCTGCCTCGGGCGCAAAGGTAAGGCCGCTCTTTCTCACCTTCTGCACGCGCAGCATCAGCTCGCGCGAGAAATTATCCGCGCGCAAAGACGGCAGGGAAAGATTGATCTTTCGCGGCTCACAGTAGGCAAGCAGCCCGTCTGCAAGCTCCGGAAGCTGGCGATAGTCAGAAGTTGAGAGGCTTGCCAGCGTGATTTCGCTGTTGCCGGAGTCTTCCAGGGACTCGATTGCCTGCTTACAAAGCGTGTCCGCGCTCTTTGCGCGCACCGGGCGGTAACAGAAGCCCGCCTGGCAGAAGCGGCAGCCGCGGATGCAGCCGCGGAAAAGCTCCAGATTTGTCCGGTCGTGGACGATCTCAGTCGAGGGAACGATCGTCTTTGTCGGGAAATACGACGCATCCAGATCCTGCACGATGCGCTTTTTTACGCGCTCCGGCGCGCCGGAAAGCGGCCGGATGGCCAAAAGCGTTCCGTCTTCCTTGTAGGTGTGCTCATACAAAGACGGCACATACACGCCCTCAATTTTGCTCACGCGAAGGAGGAATTCTTCCTTTGTGACGTTTTCCTTTTTGGCCTGCCGGTAGCAGGTCAGGATTTCCTCCGTTATGCCCTCGCCCTCTCCGATGGAGAAAAAGTCAATGAAATCTGCCAGCGGCTCGGGGTTTACCGCGCAGACGCCGCCTGCAAAGACGATGTTGGAAAGCCCCTTGCGCTCTTTTGCCAGCAGCGGCACGCAGGAAAGCTCCAGCATATTTAAAATATTCGGGTAGCTCATCTCATAGCCGATCGTAAAGGCGATGAGGTCAAACGCTTTGACCGGGTCGTGGCTTTCAAGGGCATAGAGCGGAATTGCGTTTTCGCGCATTTTTTCTTCCATATCGCCCCAGGGCGCAAACACGCGCTCACACCAGACGCCCGGCATCTCGTTCATGAGGCCATACAAAATGCGCATGCCGATGTTGGACATGCCGATCTCATAGGTGTCCGGGAAGCAGAAGGCCACGCGCACGTCGACCTCTTTTTTATCCTTTATAATCTGGTTATATTCCCCGCCGGTATACCGGGCGGGCTTTTGCACCTGCGGCAGGATGCGGTGTAAGGTATCTGTCATGGCTCTACCTCAAAATAATCATAGTCTTTATTATTTTACTCTACCTGCCCCGCAGATGCAAGCCCTCAATTGCCTCCTCCCGCCCATATCGCGCCAGCCGCACAAAAATCACGCACCAGACAAGCACCGGCATCATCCCCGCGCCATACGCCTGCGCAAGCCAGAGCGCGCCGCCAAATCCCAGCGCGCAGGTAAGAAGCCCGGCTGCCAGCAGCGCCCGCTCCGCGCAAACGGGCGAAAGGTGCAGACAAAGCCCCGCGCGAAGCGCCCGTCCCCCATCCAGCGGCCAGACCGGCAGCAGATTAAACGCGCCAAGAAGCAGGCTGATTGCCGCAAAGCCCGGCGCATGCCTTGAAAAAACAACGCCGCAAAAAAAGCTTGCAGCAGGCCCTGCAAGCGCCGCCGGAAGCTCCTGCTGGTAAGAAAGTACCCCGGTCTCGATCCGCGCGTCCAGAAAGCCAAGCCGCAGCGAAAGCACCCGCGCGCCAAGCGCGCACAGCGCAAGAAGATGCCCCGCCTCGTGCGCCGCCACCGCCGCAAGCAGCGGCAGCGTCCTCTGCTCCTGCCCGCTCAGCCACAAAAGCCCCACCGCGCCCCAGAAGCCCGGCGTAATGGCGAGCCTCTTCACCCGGTCAGCGCCTGATAGGAGCTGGCAAACGCCTCTACCGCGCCGCCGCCCGCCGAGAGTGTATCACACAGCGCCTGGAATGCCGCCTGCGCCCGTCCGCCCGTGCCAAGCCCCAGCCACTGCGCCGCCGCCTGCACCGTCTGCGCGCAGCAGAGCTTGAGCGTCAGCACACACACCGCCAGCGCCAGCAGCAAAAATACCCGCGAAAGACGCGCGCGTCTGCCTTCCTCCTGCCCGATGGGGTTCGCCCCGCTTTGCTTCATTTTCCTCGCCTCCTGCTAATTTTTATGCAGGAAGCGGAAAAAGATGCTTTGCCTCTTGACAAATCGCATTTTCTCCATTATAATACTCAAGCTAACGGGGTGTGGCGAAGTTTGGTATCGCGCTTGGTTCGGGACCAAGAGGCCTCGGGTTCGAATCCCGACACTCCGACCAAAACAAAGAGCGACAGGTTATAACCTGTCGCTCTTTGTTTTGGTCCAAGTTTTGCCTTCGGCAAAACTTCCGCTGCGGCGGGAATTGAACGTGAAAGAGGCGCTGCCCCGCCAGCGTTCTAACGTTTTTTCTGCGCTGCATGTTGCAGCTTGAAAAAACGAAGAACTCGGCTTTTCTCGCCTCCCTCCTCCTGCCACCGGCAGCGGTCGGCTCGTCAACCCCTGATGGGTTTCCTCCGCGCTAAGTGCCGCCGTAAACGGCGGTTGCGCTCTGGATACGCCTGCGGGCGTAATCTTTCACACGATCTTCCTTTCCGAAATCAAAAAGATCGCACGTAACCCGAGGCCTCTTGCGGCGGCTTTGCCGCCACCCAGATCGCCGGCCGGCTTGGCTTTACGCAAGCACCACAATAAGGCGCGGCATCGGCGCTTGGCCGATGCCGTGTCTCAGCGTGTCGAAATGTTTTTTCGCCCCGCTGCGTCAGTTTTTCAAACTTTTAAAAAAGTTTGAAAAACTGGTTTGATTGAACGCGAAGGGGGCTTTTTGCCCCCTTCACCTTTCCCCCGCTGCTCTGTTTCGGCAGCCTTTTGGATATTTTTTTGACAGTCTCAAACACGGCATCGGCGCTTGGCCGATGCCGTGTTTTACGATTTACCGGTTACCGAAATTCTGTGCTCCATCCTCAGAAAAATGCAGCTGCTCAGCCCATCGAGAGCATCAGCTCCACAGCGGGTACGCCGTCCCCCATAAAGGGAAGCGCAGAATAGCCGCTTTGCGGGATGAGCAAAAGGATCTCGCCGTTGGGGTGGATCATTGCCCAGAAGGTTTCTGAGAGCGTCGGGACGGCTTCATAATGTGCCATGTCATCGCCGCGCATCAGCATCAGGTCAAGCTGGAGAACGCTCGGCTGATCGAGCTCACTCTCGACCTTCCACCAGCCTTCCCACTCGCCCTGCACACCGCTTATCCCTTCGTAAAAGCTCTGCATCAGAACTTCTCCGTCAACCGCGCCGTTCTCCGGCGGGTTGGGGCAGAACGAGAGCGAAAAATCGACCGTCGTCTGCTTTTCCTCGTCCCACATGTAGACCGTCCAGGTCGGCGGCGCAAAAACGTCGTCTCCGGCAAGGCCATACGCATTGATTCCAAGCCAGCCTTCCAAGAGCAGCGCATCAAAGGAGATCGTGCTTTCCTCCGCGCCCTGGATGAGCCACGACAGAAGCTGCCGCTCGTCTCCAATGAGAAGCTGCGGATACGCCTGCTGGTCGAGTGCAGGCTCATAGCTAAGGCTCGTGCCGTCGGCCGATGTGATCGTAACCGTAAGGTCAGCATTCTGCCCGTTTCCGCCCTGGTCACAGAAAAGAAGAATTGGATCGCCGTTTTCTGCGGAATAGAGCGTCTGGCCACTCTGGTCTGTTACCGTGATGGAGGATTCATATTCTCCTGCAAGGATGCAGTAGAGATAGCCGCCTTCGCCAATGGTGTGGTTCGTGTCGATCTCCATAAAGAAGGGATAGTAGGCCGCAAACGGGCTTGCCGCCCCCTCATACCACTGCCCAAAGTCGATACCGGTCGCCTCTATGTATTCATAATAGCCGACATAGCCCACGCCGAACACTGCCCCGGCGCTTGTGATCTCCTCGCGCAGAACGTCGATGGACGTGCCCGCCTCGCTTGAGAACTGCTGCGCCGCCTGCGTCGTGTCATCGACGGTCCAGGTCGCCGTGAAGCGCTCGTCAAGCGTCGGCGTCTTTCTGCCGCCCTCCTCCTTGGCGGGCTTCGTTTCTTCCGATGCCGCAGGCGTCTGCTCCTGCGTGGGCGCCTGCTCTTCGGCTTCTGCCTGCAAAGCGCCTGCGTTAAAGGTTTCGCTGGCCTCGGTGGGGATATTTTCCGCAGAGCTGCTGTCACCGCAGGCGCAGAGCGCAAAAACAAGGCTCAGCGCCAGTACCACTACAAAAAATCGTTTCATCCGCGCGCCTCCCTCAGAACTTTCCGCTGCGGCCAGAGCCGCCGCCACCGGATTCACTGCTGCCAGAGCCGGAGGAGCTGCTGCGCTCAATTTTGCGGCGGGTCTCGGTGCGGTGGGTAAACTGGTCGAGCTGACCCGTCAGATACACAGAGCCTACCGCGTAGTCCTCGGCGCTCGTCTTCTTATGAACCGTCTTCATCTGGCCAAGAAGAACCGCGCAGACGATGGCCGCAATCAAAAGCGAGATGCCCGCAAAGATCAAAATCATCGTCACGGGACTCTTGCTGACAGGCTCTCCTGCCTCGGCGCTTTCAAGATAGCTTGCGCAGGTGCGGATATAATCTTCAAAGCCGCCGCTCCAGTCGTCCTCTGCAAAGTTATCCAGAAATTCTTCTTCAAGCTTTGCAAGGCCGTACTCATTAAAGGCATAGGCCGTCTTTTCGCCGTAGCGGAAGAGCGCGAAATCCCGCTCGTTCATGCTGAGTAACAGCATGATACCCTCTCGCCCGTCGCCCGCGCCCATGGTGTATGCATGATAAATCCCGTAGGTCGCCTCATAGACACCGGCGGGGTCAAGCGCGCGGTAATCCTCGACGCTTACCATGTAAACGCCGACGCCATACTTTTCTTCGACCTGAAGCGCCATCTGCGTCAGCTTCAGCTCGGTCTCGTCACTCAAAAGCTCCGCCGCATCCATCACATACGGAAGCTGCGGCTCAGAAGCCAGCGCGCATACGCTGCCTGCCAGAAGCGCCGTAATGCACAGCGCGAGCAGAAGGCTCAGAATTCTTTTTTTCATCGTGTTTGCCCTCCTTACAGCAGCAGCGCCAAGACTGTGCCAATGGCCATCAGCGGCACGGCGATCGCCGCAAAATACGCCGCCAGCTTCTGTTTGCTCACCGGCAGGTCGCCCACGAGCTTGCCCGTCTGGCCGTTCATGGCAAACAGGAAATTCTGCCCGTTCCAGCGGGTCGAGAGCATCCACACCGGCAAAAGCGCATAGTGGACCTTGCCGCGCTGCAAGCGGACATTTTTCTCGACCGGGATACAGGTCGAGTAGCCGCTGACGGTCTTCTCCAGCGCAGAAAGAATGGAGCTTTCGCAGCGCGCATCGGCGCGCTTGCTGCTTTCCTCGGCGCTCTGGTCATACTTGTCGGCCAAAAAGCCCGGAAGATACGCCTTCGAGAAGGGCTTGAGCTCAGAATAGTCAAAGGGCTCGATGGAGTCCATGTGATCGTCCGGCATTTTGCTCGACGCATCCACCGGGATTTTCTCAAAGGACATCGAGCCCGCGCGGCGCACGTCAAAGTGGTCGGTCTCGGTGATCTCATAGTCCCCCATCGTGTGGGTATGTACGCGCGTGGCGTGGTAGCTGACGTTACCCTCGGCCTCGCCGTCAAAGAGCCAGAAGGGCACATAGACGCCCTGAATTTCTTCCAGATGATTTTCGTTTGTAAACACCGACGGCAAAAGGCGTTTGCCCTGATAGTGCTTTTTGAGCGCCTTGATGGCGTCGTCGCGGCTGAGCTTGAACGGAAGCACAAAATCCGGCTTGGCTACGCCCGTAAACTGCCCCGGCACAACGCTGGGGTTTCCGCAGTAGGGGCAGGAGGTCGCGGCGGTCGTCTCGTCGCAGACCAGCTCTGCGCCGCACGACGGGCAGACGAACGCCTTCATCCCCTCGCCGTCTGCGCCCCAGTCCTCCTCCACGCCGGACGCATCCCACGCGCTGTCTGCCGAAGGCGAAGCTTCGGCGCTGGCCTGCGCGGCTGCATGGGCGCTTTCGGCCTGCGCGTCCTTTTCCGCATAGAGCGCCTCAATTTCCGCCACCGCGTAGCTTGAGCCGCAGTATTCACATTCCAGCTTGCCGGAGCTGCCTTCAAAATGCAGCGGGCCCGTACAGGCCGGGCATTGATAGTTGGTTACCTCTGTTGGCATAGAATCCCTCGTTTCCGATAAAGGTCTGTTGCTCCCGCCCCCTATGTAGGGGCGGGAGAGACTGTCAAAAAACTCTTTCGGAGTTTTTTGACAAAGGATTTGCAGCCCGCTACAGCGCAAAGTTTTGGCGGCTTTGCCGCCAAAATTCACGTTTGCGGGCTGTAACGTAAAATTTACGATGCACATGTCCTCGTAAATTTTGGATTTCATTTAATTCGCGCCTGCGGGCGCGAATGGTTCGAGGCTTTTTTGACACGCTGCTCATCCCCCCGCAAGGGGGGGATGAGAGAGTCTGATAAAGGTTAGCTGATGCTGATGGTATCCAGAATTGCGTAGCACTCCGGCAGCAGGGAATCGGGCACCTTTACAAGGCGGATGGAAACGGCAAGGCCGTTGGGCAGCACGCCATAGTACTCCTGCATCTGCTCATAGCCATAGCGGTCATACTTGCGGCCCTGCATTGCAATGCCGCCGATGGTACGGCCGTCCGTCTCGGACAGGTTCTCATAGTTGGGCACATCGGTGTTCATCTGGGTCTCGTTATCATAGAAGTAAATCCAGATGAAGGGCGTATCCCAGGGAACGTCATCGCCATCGGGGCAGTTGTGGATCTTGAAGTTATACGGGAACATATACGTCTCCATATCCCAGAGTCCCTCGGGCAGGCTGAATTCCAACGTAAAGGGTGTATCGCCATTGGTCTTGCCATCTACGGTGAAGGGAACCATATTCCCGCTGAAGGTGGCGGCGCTGCCGGTTTCGGTGCTGCCAGCCTCGGGGATGGCATTCTCATCAAACTTGTCGGGCATACTTGCGCCGGCCTCGATATACGGCAGATACCAGTCATAGTAGAAATACGGAAGCTCGACCTCTTCCACATCGTCCCAGATCGTGCCCCACGGGCGGAGATAAACGGTGAAGGTATAGTCGCCGTCTTCGTCGCCGTTGACGCCCTGGAAGGCGATCATCTCATCCTTCGGTGCATCGCCCGGGTCAATGACCCATTCGCCGGGCTCACGCACGCCGCCCATAAACTCGCCGCTCTCGGAAACCATCGTGCCGTGCTCGGTCGCGCCGTTTTCAGTAAAGCTGACGTTGATCTGGCCAACAAGGTCATCGCTGCTTCCTTCATTGTCCCAGATCTCAAAGTTACCGGTCAGATCGTCATTCACGCTGATTCTTGCAAACGCATCCCACCAGTAGCCGGTGTAGCCTTCATAAGCGCCCGTGCCTTCGTTCACGATCCACCAGCCGTACCAGTCGCCTTCCCACCAGTCGGTGAAAGAAGGAGCCTGAACGGTTTCTTCGGGAGCTTCTTCAACCGGTTCTTCCGCAGAGGTCTCTTCCTCAGAATCGTAGTCCCAATCAGACCAGTCTGTCGAAGAAACGTCGTTTTCAATGCGCTCGAGCGTCGAGGGGTCAATGGTCAGCGTGTAGGATTTCCGCGACCAAAGCTCCGAGATCTCCACCGTGACCTCGCTCATGTCGCTCAGACGGTGTGCGTTTTTGACCTCAAGCGTCACGCCGGGCGCGATATCGCTGTAGTATTTTTCCGCAACGCTTTCGTAGGTGTTGATGTCTGCAATAACATACGCCGATTCCATCTCCACGCCGCTTTGCATGTACTTGGTGGTGATCACCCAGCCGCAGGAAGCGTTTTCCTTGGAGTTGTTGGTGAAGTCGAAGGTCATGACCAGCGAGTCTCTGCCGACCTCGTCGTACATGATGCAAGCGCCCTTGTAATCCAGCACATAGTCGCCAAGCTCAAAATGATTCGGATCGTCAGACTCTTTCTTTCCGCTGCCGCCGCAGGCCGTAAGGCCAAGCACCATCACGAGCGCAAGCAGCAATGCCAGAATACGATAGTTCTTCATTGTTCTTCCTCCTGATTTTATTTTTGGATGCGGTTTGCTTATTTCTTTTTCCGCTGGATGAGGTTACCCTTCTTGTCGGTAAACTTGCCGCAGATGATCTTGATGAGGTCGATGATCGTGCCGATGCCGCAGCAGCCGAAGGTCAGAATCCAGATGATACCCGTTCCGATCTTGCCGACGTAGAAGCGGTGTACACCGATCTGGCCAAGGAAGAGGCACAGAAGCAGCGTTACCAGCCAATCCTTCTCCGGCTCTGCGCCGGGGGCTTCCTCCGGCGTAGCGGGGGCAACGTAGTCCTCAACCGCCTCGCCGTTCAAAATCTTCCGGACAGTCTCGGTCACATAATCAATGTACTCGCCGCGCGCAATGGGCAGCGACACAGCCGAGTTCTTGACGCCCTGGCGAAGCACGCTGTTTTTATCCACGCGCATGCCGTTGACGGAGGTGGTGTTCTGGGAGATGTTCGGCTGCATGCGGATGTGTGTGCCGTCTTTGACGTAGAGCCAGAGGCCAACTTCCAGATTCGGCTCTTTTTCAAAGACAATGCGCTGGCCGGGAATGCCGCCCTTGATGGAAAAGGGCATCTGGAAGGCAGCAGCTCTTGCGTTCAGCTTCTCAAGAACCTCTTCCAACGTTGTTGCATAAGAAAGGTCAAATTCGCGGGGGCTCGTCGCGGTCGCTACCGCTTTTGCGGTATCTGCAAATCCTGCCATCATTCATTCTCCTTTTTCTTTTATTTTTCCCGCGCAGGAAAGCTCCTGCGCGGTTTTTGAAGTTTTGCGGTCAGGGACGCGGTGTGCCGCAGAACTCGCAGAATTTTCCGCTGTTCTGCGCGCCGCAGCCGGGGCAGGCCCACGGCCCTGCGTTGGCCGGAGCTGCGGGTGCGCTCTGCACGGGCGCGGTAGCCTCTGCGCCCGCGCTGGCCGGCGCCTGATTGCGAAGCTGCTGTAAGGTCTGGCAGATTTCGTCTGCCATGTTGTAGTACTTGCGGTACTCGGGGTAATCCATCGGGTCAAAGCCGCCCCGCAGGAAGCTGCTGCCTGTGCGGTTAAAGCTTCCGGCGCGGTTAAAGCCGCCTGCAAAATTGCTGCCCGGCATCGGCGTCATATCGACGGAGCTGCTGTTCAGATGGAAGCGCATCTCGTCAAAATAGGGGCTTCTGACGGAAATGATGATATAAAAATCATAGGAATACTCATATCTTGGCGGATTGTAGGAGACTTCCTTCCCATCCGGCCCTTCGCGCTTGATCTCGTCACGGTCTTCCTTGATGTCCATCCGGCAGCCGGTGATGGCGTCAAAGTCCAGAATGTCGGGGTTGGCCTCGGCAAGATCACTTGCGCTCGTGACCGTCAGCCAGCCGCGCTTTTCATCGAGCAGAACCTTTGTAAATTCGCCCATCGAGCACGTCACGCAGAACTGCGCGGCGCGGGTGCGGTTCTCCTCGCGGTATTGCAGCTGCTGCTTAATTTCCTCTACGGTCGAGTGCCGCCGCTCCTCAAACCACGGCGAGAGCTTTTTCGCGCAGTTTTTGCAGAGGTTGCCGTCTTCGAGCTTGCGGTTGCCGAGAAGACCGATCTTTTCGCCGCAAACATCGCAGTATTTCTTATCAAACAGTCCCATGAAGTTCCTCCTGT
>CAZXIW010000016.1:0-30038 GCA_964640905.1 uncultured Oscillospiraceae bacterium
CCCCAAGATGGCTTCCAAGCCCCAGCAGGTCAAGGAAAAGATCGCTGCCGGCAAGATCAACAAGTTCTACGAAGAAAACTGCCTCCTGCAGCAGGCGTTCGTCAAGGACGGCTCTGTCTCTGTTGAGCAGTACATGAACGCAGCAGCCAAGGAGCTTGGCGGCTCGGTCAAGTTCGTCAACGCCGTTCGCTTTGAAAAGGGCGAGGGCATTGAGAAGAAGCAGGAAGACTTCGCTGCCGAGGTCGCTGCGCAGATGAACATGGGCAAGTAAGATTGCAGTTAAAGCGGGATGGCGCGCCATCCCGCTTTTTATTTGGCAAAAAAGCAATGCTTTTTTGCCAAAGGGAATTGCGCCTCGCGCCGCGCATAATTTGTGCGCCAGAGGCGCGCAAATTCCACACTTGCGAGGCGAGAAGTATTTTTCCGGTCGGCGAAGCCGCCGGATAAAATGGATTTCCAATTGATTCGCGCCTGCGGGCGCGAACTCTGCGAGGCTGTTTGGGAGCGGCGCTAAGGAGGTTGCTTCGACGAGTCTGGGAGGCTTTCAAAAAAATTTTTTTGCACGGATTTGGGTGCTGGTTGCCCGGATGCGTGCAATTTTTATGCGAATGCGGCCTGTTTATGAAGGGAGGGAAACAGCAGAATGACGGAAGAAGAAAAAACGATTCTTCTCACACGCTATGACGGCCAGCTTCAGCGCCATGAGGGGCGCATCAGGGAGCTGGAAAAGCGGCAGGATGACCTTGACAAGCTGGCGGGCAGCGTCGCGATCCTGGCGCAGCGGCAGACGGACATGGACGAGAGCCTCAGAGAGATCCGCCGCGACGTCGGCCAGATGGCGCGAAACGCCGGGCATCGGTGGGAGGCGCTGGTGGACAAGGCTATCGCGGCCATTGTCGGCGGGCTGGTCGGCTTTGTGCTTTTGAAGCTGGGGCTGCATTAAAACGAAGGCATTCAAACGAAGGAGGAAATTCCATGACATTTTTGAAAAAACTCACAAGCAGAAAATTTCTGGCCGCCGTTGCGGGCGTTGCAACCGGGCTGGCGCTGGTCTTCGGCGTCGATGAGAGCGCCATCAGCATGGTGGCCGGGGCGGTCACGACGCTTGGCAGCGTGGTGAGCTACGTGCTCTCTGAGGGCATGGTGGACGCAGCGGCGCAGCGCGGGCGCAAAGACGCATGACAAGCGCGCACCGCGAAAATTACACGCCGGGGCGGACGCAGGCCATCTCGTTTCTGGTGCTTCACTATACGGCGGGGCGCAACGACTCGGCGCGGGGAAATGTGCGCTATTTTGCGGAAAACGCCGTGCATGCGTCGGCGCACTATTTTGTCGATGAAAAGAGCTGGATGCAGTCGGTCGATGACGGCGACACGGCCTGGAGCGTTGGCACGGCGGGCGTTTACCGCCAGAAGCACCCGCTGTGCCGCAATGCAAATTCCATCAGCATTGAGCTTTGCTGCCGCTTTCAGGCGGGCGCTTACAGCTTTGCGCCGCAGACCGTGCAGAACGCGGCGCGGCTGGTGCGGCTGCTGATGGCGCGCTATGAGCTTCCGGTTCAGAATGTCCTGCGGCATTACGACGTGGTCAGCAAGCGCTGCCCTGCGCCGTGGGTGGATGATGAGGCGGCATGGGAGACATTTTTAAAACAGGTCGGAAAGGAGCAGGACGTGACAAAGGAGGCGCTTTTTTCGCTTGACGGCACGGGCGACGAACCCTCTGCCTGGGCGCGTGAGGCGACCGCATGGGCCAGGGCGCGCGGGCTGATGCTGGGCGACGGAAAGGGAAATTTTGGCTGGCAGACGCCGGTGACACGCGAGATGCTGGCCGCAGTTTTGCAGCGCCTGGCGCAGAAGCAGCCGGAGCGAACGCAGGACTGACACAGATGAACGCCGGAGGAGAAATCCTCCGGCGCTTTTGCCATGCAAAAGCATGGCAAAATATGAAATGTGCCATTTTCTCACCCCATCGGGGCAACCGAAAATGATGCGCAAAAGCTTCATGCGCGATACCTTTGCAGCCTTTCGTGGTGTGCCGCAGCCGATGAAGCTTTATGCCTGGGGATGGGGAGGGAACTGGAACTTAAAAAACAGAAAAAAGTTGCGAATTCGACAGGAAAACAGACGAAAACCAATAAAAACGCGGCCTGAATGTCGCAATGGGTCGACAAAAAGTGGAAATTTTATGGGCGGGAAATATTGAAAAATATGGGTTCTTATGATAAATTATATCCATCGCAGCGATGAAAAAAGTGTCTGGCAGGCATAGACCAACGAAATATTCGAGGAGAAAGGAAGAATGGACAACCACATCAAAATCGTAATCGCAGACGCAGGCGAGGAATTCTGCGCGCGTCTGAAGGCCGTTCTGGAGCAGAATCCTGCCTATGAGGTGGTCGGCGTGGCCGCCGACGGGCCAAAGGCCGTGGAGCTGCTGCACACAAAAAATCCGGATGTTCTGATTCTGGATCTGATGCTGCCGAAGCTGGACGGGATCTCGGTGCTCAAGCGCGCCCGGACAATGCCCACGCCGCCGCTGGCGCTGGTGCTGACCGGGTTTATGACGGAGTATGTCGCCTCCATGGCAGACGGGCTTGGCGTGCGGTATTTTATGAGCAAGCCCTGTGAGCTGACGGCGGTCAGTGAGCGTGTGCGCGAGATCATGCAGGCCGAGCGCGCGGCAAAGTCCGGCGCAGGCGTAAGAAACGAGGCAAACGTGGAGGCGATGATTACCTCCATCATCCACGAAATCGGTGTCCCGGCGCATATCAAGGGATATCAGTATCTGCGCGAGGCGATTATGATCGCCGTCAATGACATGGACGTCATCAATGCCATCACAAAGGTTCTCTACCCGCAGGTCGCAAAGACCTTTGCCACCACGCCCTCGCGCGTTGAGCGCGCCATCCGCCACGCCATTGAGGTCGCGTGGGACAGGGGCGATCTGGAGACGCTTCAGCGCTTTTTCGGCTATACGGTCTCCAACGCCAAGGGCAAACCGACAAATTCAGAATTTATTGCGCTCATTGCAGACAAGCTTCAGCTTCAGCTGAAAAATGCGCAGGCCAGCTGAGACGCTGCCGTGCGGCTGAGAGCGAAGATCCCGGCAGGAGCTTTGAAGCCCTCTGCAAAGCCTTGCGCGCATTTTTGATCGCGCCTTCGATTCCGGCGGAACAGCTTCCGCGCGGCAGTCGGGGGCGCAATTCTTTACGCAAAAAAGACAGATGCTGCTTGACGCGGCGGCGCTTTGGTGGTAAAACATTGGGGCAAACGATGAACAGAAGGTGGAACGGAGAATGAACCGGGATTTAACGACGGGAAAGCCTGCGCGCGTGCTGTGGCAATACTGCATGCCGCTGTTTGGGAGCATTATTTTTCAGCAGCTTTATAATCTGGCCGACAGCTTTGTGGCGGGGAAGTTCCTGGGCGAGGAGGCGCTGGCTGCCGTTGGAAACAGCTATGAAATTACGCTCATCTTCATCGCCTTTGCCTTTGGCTGCAACATTGGCTGCTCGGTGGTGGTCGCGCAGCTGTTTGGCGCAAAGCACTACCGGGAAATGAAGACCGCGGTCTCAACCACCATGCTTATGAGTGGCGCAGTCTGCGCGGTTTTGATGGCCGTTGGCCTTGGGCTTTGCACGCCGCTTCTGCATCTGATCCGCACGCCGGAAAATATTCTGGCGGATTCGGCGGTATATCTGCGCATCTATGTGCTGGGGCTGCCATTTGTGTTTTTCTATAATGTAGCGACGGGCATTTTCTCGGCGCTTGGCGATTCCAGGACGCCGTTCTGGTTTCTGGCGGCCTCGTCGCTTTCCAACATCGGTGTGGATATCCTCTTTGTAACGGTCATCCCGATGGGCGTAGCGGGCGTTGCGTGGGCGACCTTTTTGTGCCAGTGCGTGAGCTGTGTGCTGGCGCTGGTGGTGGTCTTCCGGCGGCTGGCGGCAGTGGAGGGCGCGGAAAAAGCGCCGCTGTTTTCCCTGCCCATGCTCCGGCGCATTGCGCGCATTGCCGTGCCGAGCACCTTGCAGCAGAGCTTTATTTCGGTTGGAAACATCATTTTGCAGGGCGTGATCAACTCCTTTGGCTCGGGCGTGATTGCGGGCTATTCCGCTGGCGTCAAGCTCAACAATCTGGTCATCACCTCCTTTACAACGCTTGGAAACGGCATCTCCAACTATACCGCGCAGAACATTGGAGCCGGAAAGCTCCCGCGCGTGAAGGACGGCTTCCGGGCGGGGCTGCGGCTCGTGTGGGCTCTGAGCCTTCCGATGGCGCTTTTGTATCTGCTTGGCGGCGAGGCGCTCATCCGCTTTTTCATCGACGCGCCGACTGAGACGGCCATACAGACCGGGGTGCAGTATCTGCGCATTCTCGCGCCGTTTTATTTTGTGGTATCGGCCAAGCTCGTCTCCGACGGCGTTCTGCGCGGCGCGGGCGTGATGGGAAGGTTCATGATCGGCACGTTTACAGACCTCATTTTGCGCGTGGCGCTGGCGGCGGTGCTCTCGAAAACGGCGCTGGGCGCGACGGGCATCTGGTGCGCGTGGCCGATCGGCTGGACGGTCTCAACCATTTTGTCGGTCAGCTTCTGCCGCGCAGGCTTCTGGAAGCAGCCGCAGGAACAATAAAAGCAAAGGCCGCTTCCCGCGAATGCGGGGAGCGGCCTCTGCACGGCAAAAATACTTTTTTGCCGCGCCGGGTTTACTTTTTCTGTGCCAGCCGATATAATACAGAGGCTATGGAAAAACACTGCGCGCAGAGAAAGAGAGAAGGACTATGATCGATATTACACTGCTGTTTGAAAAAATGCTGATGCTGCTGGTGATGATGTGCATCGGCTTTGCCGGAGGCAAGACAGGGGTTCTGACGCCGGATGGAAACCGCGCGATTTCAAACCTCATCAACAAAATCACAACGCCCTGCATGGTGCTCTACTCGGCGGTCTGCAATGACCATGCGCTGTCAAACACACAGGTGCTGGCGCTGATCGGCATTGCCTTTGCGAGCTATTGCCTGCTGATTTTGGTGAGCAAGCTCTATATGCTGCTTGTGCGGCCGGAGAAGGAGCACCGGGGAATTTATGAGTTCATCATGATTTTCTCGAACCTCGGCTTTATGGGCATCCCCGTTATTTCGGCCATCTATGGGACGGATGCGGTGTTCTATATTTCGATTTTCATCATGGTCTTCTTCCTGATCCTCTACAGCTACGGAAGCTGTCTGATTCAGGAGATCCCCATGAATTTCTCCAATCTGCGCCAGCTGCTCTCGCCGATGATGGTGGCCTCGGCGCTTGGCATCGTGCTGTACCTGTGCAATGTGCGGCTGCCGGTGCTGCTGACAGACCCGATGAATACCATCTCCCAGATCTCAACGCCGGGCGCGATGCTTCTGACGGGCGCGATGCTGGCGGGGACGCCGGTGCGGACAGTCTTTCAGAACTGGAAGCTCTTTCTGGCGGCGGCCGGAAAGCTCTTCATTGCCCCGATTGTGACAAATCTGGTGTTCCGGCTGTTCATTCACGATGAAATGACGCTCGGCATTCTCACGCTCATCACGGCCATGCCGGTAGCCTCAAACATGGGGCTTCTGGCCTCGCAGTACGGGAAGAACGAGGAGCTTTGCGCGACGGTGATCTTTTTGACGACCGTCTGCTCGGTTTTGACCATCCCGCTGGTGGCCATGCTGCTTTTATAAGTGCGGCGGATATGCTGCTGCGCCCTGCGGCGAATGTCGCAGGGCGTTTTTTGGCGAGTTTCACAAAAGAAGCGCGCGGATTTTTTTAGAAGTTTTCCCTGTGGACGTTGCAAAAAGCGTAAAAATCTGCTATATTATTTTTAGCATGAGTGCATGTGATGGGGGACATACTAATGAATACGCAGCATCTGCAATATCTGATTGAAATTGAACGGACGAGATCGGTCTCGCAGGCGGCGGAAAATCTATTCATCGGCCAGCCGAATCTCAGCCGCATTCTGCACGAGATGGAGGCCAACCTCGGCTTCAAGATCTTCGAGCGCACCAGCAAGGGTGTTCGCTCAACAGAGCGCGGTGCGATCTTTTTGCAGCACGCAAAAAGCATCATCCGTGAGCTTGAGCGCATCGACGCGCTCGGCCCGCGCCACCCGGTGGAAAACCGGCTTCGCATCTGCATCCCGCGCGCGGCGTTTATTCTCGATCTGACGGCGGAGTATCTGAATCTTCTGCCGCAGGATCAGAATCTGGACTCGGTCGTGCGCGAGTGCCACGCGCGGCAGGCCATCGAAATGCTGGAAAACGGCGAGGTTGAGGTCGGTATCATCCGCTTCCGCAGTGAATACCGCGATTATTTTGAGGAGCAGAGCGTCTCGCGCGGCTTTGGTTTCCAGATTTTAAGCCGCTACCGCTATCAGCTTCTGCTTTCGCATACGCATACGCTGGCCGAAAAGCAGCTCATTACGGCGCAGGATCTGGTCGGCCTGCCGGAGATCGTCCATGGCGATACCTTCCGCAAGGGCCCGAAGGTCGAAGAGGGTCTGCGCCGGAAGATCTACACGGTAGACCGCCTTGCGCAGCTTCGCCTGCTGGAGACGATCCCGGGCGCTTACATGTGGTGCGCCCCGATTCCTGAGCGCTGCCTCAACCGCTGGGATCTGGTGCAGAAGGCCAGCAACCTCAACCAGACCGTCTACCACGACGCGCTGGTCTATCAGCTGCAATACGACATGACGCAGATCGAGCGCGGCTTTGTCGAGTTTGTGCAGCAGCGATACCAGAAATAGCGCCCGCGGCTGTGCAGCTGTGCCGGGCGGCATATATGAATTCTGGTATAACGAAACGGAAGAAAATCACTATATGAATTCTGGTATGGTGCAGAAGAAATAAACATTTCACTTTCCGGGCATTATCCCTTATAATTCGATACGAAAATACCGATAAAAATTTATCGGTAAATACATATCGAATTAAGGATGGGATTGGATATGAGTAAGATTACTGTGATCGGTGCCGGCAGCGTTGGCGCGACCATTGCAAACGACCTGATGATTCAGGGCACAGCGTCTGAGATTGTGCTGGTCGATATCAACCGCCAGAAGGCTTTTGGCGAGGCGCTGGACATCTATCAGGGCGCGCCCTTCTGCTCCCCGGCCATCGTCCGCTCGGGCGACTACCAGGCCGCAGCAAACTCTGACATCGTGATCATCACCTCCGGTCTTCCGCGCAAGGCCGGGCAGTCCCGGCTGGAGCTGGCGCAGGTGAACGTCAATATCTTAAAGGACATTACGCCGCAGATCGTGCGCGTTGCGCCGAAGGCAATTTATATCATTGTGTCGAATCCGGTGGACGTGCTGACCTATGTGTTCCACAAGATCTCCGGCCTTCCGGAGCGGCAGATCATCGGCTCGGGCACAATTTTGGATACCAGCCGCCTGCAATCGGCGCTTGCCAAGCGCTTCTGCATCAGCCCGTTCAATGTCCATGCCCACGTCTACGGCGAGCACGGCGATTCCTCGTTCGTGCCCTGGTCGCTGGCGCATATCGCAAACAACCACATCAACGACTACCGCGCCGCCTCGCCCGACAAAGAGCGCATCGACTGGGCAGGGGAAGCAGACTACGAGGCTGTGGAGCAGTTCGTCAAGACCTCCGGCGGGCAGGTCATCAAGAACAAGGGCGCGACATTCTACGCCGTTGCGATGTCGGTCTGCCATCTGTGCAAGTGCGTTATGAGCACTGCCGGTACGGCGCTGACCGTCTCGACCATGATGCACGGCGAGTACGGAGTTGAGGACGTGTGCCTGTCGACGCTGGCGCTGGTCGACCGCGCGGGCGTGCGCGGCAAGATCCTCAGCCCGCTGACAGAGTATGAGGTGCAGCGCCTGAAAAACAGCGCCGCAAAGCTCAAGGAGGTCATCGACCAGATCGAAATCTGAGCGTCTGCCGCAGCGGCAGCGCAGCACAAAAAGGGAAAAGAAGCATTGGCTGTGGGCGAAAACCGCCCACAGCCATTGGCGGCTTTGCGTGCATTTGATAAGGAGGAAGCAGAAATGGAATACCGCATTGAACATGACTCGATGGGAGACGTCCGCGTCCCGGCGGATAAATACTGGGGCGCGCAGACCGAGCGCAGCCATGAGAATTTCCCGATCGGCGTGGGGCTGGAGACGATGCCGCGCGAGATCATCCGCGCCTTTGGCGCGCTGAAGCTGGCGGCGGCGCGCGCAAACCATGCGCTCCGGCCGGAAAAAATGACACAGGAAAAGCTGGGCTATATCGAGCAGGCGGCGCAGGAGGTCATGGCGGGCAAGCTCTTTGCGCATTTTCCGCTGGTCGTGTGGCAGACGGGCTCCGGCACACAGTCAAATATGAACGTCAACGAGGTTCTGGCGAACCGGGGCAATGAGCTGGCGGGGAAGAAGCTTCTGCATCCGAATGACGACATCAACATGTCGCAGTCGTCCAACGACACGTTCCCGACGGCGATGCACATCGCGGCGCTGACGGAGCTGGAGGAAAATGTCCTGCCCGCCATCTCGCGCCTGTGCCAGACCTTCCGGCGGCTGGAGCGGGAAAACGAGGACGTTGTGAAATCCGGCCGCACCCATTTGCAGGATGCGACGCCAATTAAGTTTTCACAGGAAATTTCCGGCTGGCGGAGCTCTCTGGAAAAGGACAGGCGGATGCTCGAATGCAGTCTGCCGGGGCTTCGTGAGCTGGCGCTGGGCGGTACGGCGGTCGGCACGGGGCTGAACGCCCCGGCGGGCTTTGATGTGCTGGTGGCGCAGGAGATCTCCAAAATCACAGGCCGGGATTTCTGCACGGCAGACAACAAGTTCCACGCCCTGAGCTCCAAGGATGAGCTGGTTTTCGCCCACGGGGCGCTCAAGGCGCTGGCGTGTGATATGATGAAGATCGCAAACGACGTGCGCTGGCTGGCCTCCGGCCCGAGAGACGGTCTGGGCGAGATCTTCATTCCGGAAAATGAGCCGGGCTCGTCGATCATGCCGGGCAAGGTCAACCCCACGCAGTGCGAGGCCGTGACGATGGTGGCCGCGCAGGTGATGGGAAACGATGTGACCATCGGCCTTGCGGCCTCGCAGGGAAATTTTGAGCTGAATGTGTACATGCCGGTCTGCATCTATAACTTCCTGCAATCGGCAAGACTGCTTGCCGAGTCGATCGACTCCTTCAACGACCGCTGCGCCGCAGGCATCACGGCAAACCGCGAGAAGATGGCCTATAATCTCTACCACTCGCTGATGCTCGTCACGGCGCTGAACCCCTACATCGGCTATGAAAACGCCGCGAAGACGGCGAAAAAGGCCTATCAGGAGAATATTTCTCTGAAGGAGGCGTGCGTGGCGCTGGGCTTTTTGACCGAGGCGCAGTTTGACGAGGTCTTCCACCCGGAGAAAATGGTCTGAGCGCCCCAAGGAGGCGCGCGGACACGCTGCACAAAGAGATTTTGACGCAAGACGCGCCGCGCAGGGCGGCGGGAACGGAGATGCTTATGAAGACGATCGTTGCCCACGCGGGCTTTGGCTTTACAGACGCGCAGAGGCAGGCGCTTGCGGCGCTGGCCGGGTCGCTTGGGATGGAGCTTTTGGAGCTTCCGGAGGGCTGCCGGGATGCGGCGCTGGTGCGCTCGTGCCAGATCATGGCGGGCATGTTTGAGCCGGAGCTTCTGGAGGCCGCGCCGGAGCTTCGCTGGTTTCACAGCAGCTGGGCGGGTGTGGAAAAATTTGTCCGGCTAAAGCCCTTTCAGGCCGGCCACGCCATTTTGACCAATTCCGCCGGGGCTTACAACACGATGATCGCCGAGCATCTGCTGGCGGGCTGTCTGAGCCTGCTTCACAATTACCCGGCCTATCATGACGCGCAGCGCGCGCACCGGTGGCTTGCGCCCATTCCGGCGGGCTCGCTGTTTGCAAAGCGTGTAACCGTCCTTGGCGCGGGCAATACCGGGGGCGCGTTTGCAGGGGCGGCCAGCGCGCTTGGCGCAAGCGTGACGGGCTTTGTCTCCTCGCCGCGCGAAAAGCCCGCATGGATGCATGCGCTTTATGCCTCGTTTGACGCGCTGGCAGAGGTTCTGCCGCAGACGGACATTCTTGTCATGTGCCTGCCGCACACGCCGAAGACCGCCGGGCTGATCGGCGCGCGGGAGCTGGCGCTTTTGCCAAAGGGCGCGCTCGTCTTAAACTCCGGCCGGGGGCAGACCTTAGACCAGCAGGCGCTCTGCGCCGCGCTGGAAAGCGGCCACCTTGCCGGGGCGATGCTCGATGTCTTCCCGGAAGAGCCGCTGCCGCTGCAAAGCCCCCTCTGGGATGCGCCGGGGCTTCTCATCACGCCGCATGTGGCGGGCTTTGAGGGGGACGATTTAAACCGCCAGCGGATTTTTGAGATCTTCATCGAAAATCTCAGGGCCTGGGCAGAGGGGCGGCCACTTTCCAATGTAGTCGACCCCGCGCGGGGCTTTTAAAGAAAGCACAACACGCCGCCCGGCAGGGATTTTCCCTGCCAGCCAGCGACAGGCTGTCGAAAAAACCGCCGGGGTAAAGATTTCGGAAAGGAAGATCGTGTGAAAGAAACCCATCAGGGGTTTCTTTCGCGTTCAATCAACCAGTTTTTCAAACTTTTTTGAAGTTTGAAAAACTGCCCCAGCGTGGCAAAAATACTTTTTTGACACGCTGACGCCGCCCGGCAGGGATTTTCCCTGCCGGGCGGCGCGGCTTTCTTTTTCCGGAAAAAATTTTCTGAAAAAATATCCCCCGGGGGAGCTTAAAACCGGCGTCTTCTTCTGCTAGAATACAAATCAGGAGATTTGCCGGACTACCGGACTACTTGATGAAAGAGGAAACTGCTATGAAAAAGCTCCTGTCTTTGCTTCTGGCCGCGCTTATGACGCTTACGCTTGCCGCCTGCGCGCCATCAGGCACACAGCCCGGCGGGGAGAACGCCTCCACGCTGGTCTATGGCTCGGGCGACTACACGCGCATCAACCCCGCGATGGACGAGCACTGCGAGATTAACCTCCTACTCTTTGACGGCCTGACGGCGCATGACGGAGAAAACAGTGTCGTACCCGCGCTGGCAGAGAGCTGGGAATATGACGAGGGGAGCTTCACCTACACCTTCCATCTTCGGAGCGATGTGACCTGGCACGACGGCGAACCCTTCACGGCAGCAGACGTGAAATTTACCATCGATGCCATCCAGGATCCGGACAACGGCTCTGAGAACGCGCCGAACTTTGAAGACATTGAAGAGATTCTGGTGCAGGATGAAAAGACGGTCTCCTTCCGCCTGTCCGCGCCAAACGCCGCGTTTTTAGACTATATGACGATGGCCATTTTGCCGGAGCATCTGCTTGCGGGCGAGGACTGGCAGACGTCTGATTTCTTCCGCGCCCCGGTCGGAACGGGCCCCTATAAGCTTGCCAGCTGGGACGTGGGGCAGGCAATTGTCCTGGAAAAGAACGAGAAATATTTTAAGGGCGCTGCAAACATCGACCGCATCATCTTTAAAATTGTCCCCGATGATAACGCACAGGCGCTTCAGCTGGGGGCGGGTGAGCTGGATCTTGCGCTGCTCGACCCCAAGAACGCGCAGAGCTTCCAGGGAAAAGACGGATTTACCTGCTATGACATGAAAACCAGCGACTACCGTGGCATTCTCTTTAACTTCTGGAACGATTACTGGACAGAAAACCGCGACCTCATCCCCGCCATCTGCTACGCCATCGACCGGCAGGCCATTGTAGACGCGGTGCTCCTTGGCCAGGGCGAGGCAGCCTACGGGCCCTTGCAGCAGAACATTTATAATAACGAGGATGTGGAACACTACGACTACAGCCCCGCAAGGGCGCAGGAAATTTTAGAGGCAAACGGCTGCGTGATGGGCGAAAACGGCTACTATGAGCGAAATGGCGCAGAAATTGGCTTTACCATCAGCGTCATGGCCGGTGAGCAGGACCGCATTGACATCGCACAGGCCGCCGCGCAGCAGCTGCGCGAGGCCGGCATCAACTGCACGGTAGACATTCCCGCCGAGATGGACTGGGGCGGGCAGATGGCGTGCCTCATCGGCTGGGGAAGCCCCTTTGACGCAGACGACCACACCTATAAGGTCTTCGGCACAGACAAGGGCGCAAACTACTCCGGCTACTCCAACGAAAAGGTCGATGAATATCTCACGAAAGCCCGCCAGGAAAGTGAGCCTGAAAAGCGCGCTGCGTATTATGACCTTTTCCAGCAGGCGCTGGCCGAAGACCCGGCCTATGCCTTCATCTGCTACATTGACGCAAACTATGTGGCCGCCGCGCGCGTTGGGGGCATTGACGCGGAAACGGTCATGGGACATCACGGCGTGGGAATCTTCTGGAATGTGGAAGAGTGGACGCTTGCGTCGTGAGCCGCTTAAAATTCACCAATCCTGAAATAAGTTAACAGCAGCGCCATCGGCCGGACGGGAATACCGCCCGGTTTGATGGCGTGGGAAGGGGTCTTTATGGCGCAGCTTCTGGAACTGAAAAATCTTACCGTCTGCTACCACACGCCGCGCGGCGCGGTGCAGGCGGTGCGCGGGGTCGACCTGACGCTGCACGAGGGCGAGGTGCTGGCCATCGTCGGCGAGTCCGGCTGCGGCAAGAGCGCGCTGTGCAAGGCGATCATGCGGCTGTTGCCGGAGTCTGCAAGCGTTGGCGGGCAGATTCTTGTAAACGGCGAGGATATCCTGCCGCGCACGGAAAAGGAGCTGCAAAAGCTTCGCGGGAGACTTTTTTCCATGGTCTTTCAAGACCCCATGACCGCCCTCAACCCCAGCATGACCATCGGCGCGCAGATCGCCGAGGCCGTGGCCATCCACGAGCCGAAGCTCTCGCGCGAGGCGCTTCGCGCGCGGACACTGGAGCTGATGGAGCTGGTCGGCATTGACCGCGCGCCGGAGCGCGTGAAGCTCTATCCGCATAATTTTTCCGGCGGCATGCGCCAGCGTGCCGTGATGGCCATTGCGCTGGCCGCGCGGGCAAGGATTCTGCTTGCCGACGAGCCGACGACCGCGCTGGACGTGACCATTCAGGCGCAGATCTTAGACCTTCTGCGCGCGCTTCAGCAGAAGCTTCATACCGCGACCATCCTCGTCTCGCATGATCTTGGCGTGGTGGCGCGGGCGGCTGACCGCGTGGCGGTCATGTACGCGGGGAAGATCGTTGAGATCGGGACGGCGGAAGAGGTCTACTATGACCCGCGCCACCCCTACACCTGGGCGCTTTTGCGCGCGCTTCCGGCGCTGGCAAGGCCGGGCGAGCGCCTCTACACCATCCCCGGCATGCCGCCGACGCTGATTGACCCGCCGGAGGGGGACGCGTTTGCCGGGCGCAACGAATTTGCGCTTGCCATCGACTATGAAAAAGCGCCGCCCATGTTCCAAATTTCCGACACACACTTTGCCGCGACGTGGCTGCTTGACCCGCGCGCGCCAAAAATCACGCCCCCGATTGGAGACCTTCGCCATGCGCTCTGATATTCTTCTTTCTGTCCAGCATGTTTCGCACACCTTCCGGCTCAGCAAAACGGCCTCGGTGCAGGCGCTGGACGATCTGTCCTTTTCCATCCGCCGGGGGGAAATTTACGGGCTGGTCGGGGAATCCGGCTCGGGAAAGTCGACCGCCGCGCGGTGCGTCATGAATCTCATCCGGCCGGACGCCGGGCATATTTTCTTTGACGGCATCGATGTGTGTGACAGGCGGCAGTTCCATGAACATAAATTCCGCCTGCAAACGGCAAGGCAGATGATCTTTCAGGACTCGACCTCAAGCCTCAATGGCCGCATGAAGGTGGCAGACATCATTGCCGAGCCGCTTCGCATCGCCAAAATCACCACGCCGCGCGAAAGCTACCGCGCCGAGGCGGCATTTCAGATGAAATACGTAGGCTTAGACGAGGTCTATCTTGACAAATACCCCACCGAGCTTTCCGGCGGCCAGCGCCAGCGGGTCGCCATCGCGCGCGCGCTTTGCATGGAGCCGGAGCTTCTGGTGGCCGATGAGCCGGTGGCGTCTCTTGACGTGTCGATTCAGGCGCAGATCGTGAACCTCTTCCGGCATTTGCAGGATGAGCACGGCTTTTCGTTTTTGTTCATCGCGCACGACCTTTCGATGGTTCATTATCTTTGTGACCGTGTGGGCGTTTTGTATCGCGGCAGGCTCGTGGAGGAAGCGAGCGCGCAGGAGCTCTTTGCAAACCCGCAGCACCCCTATACCCGCGCGCTGCTGTCTGCCATGCCGTTGCCAGACCCCATCCGCGAG
Organism: uncultured Oscillospiraceae bacterium; assembly: GCA_964640905.1. Taxonomy (GTDB): domain Bacteria; phylum Bacillota; class Clostridia; order Oscillospirales; family Oscillospiraceae; genus CAG-170. Next base: position 14,290 of record CAZXIW010000016.1, read on the forward strand.
CGGGCGCGGAAGCTGATCGTCTTTGAAGAGCGGATGCTCCCAAAAGGCGGCGTTTTGCGCGAGGTTGCGCCGGAGCATTTTGTCCTGGAGGAAGGGGGCGGCGCAAGATGAGAGGGGGGAGGATAGCCGGAAAGCTTCTGAAAAACCTTTTGATCTTTGCCGGAAGCCTTCTGATTTTGTCGCTGCTGGTCTTCGTTGTGGCGCGGCTTGCGCCGGGCGACCCGCTGGTCTCCTATTATGGCGAGCGGGCGGAAAAAATGAAGCCCGCCGAGCGCGCGCAGGCGGAAAGCCGCCTCGGCCTTGACAAGCCCATTCTCACGCAGTATGGCCTCTGGCTCAAGGGGGCGCTTCGCGGCGAGTTTGGCATTTCCTATAAATATAAGATGGACGTGCTGGAGGTCATCCGCGCGCGTCTGCCGTTTACGCTCCAGCTGGGGGGCATCGGCTTTGTGCTGACGTTTTTCCTGGCGCTGCTGCTTGGCATTTTGTGCGCGCACCATGAAAATGGCCTTCTTGACCGCGCGCTCTGCAAGGCCGGGACGGTGATGAGCTGCATCCCGGAGTTCTGGCTGTCTTTGATGCTGATTCTGATTTTCTCGGTCAATTTCAAGCTCCTTCCAAGCTCCGGCGCGTATGACATCGGGCGGGCAGGGGACGTACTCAGCCGCGCGCGGCATCTGATTTTGCCGATGACGGTCGTGGTGCTGGGGCATCTGTGGTACTATGCGTACATGGTGCGCAGTCAGCTGCTCGATGAGCTGCGGATGGACTATGTGATGCTGGCGAAGGCAAAGGGGCTGGGCGCGCGCGCGGTGCTGTTCCGGCACTGCTTGAGAAATGTCCTGCCGTCGTACCTTTCGATCATGGCCATCTCTGTGCCGCATGTGCTGGGCGGGACGTATATTGTTGAAAGCGTCTTCTCCTTCCCCGGCCTTGGCACACTCAGCTACGAAAGCGCCCGCTATCAGGACTATAATCTTCTGATGGTGCTTTGTATCCTCTCCGGCGCGCTTGTGATCGCAAGCGGCCTTGCCGCGCAGGCGCTGAGCGAAAAAATTGACCCCCGCATGCGCGCGGAGGAGGCCATGCAGCACTGGGAGGAGGCGGAAGAATGAACGAATTTTCCATCGTCGGCGCAAGACCCGCCCCGCCGCCCGCGCCGCGCAAAGCGCCCGCGTGGTATCGCGGAAAGCCGCTGGTCTGCATGGGGCTGCTGCTTTTGATCGTGGGCGGCTGTCTGGGCTGTGAGCTGTTTTTGCCGAAGGACCCGGCCTATATGGATCTTGCGCATTGCAGCGCCGCGCCCTGCCGGGAATTTCTCTTTGGCACAGACGCGATGGGGCGCGACATTTTCTCGATGATCTGGTACGGCGGGCGGCTGTCACTGTTCATTGGCGTTTTTTCAACGCTGGTCTCAACGCTTCTGGCCGTCGTCCTTGGCAGCCTCAGCGGCTGCGCCGGGGCGCGGCTCGACCGGCTTCTGATGCGCGCCAACGAGATTTTTATCAGCATTCCAAACCTGCTGCTGATCGTTTTGTTGCAGGCGATTCTGGGCGAAGCGAGCGCGCTGAGCCTGTCTCTTGTCATTGGCCTTACCAGCTGGATGAGCATCGCCAAGGTTGTGCGCACGCAGGTGCGCGTGCTGCGCGAGAGCGGGTATGTGCAGGCGGCAAAATGCATGGGCGCAGGCTTCACACACATTCTGCGCGTGCATCTTGCGCCAAACTTTCTGCCGTCGATTCTTTTTATGATCGTCATGAACGTGAGAAGCGCGATTCTCACAGAGTCGACCCTGAGCTTTCTGGGGCTTGGTCTGCCGCTGGAGATCATCACGTGGGGCAGCATGCTCTCGCTGGCGGAAAAGGCGCTTTTGACCGGCAGCTGGTGGGTGATCGTAGTTCCGGGCGTATTTCTGATCGTGACGCTGCTTTGCTTCACACAGCTCGGCGAGGCGCTGCGCCGCCGCAGCGGGCAGTCAGACCGCCGCCTGTAAAAAGCTTATCCCGGCCAGCACAGCTGGCCGGGATTGAGACTGTCAAAAAACTCTTTCAGAGTTTTTTGACAAAGGTCTTGCAGCCCGCTGCATCGCAAAGTTTTGGCAGCGAAGCTGCCAAAATTCACGTTTGCGGGCTGAGAAGTATTTTTCCGGTCGGCAGAGCCGCCGGATAAAATAGATTTCTATTTGCTTCGCTCCTGCGGGCGCAAACGGCTCGAGGCTTTTTTAACGGTCTAAAATCCCGGCCAGCACAGCTGGCCGGGATTTGTTGCTCTATGACGGGGGACGCTCAGATGGAGCGGATGCAATCCTTCAGGATGGAGATGAAGCGGTCGCGGTCGACGTCCAGAACGACAAAGGCGTTTTTGGTTTCAAACTGCTTGTCGCTGTAAAGATCGGTAACGGTCTTACCGCGCGTGATCGAGCCCTGTGTCTCGACATAAACGCCTGCCTCCTCGCCGGAAAACAGCTCCGGATGGGCAAGGTACATGACGGGGCACGTATCGTGCATCGCGACGCCGGGGAAGCCAAAGCGCTTGAGGCTGGACCAGGCGCACTGCACACAGTCTCTGGTAAAGACGCCGGCGGGTGAGCCGGTTGCGGCAAGCTCCTCCCAGTCCGCAGGAAGCAGAACAGCCTTGAGCGTCACATCCAGCCCGCACATGACGACCGGAACGCCGGACTTGAAAACGACCTGCGCGGCCTCGGGGTCTTCGTAGATATTAAACTCAGCCGAGGGAGTGGTGTTGCCGCCGACGGCCGCGCCGCCCATGATGAGGATCTGGCGCAGAAGCGTCTTGAGGTCGGGGTATTTGGTCAGGGCGATGGCGACGTTTGTCAGCGGCCCTACGGCGATGAGGTTCAATTCGCCCGGATGCTCCTTTGCGCAGGCGTAAAGCGCGTCCCACGCGGGCTCGTCATGCATGACGGCGTCCGCCGGAATCGGAAGCTCGACGTTTCCAAGGCCGTTTTCGCCGTGGAACGCGGCAGCGGTCAGCGGCTCACAGACAAGCGGGCGCGCCGCGCCGCGATAGACGGGGTAGCTGGTCTTCATGAGGCCGTTCATACGGTGTGCGTTCGGGAAGGTCTGCGCGAGCGGCGCATTTCCCGCGACTGTGGAGATGGCAAGCAGGTCGATTTCCGGCAGCGCATGCGCCGCCATGATGGCGATGGCGTCGTCAACGCCGACATCGCAGTCAAACCAGACAGGATACTTGTTCATTTTGTGCCCTCCCCATAAAATTTCATGGCCTCTACGAGCCGGTCTGCAAAGGCCCTGCGGTCGACATCCAGAAGAACGGTTGCGTTCGGCGCGTGGCCGGTTGCGCCGAGGCGGTCGCCGACAGTGCAGCCGCGGCAGTATTCGCCCTGCGTCTCGATCTGGACATACATGGGCTTCATCGTAAAGACCTCCGGATGGATGAGCGCCATGATGGCGCACGGGTCGTGCATGGGCGCGCCCTCGTAGCCGATGGACTTGTGGAAGATGTAGAAGAATTCCAGCCACTGCGCGACAATGTCGCTCACGGGATTTCCAAGCGCGCGGATGCGCTCAAAATCCTCCGGGACGATGAGCGCCTTTTCCGTCACGTCAAGCCCCGCCATGACGATGGGAATGCCGGAGGTGAAGACGAGCTTTGCCGCCTCCGGGTCAACGAGGATGTTAAACTCCGCCGCAGGCGTCCAGTTGCCAAAGGCAATGCCGCCGCCCATGAGGGAGATTCTGGCGATTTTGGACTTGAGCTCCGGATAGGCGAGCAAAAGCGCCGCGACATTGGTCTCCGGGCCGGTTGCGACGATCGTGACCGGCTCGTCTGCCTCGCGAAGCACCTTTGCCATCAGCTCCACGGCGGGAAGCGGCGAGAGCTTCATCGAAGGCTCTGGAAGCGCCGGGCCATCGAGACCCGACTCGCCGTGAACCGACGGGGCGATCATGACGTCTGCCGTCAATGGGTGCGGGCAGCCGGCGGCGATGGGCGCGTCGATGCCAAGCAGCGTGCAGACGCGAAGGGCGTTATAGGTGGTCTTTTCAAGGCCGACGTTGCCGCTGCATGCGGTTACGGCCAGAATGTCGAACGCGCCGCTGGCCTTGGCAAGTGTCCAGGCAATCGCGTCATCATGGCCGGGGTCGCCGTCGAGAATCAGCGGGATTTTTTTCAGTTCAGACATGATTTCCTCCTGATGTTTAAAATGAACGCAGACGCCCGCCCGTTTGGGCGGGCGCTTACAGATTGTCAAAAAACTCTGAAAGAGTTTTTTGACAAAGGGTTTGCAGCCCGCCGCATCGCAAAGTTTTGGCGGCATTGCCGCCAAAATTCACGTTTGCGGGCTGTAAAGTAAAATTCCCGATGCACATGTCCCCGGGAATTTTGGATTTTATTTGATTCGCGCCGAAAGGCGCGAACTCTGCGAGGCTTTTTGTAGGCGTCCGCCCGTTTGGGCGGGCGCCTGGGTTATGCGGAAAATTCAGACAGAAGCCGCGTGATGCTTTCTGGCGCGGCTGCGGCGCACGAGCGAGAAGATCACAAGGCCGATGATCGTTACGGCGTAGGGAATCGGCGAGGCAAGGTTCGAGTCCAGACCACGCGCGGAGAACTTGATGCCGAGCGCCTGCGCAAAGCCGAAGACGAGAGACGAAAGCATGCCGCCGAGGCATTCGCCGCTGCCCATGGCCTGCGCGGCAAGGGCGATAAAGCCGCGCCCGGCGACCATGTCAAGACTCCAGCCCTGTGCGTAGGACATGGACATGAACGCGCCGCCAAAGCCCGCCATGAGGCCGGAGTAGGCGATGGCGGTATACTTGATTTTAAGCACCGACACACCGACCGAGGCCGCCGCGTTCGGGTTTTCGCCGACCGCGCGGATGTTCATGCCAAGGCTTGTCTTATAGAGCATGATGGAGGTCAGGCCGCAGATGACAAATGCAAGGTAGGTCAGCAGGCTGTGGCCGGAGAGGACGCCGCCCAGGAAGGGAATCTTGTTGATGAGCGGAATGGTGATGTTCGGGATGCAGAGCGCGGAGGTGATGAGACCCGTTGAGGAGGCCATGGCCTTGCCCTCGGTCAGGTTCGTGATGACCTTGCACAAAAAGAGTGTGCCGCCCGAGCCCATCATGTTGACGGCGATGCCGACCAGGGTGATATCCGTCTTGAGCTGGAAGGCGAAAAAGCCCATCATAAGCCCCATCAGCGTGCCCATCAGAAGCGCGGCGAGAAGGCCGACCAGCCAGCTGTTGGCATAGTAGCTCACGAGCGAGCCTGCCAGCGCGGCAAACATCATAATGCCCTCAAGACCGATGTTGCAGAAGCCGGCCTTTTCCACCACAATTGCGCCCAGCGTCGCAAAGAGAATCGGCGCGGAGATGCGGAGAATGGAGAAGAAGAACTCCGGGGTCAGGAGCATGTTGAGAAAATCAAGCATTTACGTGGCCTCCTTCCGTGCTGGCCTGTTCCAGCGCACGCTTGCGCGCGGCCTCTTCCTCGGCAGACTTGACAACGAGCTTCTGCCGGTAGCGGGAGAGGAACTGCTCGGCGGCGAAGAACAGGAAGATCACGCCCTGAATGATATCGATGAGCTGCGCGGGAACCTTGGCGTAGGTTGCCATCAGGTCACAGCCCTTGGAGAGATAGGCCATGAAGAAGGCCGCAGGCGGTACGAACCACGGGTTGTTGCCCGCCAGAATCGCAATTGTGATGCCCGTCCAGCCGTAGCCGGGGAGCGAGCTCCAGGAGAAGGTCTTGTAGCGGCCAAGCATTTCGATGCCGCCGCCGATACCGGCCAGGAAGCCGCCCAGCAGCTGAGACAGGACAATGGTCGCGCCGACCTTCATGCCGGAATACCGGGAGAAGGCCTGGTTGATGCCGATCATGCGGATGGCGTAGCCCCACTGGGTACGGTACATGAAAAGCCCGCAGAGCACGACCGCCGCAATGGCGATCAAAAAGCCGACGGAGAGCTTTGAGCCGTCGTCAACCAGCTGGGCGATCTTCGCCGTCTCCAGAAATTCATACGACTGGATCTGCCCCTTGGACTTATCGGCAAGATAGGTGTTGAGGACGAACTTGATGAGATACATGATGATGTAGTTGAGCATCAGCGAGCACACCATCTCGCTCACGTCGAGCTTGCTCTTTAAAATGGCCGGGAGCAGCATCACAACGCCGACGGCCAGACCGCCGAGCAGAATCGCAACGACCGGGTGGACACCTGCGCCAAGCGGCAGGTAGATGGCCGCCATGGCCGTGACGAATGCGCCGAGCATAATGCCGCCCTCTGCGCCCATGTTGAACTGATTCGCGGAGAACATGATGCAGACCGAAAGGCCGGTGAAGATGATCGGAATCATCGAGGCCAGAATATCGGTCAGGCGCTTGGTTTCAAAGCGTGTACCGTTTTTGCCCATGCGGAACAGCGGGCCTACAAGCATCTGCTTGAGCGCCTCGCCGGTGGCGTCGAGCTTGTCGGCGAAGGTGTCGCCGGTGGCGCTGATGAAGATGAGAAGCGTTGCGACCAGCAGCGCAATCAGGATAGCAAGCGTTCCCCGGATGAGGGAGAACATCACTTCACGTTTTTTAGTCATGGCAAACCCTCCTGATCTGCTCGGCCGGCTGCTGCTTGAGCCCAAGCATGTACTCGCCCATCTGCGCGTCGGTCAGCGTGGATGTGTCTTCAAAGTAGGCCGCGATATGGCCGCCCTGCATGACAATTAAGCTGTCGGAAAGCTCCATGACCTCGTTGAGGTCAGCCGAGACGAGCAGAACCGCGATGCCGGAGCGGGAAAGCTCGACAAGCTTTTTGCGGATGAACTCCGTTGCGCCGACGTCGATGCCGCGCGTGGGCTGGTCGGCAAGAATCAGAACCGGGTCATTGGAAAATTCGCGCGCCACGACGACCTTCTGAATGTTGCCGCCGGAGAGCATGCCGACCTGCTGCTTGCGGGATTTGCAGAGCACGGTGTATTCCTGGATGAGGCGGTCGGTCTCCTCGTGGATGGCCTTCATGTTAAAGAGCGGGCCGGTATGGAAGCGCTTGTCGCCTGCGCGGTCGGAGAGGATGTTTTCCTCGATGCTGGCCGTGCCTGCGATGCCAAAGAGCATGCGGTCTTCCGGGACGAGCGAGACGCCGCGGTTTCGGATGCTGCGCTGGGAAAGGCCAAGAATGCTCTCGCCCTCGACGCTGACCGTGCCTGCGTCCGGCTCGGCAAAGCCAAAGAGCATATCCACAAGCTCCTTCTGCCCGTTTCCTTCCACGCCCGCGATGCCAAGAATCTCGCCCTTGCGGACATCGAAGGAGACCTTGTCGAGTACCTTCTTCTTCCACTCGTTGACGTATTCCAGATCGCGCACACGAAGCACGGTGTCGGTCGGCTGCGCCTTGTCCTTTTGGACGCTCAGCACAACGTCGCGCCCGACCATGAGGCGGGAGATGTCTTCCTTCGTGACATCGCACGTATTGTAAACGCCCATCGAGCGGCCATTGCGCATGATGGTCAGCCGGTCTGTGATCTCCATGATTTCGTTCAGCTTATGGGAGATGAAGACGATGGTGTAGCCCTGATTTTTCAGGTTCATGAGCTCTTTGAAAAGCTCGGTCGTCTCCTGCGTGGTGAGGACGGCGGTCGGCTCGTCGAGAATCAGGATCTTCGCGCCGCGAACGAGCGCCTTTAAGATCTCGACCTTCTGCTTCATGCCGACGGGGATATCTACGACCTTGGCCTCCGGCTCAACATGCAGGTTAAAGCGCTCGGCGTATTCGCGGGTGATCTCAACGGCCTTTGCATGGTCAAGGAAGAGACCCTTGCGCGGCGCCATGCCGAGCACCATATTTTCCGCGACCGTCAGGCTGGGGACGAGCATGAAGTGCTGGTGTACCATGCCGATGCCGTGCGCAATGGCGACGGAGGGGGCAGTGAGGCTGAGCTTTTCGCCGTTTACGAAAATCTCGCCGCTCGTCGGCTGCTCAAGGCCGAAGAGCATCTTCATGAGCGTTGACTTTCCAGCGCCGTTTTCGCCCATCAGCGCGTGAATCTCGCCCCTTCGCAGGCAGAAGTCCACGCCCTGGTTGGCGGCGACACCGTTGGGATACACCTTGGTGATCCCCTTCATCTGGACGACAAATTCTTCGTCCGGATGCGCGTTTTTTACATCCGGCATAGGATGATCCCTCTCTTTCCTTCAAAAAGTAAATAAGTAATAGTGAATAGCAAATAAGCTGCGGGAAAAGCCGCCGCAATGAAATGCAACAACCGGTATCAGACAGGGACTTCTTCACTATTCACTATTACTTATTTCAAAAATTCCCGCGCCGGGGAGACTCCGGTGAGCCTCCCCGGCAGGGAAATATGTCATGGAATTACGGACGGACAGCCTCGCGCAGATCGACGGCCAGAGCCTGATCGGTTAGCGCGGAGTGGACGGTGATCTCGCCGTTGAGGATGCCTTCCTCGGCAGCCTTCACGGTGTTCTTGGTGTCCTGGGAGGCAAGCGCGTCGAAGTTCTTGTCGGTCACGATGCCGACGCCGCCTTCTGCGATGCCGAGGTCAACCTGCTCGCCCCAGTAGGTGCGGCCAGCGTCCCACTCGTCGAAGAGCCAGATGAGGGAGTTGCCGATGTTCTTGAGGCCGGAGGTCAGCGTGATGGCAGCAAGGTCAGACGAGAATGTCAGCTCCTGGTCGGAGTCAACGCCGATGAACCATGCCTTGCCGGTCTCGAGTGCAGCCTCAGCCGCGCCGTTGCCGGCGTTACCGGCGACGCCCCAGATGATGTCGCACTTGTTGTCGTTGATCATGGACAGGCCATATTCCTTGGCGATGGCGGTATCAACGTAGTCGTTGGTGTAGCGGGTATCGATCTTGATGTCGGGGTTGACAGCCTGTGCGCCCTCGATGAAGCCGATCAGGAAGTCGTTGATGACGGGGGAGTCCACGCCGCCGACGAAGCCGACAACGGCGTCTTCGTTCATGTTGGCGATGGAGGTGTCGGTGGTCATGCAGGCTGCATAGACGCCGACGAGGTAGCCCATGTCATTCTGGCGGTAGGAAAGGTTGACAACGTTGGAGTTTTCGCCGACGTAGGTGGTGTCGTCAAAAATGGCGTACAGCTGGTCGGGATACTGGGTCGCAACTTCCTTGAGGTAGTCCGGCATCTGATAGGTGCCGCAGATGATGAGGTCGTAGCCACCATCCTCGGAAACGTCGTACAGCGTCGACAGCCAGGTGGGCTGGTCTTCGTCTGTGCCGCCCATTTCGATGGTCACATACTCGATGCGGCCGGCAGCAGCCAGCTCGGCAAGACCGGCTTCGGCGGAGTCAAAGAAGGACTTGTCGCCGAGGTTGCCGTTGACGAGGTAAGCAACGTTATAAACCTTGCCCTCTTCGGCGGGAGCAGCTTCCTCTGCCGGTGCAGCGGCCTCAGTGGTCTCTTCGGTCGTGGTTTCCTCTGCCGGGGCAGCGGTCTCGGTGGTTTCGGCGGGGGCAGCGGGCGAGGCGCTTTCAGAAGCGCAGGCTACCAGAGCGAAAACCATGACCAGCGCAAGCAGAAGCGCAATGATCTTTTTCATTTTGGTTCCTCCATTGTATTTTTTCAATAAAATTGGTATCCGAAGATACATTTTCATTGTACATACTTTCCGACCGCATGTCAACACCACACGGACGAAAAACCTGCCGCCGGAAGAATTTTTACCCCGTATACTTGACGCGCTGCACCCCGCGCGGGTAGAATAAAGAAAAAAGGAGGCGCGGAAAAATGGACTTTTTCAATCTTCCCATGGTAGAGCTGCACCTGCATCTGGACGGGGCGATTCCGCCTGAGACGATGTGGGCGCTGGGGAAGGAGCAGGGGCTTTCGATGCCGACTGCAACGCTCGGGGATTTTCGGGCGTGGCTGGTCGAAACGTCAGACTGCGCGGACGTAAACACCTATCTTGCAAGATTTGAGCTGCCGCTTCAGATGTTACAGGATGCAGCCTCGCTTGCGCGCGTGACGAAGGACCTCATGTGCGAGCTTTCCCGGCAGGGGCATGTGTACGATGAGATCCGCTTTGCGCCGCAGCTTCACAAGCGCGCAGGGCTTTCGCAGGGCCAGGCGATCGAGGCGGTTTTGAAAGGGCGGGAAGAGGCGCTGGCGCTGTGCCCGGGCTATGACGCGGGGATTCTGCTTTGCGCGATGTCCATCGGCCCGGAAACGCGCAACATGGAAGAAAATCTTGAGACCGTGCGCCTGACAAAGCAGTATCTTGGCGCGGGCGTTGTGGGGCTTGATCTTGCGGGGGCAGAGGGCATTGTGCCGCTTTCCAGCTTCCATCCCGTCTTTGACCTTGCGCGTGAGCTTTCCCTTCCGGCAACCTGCCACGCGGGCGACTCGCAGGGCGAAGAGAGCCTTCGCGCCGCGCTGAGCTTTGGCGCGCGCCGCATCGGCCATGGGCATCATCTTTATGATGTGCCGGAGCTTTGGCCGGAGGTCATCTCGCGCGGGGTGACGCTTGAAATCTGCCCGTCGAGCAACATCCAGTGCCACACGCAGCCGTCTTTCGCGCTGCATCCGGCAAAGAAGCTTTTAGACGCCGGTGTGCGCGTGTGCATCAGCACGGACAATATGACCCTGGCGGCGGTGAGCCTGCGGGATGAATACCGCCACTGCGTCGGGGACATGGGCTTTACGAAGGAAGACCTTGTGAAAATGAACCGCTTTGCAGCCGAGAGCAGCTTCCTGCCGGAAGAAAAAAAGCAGGCGCTTCTGGCAAGGCTCGACCGTGCATAAGCCATCCGCCGTTAGGGGTCAGAGAGCAGAAAAACGGCGCGGGAAGCCTTGCTTCCCGCGCCAATAGCTTGTCAAAAAGCCTCGCAGCGTTTCGTGCGGAACGCACGAAAAAGAATTCAATTATTTTTTGCGGCGACATGCGCGGCGTATAAAAATACTTTACAGCCCGCAAATTTGAGACTGTCAGAAAACCATCCAGCAAACTGCTGAGACAGAGCAGCGGGGGAAGAGTGAAGGGGGTAAAGAACCCCCTTCGCGTTCAATCAAACCAGTTTTTCAAACTTTTTAAAGTTTGAAAAACTGCCTCAGCGGGGCGAAAATACTTTTTCGACACACTGATTTTGGCAGCTTCGCTGCCAAAACTTTGCGCTGCCGCGGGCTGCAAGCTCTTTGTCAAAAAACTCTGAAAGAGTTTTTTGACAGCTTAGTTTCCGTAGCCCGGGAACTGGAAGTAGCCGAAGGGGCTGGAGTAGCCATAGCCGTAGCCGTAGCCGTCTGCGCCGTTTGTGCCATCCGAGCCGCTGCCGGGCTGGCTCTGCTGGGAGTCCTGCGCGGCCTGCTGCTGCGAGGCGATCTGCTCGTCGGTCGGCCGCTCGTCAAAGCTCACGCTGAGCTCCAGCTGCGCGCCCGCGCGGAAGATGGTGATGCTGGCCGTCTCGCCTGCCCGGCATTTGTTGAGCGCCGCGGCAAGGTCTGTATAGGCGGAAACCTCCTGCCCGTTGAGGCCGATGATGATGTCGCCCTGCTGGATGCCGGCCTTTTCGGCGCAGCTGCCTTCCTCGACGGACTGAACCATCGGCCCGCTCGGAAGCCCGTAGGTTGCGGCGGTCGACTTGTCAAGATCCTTCACCGTCACACCAAGGTAGGCTCTGCCCTTGACATGGCCGTACTGCTGCAAATCATAGGCCACACGCAGTGCGTCGTTGATGGGAATGGCAAAGCCGATGCCTTCGATCGATGCGCCGGAGGACGAAGAGCCGGAATACTTTGCCGTCGTGATGCCGATGACGTTGCCGTTCATGTCGAACAGCGGGCCGCCGGAGTTGCCGGAGTTGATGGCCACGTCCGTTTGCAGCATGTTGATGGGCTTGCCGTCGGTGTTGATCTCGCGGTCAAGGGCGCTGACAAAGCCCGCCGTCATGGTAAAGGTCAGCTCGCCCAGCGGATTGCCGATGGCGATGACCTCGTCGCCGACCTCAAGCTTGTCGGAGTCGCCGACCGTCACGGCCTGAAGGCTTTCTGCGTCGATTTTCAAAAGCGCCACATCGTTCATCTCGTCCGTGCCGATGATCTGCGCCTCATATTCCTCGCCGTTATAGAGCTTGACGGTCACGCTCGTCGCGCCGTCTACCACGTGGTTGTTGGTCACCACATAGCCGTCCTGCGTCAGGATAAAGCCGCTGCCGCTGGCCGAGGCCGAGGCCACCTGACCCCAGACGTTCGTCGTGATCTGCGTCGCAATGCCGACCACGGCGTTGACGTTCATCGCGTAGACCTCCTTCGGGCTCAAGCTCTTGCCCGCGTCGTTGCTGGTAAGCGTTTTGGGGAGGGGAACGGTCTCAAGGCTGTATTCGCCCGCTTCCGGCTCAGACTGCGCCGGGGCTTCTTCGGCGGCCTTCTCCGGCGTATCTACGCGCTGCTCGGCCATCGCCTCGCTGGCCTGCGCGTTTTTCTGGCTGATGCTGCTGATCACCTGCGTCAGCGCAGACCCGCCGATCGACGCCACCAGCGCCACCGCCAGCAAAAGCGCCGTCATTTTAAGGCCGGTTCTGCTTTTCTTTTTGGACTCCGGCTGTGGCTGCGCGGGGCTCTGGCGATATGCGCCGGTGTGCGCGTCATCCATCGGCTCGAAGGAATAGTTCATTGTGTCGTTGTCATGCTCCATCATATTGATCTGCTCCTTTGATTCCGCCTGCGCGGATTTGTTCTCTTTGTATGATGCTATGCTAACGCGGAATTATGACAAGATTGTGACAATAGAAAAAACGAAATTTTAAAATTTCCCGTCAAATTTTTTAAGAATGCCCCGGACGCAGATCCGGGAGCTTCAGCGTGGCAAAGAGGCCTCGCAGAGTTCGCGCCTTTGGGCGCGAAGGAAGCTAAAATCATTTTTTTCGCCGACATGTGCAGCGGAAAAAATTCTTCTCAGCCCGCAAACGTGAATTTTGGCAGCAAAGCTGCCAAAACTTTGCGCTGTAGCGGGCTGCAAGCTCTTTGCCAAAAAACTCTTTCAGAGTTTTTTGGCAATCTCAATGCCCCGGACGCAGGTCCGGGGCATTGCTTACATCTCTCTGCGCCCCTCAAGCGCGCGCAGAAGCGTCACCTCGTCGGCGTACTCCAGCTGGCTGCCGACGGGGATGCCGTAGGCAAGCCGTGTGACCTTCACGCCCACCGGGCGCAGAAGTCTGGACAGGTACATGGCAGTGGCCTCACCCTCGGTATCGGGGTTTGTGGCCATGATGACCTCCTGCACGCTGCCGTCTGCCAGCCGCGCGAGAAGCTCACGGATGCGGATATCATCCGGGCCAATATGATTGAGCGGCGAAATGACGCCGTGCAGCACATGATACACGCCCGTATACTCGCGCGAGCGCTCCATGGCGATCACATCGCGCGGCTCTGCCACGACGCAGATGGTCGCATGGTCGCGCGTTTCATCTGCGCAGATGGGGCACTGCGCCGCGTCCGTCAGATTCTGACACACCGGGCAGGTATGGATCAGGCGCTTTGCGTCTAAAATTGCGTCGGCAAATTCCTGCGCCTGCTCCTGGGGCATGGAGAGCACCTGAAACGCAAGCCGCTGCGCTGTTTTGCTGCCGATGCCGGAAAGACGCGCAAACTGCTCACTCAGGCGCTCGAGCGCCGCCGGAAAAGTCTTCATCCGAACAGACCGCCCAGATTCAGCCCACCTGTGAGCTTGCTCATATTCTGCGCCGAGTCGGCCTCTGCCTTGCGCATGGCCTCGTTGACTGCCGCCACGACCATATCCTGAAGCATTTCCACATCCTCCGGGTCAACGGCCTCGGGGTCGATGGTGACGCGCACAAGCTCACGCTTGCCGCTTACGACGGCTGTAATGACGCCGCCGCCAGCCGTTGCCTCATACTCCTTGGTCTCCATCTCCTGCTGCATTTTCAGAAGATCCTGCTGCATCTTCTGCGCCTGCTTCATCATCTGCATCTGGTTCATGCCGCCCATGGGCATGCCGCCGCGATATCCGCCTTTCGCCATGTTGTAAAATCTCCTTCAATTATTTGATTATTTGATCGTAATAATATCCTCGTGCGCCGCGCCGCGCGTAAAAAGCGCCTGCATCGGGTCGCTGCCCGCTGCATCGAGCGCTCCGGCGAGGGCGAAGCGAACCTGAATGGGTCTTCCAAAAAATGCGCTGGCCTTTTCTGCCGCCAGCTGCTGCACGCGCGGGCTCTGGATGATCTCCAGAACGAACTGCGTCGGCGCGGTCAGCGTCAGCGTGTCGCCCTGCAAAACTGGGCGCACCGGCCCGCCCGGCGCAAAAAATCCGCGCTCCCGCACGCCAAGCCCCTGCCGAAGCTGTGTGGCAAGCTCCGGCCAGCGTCTGTCAAGCTCTGACTGCGCGCTGTCTGGGGCGGGGGCAGGGGAGGGGGCTGCCTCGGCCGCCTCCGGCGGCGCAAGGTGCGCCAGAGGGTCGTCTTCATCGTCCGGGAAGGGCGGGCGGTCATCGTCAAAGTCATCCGCCTGCGCGCGCGGCGGCGCGGCGGCCACAAAGCTCCCGGAGGCCATGCGCGACTCAAGCCTTGCCACGCGCGCGCTCAGCGCCTGCAGATCCTGGCTCAAAGACGGCTCACAAAGCTGCATCAGACAAAGCTCCGCCGCCACGCGCGCGTCTGCGTTTTTGCCGACTGCGCCCCTGGCCTCCTGCACAAGCCCCAGCGCCCGCAAAAGCTCTGATGCGGAAAACTGCTGCGCAAGCGCCTGCGCCTGCGCCTCGTCGGTGAGGCCGGAGAGCATCGAAATGCCGCTTTTGGGCGCGGCCTTCAAAACCAGAAGATCGCGGCAGAGCGCCGCCAGCTCATCAAAAAATGCCCCGAGCGCCTTTCCCTCGGCATAGAGCGCTTCAAAAACGGAAAGCGCCTTCGCTGTGTCCTGCCGGGCGGCTGCCTGCAAAACCTCGCCCGTGCGCTGCATGCCCGCAAGGCCGAGCGTCCGGCAGACGTTTTCCTCCGTCAGCTCCCCCGCGCAGGCCGACGCGCACTGGTCAAGAAGACTCACGCCGTCGCGCAGTGCGCCGTCTGCCAGCCGCGCAAGCAGCCGGAGCGCCGCCGGCTCGACCGGAATATTTTCCTGATAGGCGATGAAGTTCAGCCGCCCCGCGATATCCTCCGGCCGCAGGCGGCGGAAGGAAAAGCGCTGGCAGCGCGAGAGAATGGTTGCCGGGACTTTGTTAAGCTCCGTCGTTGCCAGAATGAACAGCAGATGCTCCGGCGGCTCTTCGATGATTTTCAAAAGCGCGTTGAAGGCCGCCATCGAGAGCATGTGAACCTCGTCGATGATATAAACGCGCATGCGAACCTCGCTTGGCGTATAGATGGCGTCGTCGCGCAGAACGCGCACGGAGTCCACGCCGTTATTCGACGCCGCGTCGATCTCCAGCACATCCATGCAGCTTCCGTCGTCGATCGCGCGGCAGGCCGCGCAGCAGTTGCAGGGGTTGCCGTCCTGCGGGTCGAGGCAGTTGACGGCCTTGGCCAGAATTTTTGCGCAGGAGGTCTTGCCCGTACCGCGTGTGCCGGTAAAAAGATAGGCGTGGCTGAGGCGGTTTGTCATCAGCTGGGTGCGCAGCGTGTCGGTCACACCCTTCTGCCCCACAACATCGGAAAACGTCTGCGGCCGGTATTTTCGATACAGCGCCTGATACATCCGCGCACCCCCTTTTGCCATATGGCTGTATTATACACAATTCCTGCGAAAAAAGGAAGAGCAAAACGCCGCGCGAAGAGAATTCTTCCCGCGGC
>CAZXIW010000017.1:0-27748 GCA_964640905.1 uncultured Oscillospiraceae bacterium
TAGCGGGCTTTGTTCCATCTCCTTTGATGCCGCCAAGGAAGACGCCGCCGTTGATCGTGCCGTTGTTCGTCACATCGCCGTAGAATACGCCGCCATTGATCTCGGCTGCATAACCGTCGTCTTCCATATTTGTTACGTTTCCGTAAAACACGCCGCCTTCAATTGTTGAGTACTTGTAAGCGCTTGAGCCGTTAAAAGCGTTATTGTTGACCTCTTTATAGAACACACCGCCTTTGATTGTACCTCGATAAAAACTGGCATCTCTAAATCCGTTTTCCACAGGACACCGGAAGACGCCGCCGTTGATTGAGTTGTCCGTACCGCCAAACTCCGTATTATCCGAACCGCTATGCTCCACTTTGCCTGTAAAGGTGATACCCTCGAAGGAGAAGTGCCCCCGGATTTGCACAGTTCCCTCCAGCGTTGTGCCCTCTTTCAGCTCGACTTTGCCGCCGGATTCATTCCATATAATCGTCTCACAGTTTGTGATTTTGCCGCCGTTCATGGTGAAGATGCCGTAATTCTGAACACCAATATCCGCTTTGCAGATCGTACCGCCGTTCATGATAAAGGTACAGCCCGATTCAACCTTAATCCGTCCGCCGGAGATCTTGCCGGTTTGGCCGGCACTGCTGTCCTCCAGCGTCAGCGTACCGCCTGTAAAGATACTTGAACCATAATCCAAATAATCCATCGAAATCGCCGTGAGGCCTCCGCCTCCGGAGCGCAGTAGTGTGCAGCCATTCAGGTCAAGCGTGACTGTAGCGTTGTACGGAATCTTAATCGTACGGTTGAGTGTGATTTGCTCCCCTTCCAGCTTGTAGCTGCCGCCCGGAAGCACATAAGAACCATACAGCACTGTTACAGGCGAGTCTTCTGGTCCATCATCGGAAAAATCCGCCTGCGTCAGAACGGTCACATCGTCGGCCAGCGCGATGGTCGGCAGCAGCGCCGCGCACATGGCCAGCACCAAAAAGAAGCTTACGATTCGTTTTTTCATATTATTTCCCCGCTTTCAGCCCTTCCCGTACCCCGCGGGAAGCTTTCATTCAGAGGAATTTGCATGGGCCATGGCCCATGCAAGAGGGTACCCTCTTGCAATACCGCCTGCCAGCCGCCCGCGCCGGATGCGGCGCAGGGCAACCGGAAACAGAAACTGACATTATGAAAATTATAGTATTTCACCGGGAAAACGTCAAGTACTTTGTCGGCTTTCTTGAAACCCGGCGCGTTCTGTGATAAACTGTTGGCAGAACAGAAAGGAAGTTTTGCCATGAAGCTGATGATTTTAGACGGCAACAGCATCATTAACCGCGCGTTTTATGGCGTGCGTCTTTTGAGCACAAAGGACGGCGTGTACACAAATGCGATCTATGGGTTTTTGAATATTTTAGAGCGCCTGCGAAACGAAGAAGCGCCCGACGCGCTCTGCGTCGCCTTTGACCGCAAAGAGCCGACCTTCCGCCATACCCGCTTTGACGGCTATAAGGCAACGCGCCACCCCATGCCGGAGGAGCTTGCCATGCAGATGCCGCTCATGAAAGAGGTTCTCACGGCGATGAACATCCCCATCTACGAATGCAGCGGCTGGGAGGCTGACGATATTTTGGGTACGGCGGGGGACATCTGCGAAAAAAGCGGCTGGGACTGCGTGATCGTCACCGGCGACCGCGACGCTTTGCAGCTGGTCACAGAGCATGTGACGGTGAAGCTCATCGTCACGCGCGGCGGCCAGACGAACGCGACCAGCTACACCCCGGATATCTTCCGGGCGGAATACGGCTTTGCTCCGCCAAGGCTCGTCGATCTCAAGAGCCTGATGGGCGACAGCTCGGACAATATCCCCGGCGTCGCGGGCATCGGCCCGAAGACGGCAACAAGCCTGCTTCTTGCCTACGGGACGCTGGACGGCATTTATGAAAATCTCCCGGCCATCAAGGAATCTGTGCGGAAAAAGCTTGAAAAAGACCGCGAGCAGGCATATTTATCCTATGATCTGGCGACGATTCGCAAAAATGCGCCGGTCGCGTTTGTGCCGGAGCAGAATAAGCTCCAGGCGGCCGACAATGACGCGCTGTATGCGCTTTTTATCACGCTGGAATTTTCGCGCCTGATGGCAAAATACGGCCTGCATGCGCCGGAGAAAGACCCGGCGGGGGCTTTTGGTTCGCAGAGCGTCTGCACCGCCGTGCAGCTCAAAGACCCCGCGCGGGCAGAGGCCGCGCTGGAAGCAATCCAAAAAGAAGATTATGTCAACATAAGAGCAGCCGATGATCTTTCCATGATTGCTGCCAGTACAGGCGAAAGAGCCTGGGTTTTCTCGGATGCGGCGGCGCAGGATGAAAAGGTTATGTCAACTCTTTTTGGCGCGTCCGTCAAAAAGGTTACGCACGACTGTAAGCCCCTCATGCGCGCGCTGCTTGCGCGCGGGCTTCCCATCGAGGGCTTTGTTTTTGACACGGCGCTGGCGGCCTACGATCTGGACGCGACGCGCGGGGCGTATCCGCTTGGCGCGTGCTTTACCAAATACTGCGGCGCGGAGATCGGCTACGCGGATGAAAAAGAGGTCGGCGCGGATGCGGCGCGGCAGGCGGCGCTTCTGGCCGAGAGCGCGGCCATCGGCGCGCTTTACGAAATTCTTCCGGAAAAGCTCCGCGCGGCGGGAATGGAAGCGCTTTATCGGGAAATCGAGCTTCCGCTCTGCGCGGTTCTGGCGCGGATGGAGCATGCGGGCGTGCTGGTCGATCAGATGGCGCTGGTGGCCTTCGGCAACATGCTGAACGATGGCATTGCGCGCGACCAGGCGGAAATTTACCGCTACGCGGGGCAGGAGTTCAACATCAACTCGACAAAGCAGCTGGGCGAAATTCTCTTTGAAAAGCTTGCGCTGCCGCCGGTCAAGAAGACGAAAAGCGGCTATTCGACGAATGCTGAGGTTCTGGAAAAGCTGAAGGATTACCACCCCATCATCGAGGCGATTTTAGACTACCGGATGCTCTCAAAGCTCAAGAGCACCTATGCAGACGGCCTCATCCGGGAAATTGCAGACGATGGGCGCATCCACACGACCTTTCAGAATATGGTCACGGCGACGGGAAGACTGTCTTCGACCGAGCCGAACCTTCAAAATATCCCCGTGCGCACCGAGCTTGGCAGCGAGATCCGCAAAATGTTTGTCCCGCAGGAGGGCTGCGTCTTTGTAGACGCGGACTACAGCCAGATCGAGCTTCGCGTTCTGGCGCATATCGCGCAGGACGAGCATATGCAGCAGGCTTTTACCTCTGGCATGGATATCCACACGGCAACCGCCGCGCAGGTCTTCCACGTTTCGCCGGAAAACGTCACGCCGCTCATGCGGCGGCATGCAAAGGCGGTCAACTTTGGCATTGTCTATGGCATTTCGGAGTTCTCTCTGGCAGAGGACATTGGCGTAACGCGGCGGGAAGCGAAGGAGTATATCGAGCGCTATCTTGAAAATTACGCGGGCGTGCGGCAGTATATGAAGGACATTGTTGAAAAAGCGAAGCAGGATGGCTATGTCACGACCCTGTTTGGGCGGCGGCGTGAGCTTCCGGAGCTGAAAAGCACCAACTATAATCTTCGCGCCTTTGGCGAGCGCGTCGCGCTCAACACGCCCATTCAGGGCACGGCGGCGGATATCATCAAGCTTGCGATGATTCACGTTGACCGGGCGCTTCGCGAACGGAAGCTTGCGGCAAGGCTTGTCTTGCAGGTACACGACGAGCTGATCGTCGAGTGCCCGCTGGCCGAGCGCGCGCAGGTGCAGGCGTTTTTGGAGCGCGAGATGGAGCAGGTGGCAAAGCTTGCCGTTCCGCTGCTGGCCGAGGCCAAGAGCGGCGCAAGCTGGTATGAGGCAAAGTGATGGCAGTTGAAATTCTCAATATGACGGGCGCGGATGTGCGGCAGGTTGCGGCGCTGGAGCTAGCGTGCTTCTCAGACCCGTGGCCGGAGTCGATTCTGGAAAAGGAGCTTGAAAACGAGCTGAGTCTGTGGCTGGTTGCAAAAGAGGCAGACGCGGTGCTCGGCTATGTCGGCAGCCAGAGCGTACTGGGCGAGGCGGACATGATGAACCTTGCCGTCTGCCCGGCCGCACGGCGGCAGGGAATCGCAAAGAAGCTCGTGACGGCTCTTTGCGCGCGGTTAAAGGACGCGGGCGTTCAGTCTTTGACGCTTGAGGTGCGCGCGTCGAATTTTGCGGCGGCGGCACTTTATGAGGGGCTTGGCTTTTTACAGGTCGGCCTCCGGCCAAACTATTATTATCATCCGAAGGAGGATGCGCGCATTCTCAGAAAGGAGCTGGAAGCATGAATATTTTAGCGGTGGAATCCTCCTGCGATGAAACGGCGGTTGCCATCGTGCAGGATGGGAGAACCATTCTGACCGACTGCATCGCCTCGCAGGTGGAGCTTCATAAGCTCTATGGCGGCGTTGTGCCGGAGATCGCCTCAAGAAAGCACATCGAGGCAATCTATGGTCTGGCCGACCAGGCGCTGGAGACGAGCGGCCTGCGGCGGGCGGATTTGGACGCCATCGCCGTGACCTATGCGCCGGGCTTGATCGGCGCGGTGCTCGTGGGCGTGAACTTTGCCAAGGCGGCGGCGTATTCATTGAATCTTCCGCTGATTCCGGTTCACCATATCCGGGGGCACATCGCGGCAAATTACCTTGCCTACCCGGAGTTAGAGCCGCCCTTCATCTGTCTGGTCGTTTCGGGCGGGCATACGCTGATCGTCGATGTGCGGGGGTACACGGAGTTTAAAATCCTTGGCACGACGCGCGACGATGCAGCGGGGGAGTGCTTTGACAAGGTCGCGCGCGTGCTCGGCATGCCGTATCCCGGCGGCGCGGCGCTCGACCGCTGCGCGAAGGAAGGGGACGAAGAAAAATATGCCCTTCCGCACACAAGGCTCTCCGGCAATCCGCTCGACATGTCGTTTTCGGGGCTGAAGACTGCGGCGCTCAACCTCATCCACACGCACGAGCAGAAGGGGGAGACGGTCGATGTGCCGTCGCTCTGCGCGTCGTTTTCCAAAGCGGTCAGCGACATGCTCGTGCCGCGCACGATGCAGGCCGTCGCGGCCAGCGGCTACCGAAAGCTTGCCATCGCGGGCGGCGTTGCCGCAAACTCCCGCATTCGCCGGGATTTTCAGGCAGCCTGCGAGAAGATGGGCGCTGCGCTCTACACGCCGCCGCTGTCGCTTTGCGGCGACAATGGTGCGATGATCGGCGCGCAGGGCTATTACGAGTTCCTTGCCGGCACGCGCGCCGGGCAGGAGCTGAACGCCTTTGCAACAAGATCGATCGAGTGCCCCTATCCATGAAAACGGGTGAAAAATCAGTCTAAGCCCTCCGCCGCAGATGCGGCGGAGGGCTTTTGCTGTTTTACGGAGCAAGAGCGGAACGGGGGAAGGCTTCGGCGGATGGCGGAAAATTTGAAGGAAAACTGCCACGGATGCGTAAAAAGTTACATTATGTAAACAAATTTTGCACCTTTCTGCGCCAGAGTTCTTCATTTTCTGCACGTCCTATTTTCTGGCGATTATCGAAAAAGTGATTGAAAATACAGGGGAAAATGGATGTGTAAAACCTTGTGGACAGTGTGAATAACTTTTTCTGCCTGCCCTGCAAAATATGATTATGGTAAACCATAAGCGGGAAAATACGCGCCAGACATATCCGGACGTGCTCTTACATACGCTGAAAGCAAAAGGGGGAGAGCATATGGCAAAGAAAAAGCAGACGCTTACGACCCCGGCGCAGCTTGCGCTTGGGGCGGGGATCAATGCGCTTTGTACACTGGCACTTCTGGCGGCGGCAGCGGGGCTGGTGCTTGGTGGGGTGATCGGGCAGGGGAGCATGGACGCGGCTGCACTGGCGGCCAACGCGCTGGCGGTCTTTTTGGGAAGCCTTCTTTCTGTCCGGCACTATCCGGCGCGAAGGGCTGTGATGTGTCTTGGCGCGTGCGGGGTGTACCTGCTGGCGCTTTTACTGGGGAATCTTCTGTTTGTGAAGAGCCCGCCCAGCGGGTTTACACTTGTCATCTTTCCGGCGCTGGCGGCGGCGCTTCTGGCGGCGCTTCTGGCCGGGAGGCCGGGAAAGGGGAGAAGACGGCGGCTTTGAAAGAAATCCTGCAAAATGCAAAATAGTAAATTACATTTACTATGCACCAAATATGCGCAGGATTTCCTGCAAAATCAATATTTGGAACGCAGAAAAAATTCGCGCCACCAGATATGGTGTAGAATCCGGAAAAGTTCGGATTTTCCGGTGCTCGTAGTTACGGAATTTACATAATATCATTAACATAATACCTTGTCATAATTTACAAAGATTTTTAAAATGTTCGATTTTTCTTGAAATCTCAAGAGATTTGCGTTATAGTAAGGACACTTCCCGAAGTTACCTCCGGTAGAAATAATTCGCAGGGCATAATTTGTGTCGAGCTTTGTCGCCTGCCGTGGCGGCGCGCGCCTTCGCCGCCTGCGCGGCGCTGGAAGATGCAGCCTTGCGCGTTCTTTGATGCATACAACATCTTGTGGCCGCGCCCGCGTTCTGTGCCCGCCGGGCGCAAGATGCACGGTTTGCTGCAAAATTCGGGAGATTACCTTGATTTTGGAAGGTCAGCCATGGACAACATCATTGCCAGATATGAAAACTACCTGATCCACACCAAACACGCCTCTGCCAATACCGTCTCGTCTTACATGCGCGACATCCGGCAGTATGCGTCATATCTGTCGGGCATTGAGACCCCGGTTCTGCGCGCCGACCAGAGCGTGGTGAGCGGCTACATGCAGTGGCTGCAATCGATCGGAAAATCTCCGGCGACGGTTTCAAGGTCTCTGGCCTCGCTCAAGAGCCTTTATATGTTCGCCGTAAACGAGGATGAGATCGAGCAGAACCCCGTACATAACATCAAGGTCGAAAAGGCGGAAAAGAAGCTGCCGCAGATCCTCTCCGGCAAGGAGGTCGAGCTGCTTCTGGAGCAGCCGCGCACCAGCGACATGAAGGGCTGCCGCGACAAGGCCATGCTGGAGGTTTTGTATGCAACGGGCATCCGCGTCAGTGAGCTCATTAACCTCAACATCGACGACGTGAGCATTACGGGCGGCTTTATCCGCTGTGAGTCCAGCGGAAAGACGCGTATCATCCCGCTCTATCCCGAGGCGGTGCAGGCGCTGGGGGCATATATCGACAATGTGCGGCTGAAAATGCTTGCAACGGCGTCTGAGCATTCCCTGTTTGTCAACGTTTCCGGCGAGCGAATGAGCCGCCAGGGCTTCTGGAAGATCATTAAGTTCTATCAGGAAAAGGCGCAGATCGACAAGGACATCACGCCCCACACCCTGCGCCACAGCTTCGCGGCGCATCTGCTGGAAAATGGCGCAGACCTTCGCTCAATTCAGGAAATGCTTGGCCACAGCGACATTTCCTCCACACAGGTCTACGCGCATCTGGTCAAGCAGAATCTCAAATCCGTCTACCATAAATACCACCCCAAGGCGTAAAGGGGAGTCTGTATCAGGCGGGGTTTATCAGGTTATCCAAAAGCAAAAGCCAGACTGCAAAATGCAGTCTGGCTTTCTGTTATGGGTTTGATTTAGCCATCGAGGCTTTGAAGCTCCCTTAAAACCTCGCGCAGCGGCTGGCCGGTCGCCCTTGCGATGGCGGCGAGGTCTTCGTACTCGGCCTTGCGTTTCTGAACGCCAAAGCCGGAAGACTCTTTGATCTGGACGCTTCCGGAAGGTGTTTTCACTTCCCGGCTGCGGCGCGAGAGCGTGTAGCGGCGGAAGGCCGCTTCGCGCACGCCAAGCGTTGTGGTGTGAAGGAAGAAGATCTTTAAAAGCTCGTCCCGTGCTTCCTGGCGGCAGATGCACGTCAGAAGCACGCCGGGGCGGTTTTTCTTCATGCCGACGGGCGTGGTGTAAACGTCCAGCGCGCCGCGCGCAAAAAGCTGCTCAGAGGCAAAGGCGATTTCTTCTGGCGTCATGTCGTCTAAATTACACGAAAGCTCAAGAATTTCCTCACACTGGGAGTCTGCCGTCTGGCCAAGCATGGCGCGCACGCAGTTGGCGGCCTCAAAATCCTTTGTCCCCATGCCGTAGCCGATTTTCTCTGCGCACATGGCGGGCATTGAGCCGAACTGATCGACAAAATGGCGCAGAAGCGCCGCGCCGGTCGGCGTGCAGAGCTCGCCGCGGATATTGCCTGCGTAGATGGGAATGCCGGTCAGAAGCCGCGCTGTCGCGGGCGCAGGCACGGGAAGAAGGCCGTGCGCGCAGCGCACCTGCCCGAAGCCAACGTGAACGCTGGAGGCAAAGACCTCTTCGGGGGAGAGAAGATTCATCGCATAGCACACGCCCACAACGTCCGCCAGCGCGTCGAGCGTTCCAACCTCGTGGAAGTGGATCTGGTCGATGGGCTTGCCGTGAACCTGCGCCTCCGCGTCGGCAATCAGGGCGTAGACAGCCTGCGCGTCCTGAAGCACCTTTTGCGGCAGGGGAAGGTGCGAGATAAGGTGACAGATGTCAACCAGACTTGTGTGCGCGTGCTCATGCGCGTGGGGATGCTCATGCGGATGTTCGTGGTGGTCATGCTCGTGCGGATGGGGATGCATCTCGGACGCTTCTTCCGTGCCGCGCACAAGAACCTTCATGTGCGTGCCTGTAATGCCGCACTTGACAGAGGCTTCCGCCGAAATTTCGATCCCGGGCAGGCCAAGGCTGTTCATCGTAGCAAGAAAGGCCTCTTTCTCCGGCAGCAGCTCATAAAGAGCCGCCATCAGCATATCGCCCGCCGCGCCCATGGCGCAGTCCAAATATAAAACCTTCATCTTATGCTCCTATATGGTTAATCATGCTGGCAAGATAGCCTGCGCCAAAGCCATTGTCGATGTTCACGACGCTCACCCCGCTGGCGCAGGAGTTGAGCATCGCAAGCAGCGCCGCCACGCCGCCAAAGCTTGCCCCATAGCCGACGCTGGTCGGCACGGCGATGACCGGGCAGTCGGCAAGGCCGCCAATGACGCTTGCAAGCGCCCCCTCCATCCCGGCAATGGCAACGATCACCTGCGCGTTCATGACCTCGTCTGCATGCGAAAGCAGCCGGTGAAGCCCCGCTACGCCCACATCATAAAGCCGAACGACCTCGTTTCCAAGCGCCTCTGCCGTGAGCGCGGCCTCCTCGGCAACGGGCAGGTCGCTTGTGCCGCCGGTGGCAATGACGATCTTGCCGCGCCCGCTTGGGGCGGGAAGCTCGCCTGCGATGCCGATGCGCCCCAGCTCATGATAAGAAAGCGGAAGCTGCGGCAGAAGAAGCTCTGCCGCTTCTTTCGAGAGCCTTGTGATGAGAACCGTTTTCTGCCCGCCGGACAGCATGGCCTGCGTGATTTTTAAGATTTGCTCCGGCGTTTTGCCCGCGCCGTAGATGACCTCAGCCGCGCCCTGGCGCAGCGCACGGTGGTGGTCTAATTTGGCAAAGCCAAGGTCTTCAAAGGGCGCTCTTTTCAGCTGCAAAAGCGCCTCGTCCACGCTTGCCTCGCCGCTGGCGACGGCTTGAAGAAGCTGCCTGATTTCGTGTTGTTCCATGGTTATCTCCCGTGTAAGTCCAGTAAAATGGTGTCAAAGTATTCTCCCAGCGCCGCGCGGATTTCCTCCCGCCGCTGTGCGGCCTGCAAAAGCTGCGGCTCTGGCAGCTGAAGGCGCGCCGCGCCGTGAAACACGCGGACGCGAAAATCGGTAAAGCCAAGCCCGAAGAGCGCCGCCTCCGCCCGCTCTATGCGGAAAAGCGCGTCCTTTGTGATGGGCATATTTGCGGCAATGCGCGTTGCAAGGCAGGCGTAGGCGGGCTTGTCCCAGGTAAAAAGACCAGCCTCGCGCGAAAGCGCGCGGATCTCTTTTTTGGTAAGGCCGCACGCGCGTAGCGGCGAGCAGACGCAAAGCTCCTGCAAAGCCTTCATGCCGGGGCGGTCGGATGCGTCATCGGAGGCGTTTGTTCCGTCGAGCAGAAGATCATACCCATCTTCCTGCGCCCGTTTCTGGAGCGCGCCAAAGAGCGCACGCTTACAGAAATAGCACCGGTTTTCAGGATTTGCCGCAACCTCCGGGATGCGCAGAACGTCAAGCTCGATGATCGAAAGCTCCGCACCAAGCTCGCGGCAGAGCCGTCTGGCGTCTTCCAGCTCAAAGTCCGGCTGAAAGGCGGTCTTGATAAAGTAAGGTCTGATATCCGCGCCGGCCTTTTTTGCCGCATAGAGAAGGTAGGCTGAGTCGACGCCGCCGGAAAAGCCGAGCGCGGCCTTTGGGTGCGCGGAGAAAAAATCGTTGAGTGTCATGAAGCGCCTCGTTTCGGAATCTTTCTGCTTATTATAGCGGGGAATGCCCACGCTTGCAAGCGGGAAGGCTTCTTTACCGGCAAAGGATTTTTGCGCGCATATTTTAAGCGGGGCTTCAATAGACTGGTGATGGGAGGCGATGGAAATGGAACAATTCCGGGAGCTTCTGGACGTGCTTCCGGCGCGGTATCAGTCGCTCGATTTTAAGACACTCTCAGAGCTTCGCCTGCGCCTTGGAAAGCCGCCCGCCGTCCTTTCCAGCGGGCCGGAGCAGATGCTCTCCGGTCTGGTTCGGGCGCAGGAGCTGGAGGAGATTTTACAGCGGGCAACCGGCCGCTCGGCTTACGCCTGCATGCAGACGCTCCGGCAGGGGTTTGTGACGCTCCCTGGCGGGCATCGCATCGGCGTGTGCGGCAGCGTGGTGGTGAAGGACGGGCAGATGACCGGCTACAGCGCGCTCAGCTCACTGTGCATCCGCATTGCCCACGATGTGCCCATCGCGCCGGAGGGGCTGCTGCCGCATCTGCGCGATTCCGCACTCATCATCGGCGCGCCCGGCTGCGGCAAGACAACGCTGCTCAGAGCCTGTATCCGCGCGCTCTGCGGCGCGGGAAGCAGCGTCTGCGTGGCAGACACACGCGGGGAGATTGCGGGCGCATGGCGCGGCGGGGTGCAGTTTGACCTTGGCGCGCGGTGCGACGTTCTGACCGGCGCAGAAAAATGCGAGGGCATGCTGCTGCTTCTGCGCGTGATGCGCCCGCAGTGGATTGCCGTCGACGAAATAACCGCCGAGCGCGACATCAGCGCGATGGAGCAGATCAGCTACTGCGGTGTGAAGCTTCTGGCCACGGCGCATGCAAGGGATGTGGCCGAGCTTTCGCGCAGGCCGCTTTACAGAAGACTCTGCGCTCTGGAGATCTTCCGGCGCATTTTGGTTCTGGACGCGGACAGGCACTTGACCGTGCAGGAGGCCGCGCGATGATCCGCCTGCTTGGCGCGGGGCTGGTCGTTCTGGCAGCCGCAGGTGTGGGGCTTGGGTGCGCGCAGGCGGTCAGAAGGCAGTGCGCCCAGCTCGAGGGGCTTTTATGGGCGCTTGATTTGATGCAGAGCGAGATGGTCAGCAGGCTCACGCCGCTGGGAGAGCTTTTTATGAAGCTGGCCGCATGCCGCCAGCAGGAGGTAGCCGCATTTTTCCGCGCAGCGGGGCAGGCGCTTTTGACCCCGCCCGGCTGCACGATTCCGGTCTCGTTTCAGCGCGGCTTTTCCGGCGCGCCGGAGCTTCGGCCGGGGCAGGAGGCGGTGCAGGCGCTCTATGATCTTGCGATGCAGCTTGGCCGCTTTGAGCTGGAGGCGCAGCTGGCCGCCATCGAGGCGGCAAAGCGCCGGATCACAGATGGGTATTTGCAGCTCTCTGCCCAGCGGCGCGAGCGGTGCAGAAGCTACGGGACACTTGGCCTTTGCGCGGGGCTGGCGCTGGCCGTGATTTTATTGTAACGATGGAAATTGATCTTATTTTCAAAATTGCCGCCGTTGGCATCATTGTGGCGATTCTCAACCAGGTGCTGGTGCGCTCGGGGCGCGAGGAGCAGGCCACGGTGACCTCGCTTGCGGGGCTGGTCGTGGTTTTGATGATCGTAGTGCCGCGCATTGCGGAGCTGTTTGAGCTGGTAAAGACGCTCTTTGAGTTTTAAGGGCGATGGAGCTGTATCTGAAAATCGCGGTGTGCTGCATTTTGTGTGCGATGCTCTGCGCGTTTTTAAAGCCGCGCGAGGGGGCGCTCAGTCTGGCGCTGTCGGCTCTGTGCGTGACCATGAGCGCCGCAGCGGGGCTTGGGATGCTCCGGCCGCTGCTTGATTTTTTTGCGCGGCTGGTCTCGCTTACCGGCCTTGCGCAAAGCGTCTTTACGCCGCTGCGCAAGGCGGTGGCCATTGCGCTTGTCACAAGGCTTGCCTCTGCAATTTGTCAGGATGCGGGGCAGACAGCGCTTGCAAAGACGGCGGAGCTTTGCGGAGGCATTCTGTGTCTGTGCGCCGGGCTTCCGCTGGGGGAAATGCTGCTGGAGCTTCTGGAACGGCTGGGAGGGTAGAGAATGCGGAAACTTGCGCTGGCGCTGCTTGTGTGTCTGCTGCTTGCGCCCGCCGCGCACGCGCAGACGCCGGAGCCGGCAGAGCTTTTTGGGGCGCAGGCGCTGGAAGAGGCGCTGGATGGGCAGACGCGGCAGGCGCTTTCAGGGCTCACGCCGACCTCCGGCGGCGATTTTGGCGCGCAGCTTCTGCGGATCCTTTCAGACGCGCTCTCAAGCTCCGGCGGCGCGGTGCGCGATGCGCTGGGGGCGGCGGCAAAGCTTCTGGCGGCGGCGCTGGTCTGTGCGTTTGCCGCCTGCGCAGAGCAGAGCGGCCAGAGCGCGCCTGCCGCGCGGCTGGCGGGTGCGTTTGCCATCACGGCGCTTTGCACGCAGGATGTCACGTCGATGCTGGCGCTGGCGGAGCAGACGGTGCAGCGCATTGCAGACTTTACTGCGCTTTTGCTTCCGGTGCTTTCAGCAAGCCTTGCGGCGGGCGGCGCGGCGATCAGCGCGGGGGCGCTTCTGGCGGGGGCAAGCTTTGCCATGAGCCTTCTGACGGCGCTTTGCAGCCGTGTGCTCATCCCGCTGGTCTATGTCTATGTGCTTCTGGCCTGCGCCGAGAGCGCGGGCGAGGCGCAGCTGGTGCAAAAGCTCCGCGCGCTGGCCGGGCGCGGCATGGAGCTTCTGATCAAAGGTGTGTGCGCCGCCTTTACGGCCTGTTTAAGCCTCAGCCGCGTGTTAAACGGCGCGTCGGATACGGCTGCCGTCAAGGCCGCGCAGGCGGCCATCTCCGGGATGGTGCCGGTGGTCGGGTCGATTTTGTCGGATGCGTCTGCCTCGCTGCTGGCAAGCGCGGGGATGATTCGCAGCACGGCGGGGCTTTTTGGAATGCTGGCGCTTTTGGCAATGGCGGTGACGCCCTTTTTGCGGCTCGGGGCGTTTTATCTTGCGCTGAAGCTTGCCGGGGCGCTGAGCGCGGGCGCGGCGCTTCCGGCGCACACGGGGCTTCTGGAGCGGCTGTCTGCTGCTATGGGCTACATGCTGGCCATCACGGCGGGCGCGCTCTGGATGGCGCTTTGCGCGGCAGCATGCTTTTTAAAGGCGGTGGGCGGATGATCGAAAGCTTGCGGCAGTGGCTGCTTGGCCTCTGCGCGGCGGCGCTTTTGTGCGCGCTGGTCTGCGCGCTTGCGCCGCAGGGGCGCATGCGCGGGCTTTGCAGGGTGCTTGCGGGGCTGTTTCTTGCCGTGGCGGCGCTGCGCGCGCCGCTGGGGTGGGAGGAGGCGGATTTTGCGCAGGCGCTTTCGCGCGCCCGCCTTGCCGCCGAGCAGGCGAGAACCGGCGTGGAGATTCAAAGCCGCGCGGCGCTTTGCGAAATCATAAAGGACAAAACGGAAGCATATATATGGGACAAAGCCACGGAGCTTGGCTGCGCGGTGCACGTGGAGGTGACGCTCGACGAGCAGGCGGCGTATCCATACCCTGCGGCTGTCCGGCTCACCGGGCGCTTTTCCGCGCAGGCGCGGGCGGCGCTGACAGCGTACATCGAAGAAAACCTTGCCATCGGGAAGGAGCGGCAGACATGGACGAGCGAATAACGGCGCGGTGCGCGGCGGCGCACACTGCGGCAAAGCGGCTGCTGGCGCGCTTTAAGCTGCCGCTGCTGGCGCTGGCGGTGGGGCTGGCGCTGCTGCTCATGCCCGCAGGCAGCCAGGAGCAGGAGGATTTGGCGGATGGCCAGATGCAGCTCTCCGGCGCGGAGGCGGCCTTCAGCGAGCAGGCTTTGCAGGCGCTTTTGTCGCGCATGGAGGGGGTCGGGCGCGTGGAGCTTTTACTGCGCACAGACGGCAGCGCGCAGACGCAGTATCAGACTGACCTCAGAGCCACCGGCGAGAGCACCGAGCAGACGACCGTCTTTCAGACCGGCCAGAGCGCCCGGAAGACGCCCGTCGTCGTCAAAACGATGCCGCCGGAAATTCTCGGCGCGCTCATCGTCTGCGACGGCGCGGACAGCGCGCTCGTGCGTCTGCGCGTCACACAGGCAGTTTCCGCCCTCACGGGGCTTGGAAGCGATAAAATCAGCGTTATGAAAATGAAAGGGCAACAGGAGGATGAAACATGAAACTCTGGAAACGAAACGCGGTCATTGCAACGGTACTTTTGTTCATCTGCGCGGGGGTGTATCTCAACTGGTCGTATAACCAGAAAAACGCGCCGGTCGACCTGACCGAAACACTCAGCGCCGAGCAGGTCATGGGCGAGACGACGCTTCAGATCGAAGACGCGCAGCCGGTTTCCATGCAGGAGGGCGCGGCGGATGACTATTTTGCGCAGGTTCGCCTGAGCCGCCAGTCCTCGCGCGACAGCGCCGTGGAGCTTTTGGAGCAGACGATCGCCTACGAGGAGGGGACGGCTGTGGCCGACGCGGCCAGCCGGACGCTCAATGAGATCGTCGGCACGGCGCTGAGCGAGGCGCAGATCGAAAGCCTCATCATCGCCAAGGGCTTTTCCGACTGCGTGACCTACATGGCAGACGGCACGGTGAGCGTCGCGGTCAGCGCGCCGGAGGAGGGGCTGACAACGGCAGACGTTGCGCTGATCTCCGATGTCGTGACCTCGCAGACCGACTTTGACCTTTCACAGGTGCGCGTGATCGAGGTCAAGGCCTCCTGAAAGGACGGGCAAAAAGCCTGTTTTCTGCACTGCGCCGCCTGAAAGCCCGCCATCTGCTTTCAGGCGGCGCGATTTCTGCCTGCGTGAAACAAAAACAGTTGAAATTCCGGGAGTTTGTGGTACAATGTTTCCATAAGCACCGAAATCCGGAGGTAAGACAATGGCTGAAAACAAAGAATACTACGTTCAGGAGATGGAGAACGGCACCATCCAGATCTCAGAGGAGGTCGTCGCATCGGTGACGGGCATGGCCGTTCTGGAGACAGAGGGCGTCTGCGGTCTGAGCAGCTCCATCGGCACGGATATTGCCGAAATGCTCGGCATGAAGACGCTTTCCAAGGGCATTCGTCTGGCAGGCAACGAGGCGGGCGCGCTGCGCATCGACTGCGATGTTGTTGCAAAATTCGGCCAGAATATCTTTGAGCTTGCCAAGAACGTGCAGGAAAACGTCAAGTCCAGCGTTGAGTCGGTTACGGGTCTTTCCGTCAGCGAGGTCAACGTGACCATCTGCGGCATCGCCCTGCCGAAGGAAGGGAAAAAGTAACGGGCGCTGCCCGCCGGGCAATTTCAGACGAAAGAGAAAGCGCCGCACATGCGCGGCGAAGGAGAGCTGTCATGACCAGATCAAACGCGCGGGAGATCGCCTGCCACCTTGTTTTTGAAATGAACTTCAACGGCGTGAGCGCCGACGAGGTTTTAAACCTTTTGATGAATCCGGACTATTATCCGACGCTGGCGCAGGAGGCCGACATTTATGCCGAGCGCCCTGCGGGCAGGCAGGCGGAGTATCTGTCCGGGGTCGTTCGCGGCGTCGAGCGTGAGCGCGAAAAGCTTGCGGCCTTCATCGAGACCAACGCCATTGGCTGGAGTCTCAAGCGCATCTCCCGGGTCGCGGTCGCGATCATGGAGGTTGCAATGTATGAGTGTGAGCACGAAGACGACGTGCCGACGGCGGCGGCCATCAGCGAGGCTGTGGAGCTGACGCGCAAATATGAAGACGAGGACGTTGTTTCCTTTGTCAACGGCATTCTCGGAAAATTCGCCCGGGAGGGCTTGCCGGGATGATGGTTCTGGGGCTGGATACCAGCAACTACACGACCTCTGCGGCTGCATTTAACGGCGTGAGCGGTAAAAACTGCTCGCGCCTTTTGGATGTGCGGCCGGGGGAGCTTGGGTTAAGGCAGTCAGACGCGCTGTTTGCGCATGTAAAGCGTCTGCCGGAGCTGATCGGTGCGCTTTACCGCGAAATCCCGCGCGACGAGATTCGCGCCATCGGCGCATCCACAAGGCCGCGCGCGGTCGAGGGGTCTTATATGCCATGCTTTCTTGCCGGCGAGAGCCAGGCGAGAAATCTGGCGGCAGTGCTGGGCGTGCCGTTTTATGCCTTTTCCCATCAGCAGGGGCATATTGCGGCGGCCTGCTGGTCGGCCGGGCGGATGGACTTGATGGAGAAGCCGCATCTTGCCTGGCATCTGTCGGGCGGCACGACGGAGCTTTTGCTGGTCACGCCCGGCGATAAAAATGTGAATGCCGCGCGCATCGGCGGCACGCAGGACATTTCCGCCGGTCAGCTCATCGACCGCACGGGAAAGCTTCTGGGTCTGCAATTTCCGGCGGGCAAGGCCATTGACCGCCTGAGCCGGGAATCTACCTGCCGTGAGCGCTTCCAGGTGAAGCTCAATGGCCTGGAGTTTTCGTTCTCCGGGCTTGAAAATAAGATGCGCGCCTTCTTTGACGCAGGCGGCAGCCCGGAGGATACGGCAAGGTTCGTCCTCAACTGCGTCTGCTCGTGCATCATGAGAGCCACGCGCGAGGCGCTGAAAAAATATCCGGGCTACCCCGTCGTCTTTTCCGGCGGCGTGGCCTCCAACAGCCAGCTGCGCGAGAGCGCGCAGGGCTTTGAGGCAATTTTTTCGCCAGCTGAGTTTTCAACAGACAATGCCATGGGCATTGCCGTTCTGACCTGGATGCAGGGGGCGTAGCGATGGAAAAGCAGATTCTGGAGGTCAGCCAGGTCAATGATTATATCAAGGGGCTGATGGATGGTGACGCGCTTTTATCCGGGCTTTGCATCCGGGGCGAGCTCAGTAACTACAAGGTCTATCCCTCCGGCCACCACTATTTTACGCTCAAGGACGCGGCGGGCGCGCTTCGCTGCGTGATGTTCCGCTCGAGCGCAGGAAGACTTCGCTTCCGGCCGGAAAACGGCATGAAGGTTCTTGCCATGGGGCGCATTACGGTTTTTCCGCGCGACGGCGCGTATCAGCTTTATTGCAGCGACCTGAGCCCGGACGGCGTGGGAGACCTCTACGTTGCCTTTGAGCAGCTCAAAAAGCAGCTTGCCGCCGAGGGGCTTTTTGACCCGGCGCACAAAAAGCCGCTTCCGGCCTTCCCGCACCGTATCGCCATCATCACCTCCGGCGCAGGTGCGGCGGTCATGGATATGCTGCGGATTCTTGGAAAGCGGTATCCTCTGAGCAAGGTCATAATTTTGCCCGTCCGGGTGCAGGGGGCGGAAGCCCCGGCGGAGATCGCGGGCGCGCTTCGCTACGCCAACCGCTATCGCATTGCGGACGTGATCATCACCGGGCGCGGCGGCGGGTCGATGGAAGACCTCTGGGCATTTAACGACGCGCGCGTGGCGCGGGCAATTTTTGATTCCGGGATTCCGGTCGTCAGCGCCGTCGGCCATGAGCCGGATGTGACGATTGCGGATTTTGTCGCGGATGTGCGCGCGGCCACGCCGTCAAACGGCGCGGAGCTGGTCGCGCCAGACCAGAATGATCTTCGCCAGGCGCTTCTTTCGGCGCAGACGCGCATGTACAGTGCCATGCAGAAAAAGCTCAAGCTGGAGCGGCAGACGCTCGAGGGGCTGAAAAACCGGCGGGTGCTGCAAAGCCCTGTGAATTATGTAAATGAAAAGCGGCTTCTTTTAGACCATGCTGCTGAGCGCCTCGGCGCGGCGGCGCAGCAGAATCTGACCGGCCACAGAAAGCGCTTCATCCATCTGACGGCCAAGCTCGACGCGCTGAGTCCCCTGAAGGTTCTCTCGCGGGGCTACAGTCTGGTTCTGACGGAGCAGGGGCATGTGGTGCAGCAGGCGGGGCAGGTCGCATGCGGCGAAACAGTTGACATAAAACTTTATCACGGAAGCCTTTCCGCTTGCGTGACGGCAATACGGGAGGATGACAATGGCAAAGAAATCACAGAGCTTTGAGCAGTCGATCACACGGCTTGACGAAATCGTCCGCCAGCTTGAGCAGGGGAACGTTCCGCTCGAGGAGGCGCTGAAGCTCTTTCAGGAGGGGACAAAGCTGGTCGAGACCTGCGGCTCGCTTCTCGACCATGCAGAGCTGACAGTCGTGAAGCTGATGAAAAGCGCCGACGGCACACCGGCAGAAACGGAGTTTGAACGCGATGACACATAAGGAAACAATGCACGCCTACGCACAGAAGATCGAGGCGTATTTGCAGACGCTTTTTACAGACGACGCGCCCCAGCGGACGCTTTTTGACGCCATGCGCTACAGCCTGCTTGCAGGAGGCAAGCGCATCCGCCCGGCGCTGGTGCTGGAATTTTGCCGGGTCTGCGGCGGCGAGGCCGACAGGGCGCTGCCGTTTGCGGCGGCGATGGAGATGGTTCACACCTACAGCCTGATCCACGATGATCTTCCGTGCATGGACAATGACGATTACCGCCGCGGAAAGCTCACAAACCACAAGGTCTTTGGCGAGGCAAATGCCGTGCTGGCAGGAGACGGCCTGCTTACGGCAGCGTTTGGTGAGCTCACAAAGGCAGACCTTCCGGCAGAGGGAATCGTAAAGGCCGTTTGCGTGCTTTCAAGGTGCGCGGGCGAGCGCGGCATGGTCGGCGGGCAGGTGCTCGACCTTGCGGGCGAGCAGCTTATTTTAAGCGAGGATGAGATCGCCAACATCCACCGGCTGAAAACCTGCGCGCTGATCGAGGCAGCCTGCTGCCTTGGCGTCATCGCCGCAGGCGGAGACAAGGCGCAGATGCAGGCTGCCAGGCAGTATGCGCAGGCGCTGGGTCTGGCGTTTCAGACGCGCGACGATCTTCTTGACGTGCTGGGAGACGCCGAAAAAATGGGCAAGGCCACCGGCATGGACGAAAACAAGAATACGCTTGTCCGCCTTTCCGGCGTGGATGCCTGCGTCAGCTTCATTGCGCAGCAGACCCAGGCCGCATGTGCGGCGCTTTCGGCGTTTGAAGACGCGCAGTTTCTGCGTGAGCTGGCCGAAAGCCTTGCCGTGCGCGAGGACTGAGGCGGCCTTGCAGGCCGGGAAGCATTGCGGCGGGGAGCGGGCGCTTCCCGCCGCTGCTTGTTCATGGAATGTTTTTGAATATGCGCTTGTATATGCATGAAATTCATGTTATAATATGCACGCCGCGCCGGGCTTTCCGCGCGGCAAACAATGGCGCAGTATCCTAGTCGGCTTTACCGGTTTCGAGGAAGGGCCTAAAAATCCTTTAAAGGGCACATCTGTGAAACCTCTGGTGTCTGCTTCTTACGCCCAGTCTGGGGTGGATGCTGGGGGAAGGCAACCTTGCCTGCGGCGGCCGGGCGGTTTTCAATGGCATGAAAACGTCGACCCGCCCGCTGTGGAGACCGGCTCTCGTGCGCAGGCGTACTCCCTTTGTGGTACGCGACCTGTGTACGGTGACGGCTTGAACCTGCATTGCGGTGCTACCCGGTATGTTACCGTGAACGCTGTGTGCAGCGTAGCCTGCCTTGCGTGGGCAGATGGGGAAAGCCTCCCGCGGGAGGCTTGAAACACTGGCTGCAAAAGAGGATTAGAACCGGAAAAAAGCTGCCGTGGAAATCACCTAGGCTGTCAGAAATGGGCAATTTTGGGATTGCGGTACGGACTCAGTGGCAATCGGGTCCCGGCTGCGGCAACGCACCGGTCCGGGCATGAAAGGGAAACCGCCTCTGCGGCGACGGGAGGCTGCCCGGGTGGAAAACAAACCCGACCTAAGCCGTAAGATTAACCAGCTTTGCCGCCATTGTTTTTTATGTAACGCTTCCGGCTTCCATGCAGGCGCTGCATGGAAGCGCGGTTTATTATCGGGAGATAAGGAGCAGAAGAATCTTGGCTTCACAGAAAAACGCAAAAGCACCGAAAAAGACAGAGCCGGACTGGCGCTGGATCATCACGATCTTTTTTACGACCGTCTGCATCTCCGCGCTCATGTCGTTTGTTTCCGGTAAGCTTCTGGATAACGCCACGCTTGGCGTGTCGTTTGTCATTCTGGTCTGTATCATTGCCATCGGCATTGTGTTTGATATCATCGGCGTGGCCGTGACGGCGGCAGACGAAAAGCCGTTTCACTCGATGGCCTCCAGAAAAGTCCCCGAGGCGGGCGAGGCGCTGCGCCTCATCCGCAATGCCGGGCGCGTGTCGTCATTTTGTAATGACGTCATTGGCGATATCTGCGGCGTTGTTTCGGGCTCTGCCTCGGCGACGATTGCCGTGCGGGTGCTGGCGATGCATCCGGGCGCAAAGGAGCTTGTCATGACCCTTGCCATGTCCGCCCTGGCCGCAGGGCTGACAGTCGGCGGCAAGGCCTGCGGCAAATCCTTTGCCATCGGCTCAAGCACAAGCGTTGTGGCGACGGTCGCCGCCACGCTGCACGTTTTCCGTACCCTTCCAGACAGACTTTCCAGCAGACGCAAGCGCTGACGGCGCGGGGGTCATCATGATTTTAGAGAGAATTCACAGCAGACAGGATCTGCTTGCGCTCACGCCGGCGGAGCAGACACAGCTTTGCCGGGAGATTCGGGAGTTTCTGCTTTGCCACGTCAGTCAGACGGGCGGGCATCTGGCGTCGAATCTTGGCGTTGTGGAGCTGACGGTGGCGCTTGAGCGCGTATTCGATACCGAAAAAGACCGGCTCGTTTTTGACGTCGGCCACCAGAGCTATGTCCATAAGATGCTGACCGGGCGGCTTGCCGGCTTTGACCATCTGCGCGCCTTCGGCGGCATGTCCGGCTTCCCAGACCCGGCGGAAAACCCGGCAGACGCCTTTGTGGCCGGGCATGCGTCCAACGCGGTTTCCGTGGCGCTCGGCATGGCGCGGGCGCGGACGCTTCAAAAGGAAGACTACAGCGTCATCGCCCTTCTGGGCGACGGCGCGCTCACAGGCGGCCTTGCCTATGAGGGGCTTAATAACGCGGGCGCGAGCCGCGAGCCGTTTATCGTAATTTTAAATGACAACGGCATGTCCATCACGCCGAACGTCGGCGCGATCTCGCGCCATCTGGCGCGCGTGCGCATGCGGCCGGGCTACATTGGCCTCAAGCTCAAATACCGCGCCTTTACCGCGAAAATCCCCGGCGGCAAGCGGCTTTATGATTTTACCCACAGGCTCAAAGAGCGCATCAGGCGGCGTCTGCTTGGGACAAATCTTTTTGACAGCCTCGGCTTTACCTATCTTGGCCCGGCAGACGGGCATGATCTGCGAAAGGTCGAGGAGCTTCTGAAAATTGCGCGGGCGCTGCATGAGCCGGTGCTGCTGCACCTGATCACCACCAAGGGAAAGGGCTACACGCTGGCCGAGCAGATGCCTGCGGCCTACCATGGCGTCGGGAAATTTGACCCGGCGCGCGGCGCGGGCGGCGCGCATAAGACGAGCTTTTCCGACGTCTTTGGCCAGACGCTCACCGAGCTTGCAGGCGAGGATGCGCGCGTGTGCGCCATCACCGCCGCCATGCGCGACGGCACGGGGCTCAAGGGCTTTGCCGCGCGGCATCCGGCGCGCTTTTTTGACGTTGGCATTGCCGAGGAGCATGCCGTTTCGATGGCCTGCGGCATGGCCAAGCAGGGGCTTATCCCGGTTGCCGCCATTTACTCGACCTTTTTGCAGCGCGCGTATGACATGCTGCTTCACGACATGGCGCTTTTGCAGCTTCATGTGGTGCTGGGAATCGACCGCGCGGGGCTGGTCGGAGAAGACGGCAGGACGCACCACGGCGTCTTTGACACGGGCTTTCTGCGCCACGTGCCGGGGATGAAGATCTACTGCCCGGCAAGCTATCTCGAGCTTCGCCGCATGCTCCGGCAGGCGGTTCTGGAAGACCATGGGCCGGTCGCCGTGCGCTATCCGCGCGGCGGCGAGGGCGCATATCAGCTCGACGCGCACAAGACGCTTTTCAAAGAGGGAACAGACTGTACCCTCATCACCTACGGCACGACGATCAACGCCACTCTGGACGCGGCCGCGCAGGCGGCGCGCGCGGGGCTTTCGGCGGAGGTTTTAAAGCTTGCGACGATCGCGCCCGTGGACTGGGCGGCGGTGGAGGCCTCCGCGCGCAAAACGGGGCGGGTGCTTGTGATCGAGGAAACGTCTGACCACGCCTGCCTTGCAGATGAGATCTTCTCGCATCTGGCCAGGTGTGGGGTCACGGGCGTGTTTAAAAAGCAGAATCTTGGAGACGGCTTTGTTCCGCATGGCGCGGCAAATGATCTGTATGCGCTGACGCAGCTGGACGCGGCGCAGCTGGCAGAGAAAATCCGGGAGGTATGTCATGAAGCATAAGGAGCGGCTCGATGTGCGGCTGGTGAGCCTCGGCCTTGCCGAGTCCCGCGCCAGGGCGCAGGCGACCATTATGGCGGGCGAGGTTTATGTCAATGGCCAGAAGGCCGATAAGGCCGGAATGGAGATCGATGTCTCAGCAAATATCGAAGTGCGCGGCAGCGTCTGCCCCTATGTCAGCCGGGGCGGGCTGAAGCTTGAAAAGGCGCTTCGGAACTTTGGCGTAGACCCGACGGGCTTTGTATGCAGCGACTCCGGCGCGTCCACGGGCGGGTTTACCGACTGCCTTTTGCAGCAGGGCGCAAGCAAGGTCTTTGCCATTGACGTGGGCTACGGGCAGCTTGCCTGGAAGATCCGCAACGACCCGCGCGTCGTCGTCATGGAGCGGACCAATATCCGCTACGTTACGCCGGAGGATTTGGGCGAGGCACTTGATCTTTCGGTGGTCGATGTGTCGTTTATTTCGCTTTCGCTGGTGCTGCCCGTCATCCGGGCGCTTTTAAAGCCCACGGGGCAGGTTCTGTGCCTCATCAAGCCCCAGTTTGAGGCCGGGAAGGAAAAGGTCGGCAAGAAGGGCGTTGTCCGCGACCCGGCTGTCCATGAAGAGGTTTTGCAGCGGTTTATCGGGCTTGCAAAATCGCTGGAGTTTACCATCCGCAATCTGACCTTCTCGCCCGTCAAAGGGCCGGAGGGAAACATTGAATTTCTCGCGCATCTTTCCATGCAGCCGGGAGACGATTCCTACACAGAGCCCGGTGAGTTGGTTGCGCAGGCGCATGCCGCGCTGAAAGGATGAGGGTATGAAAATCGTCTTGACGCCGAACCCCTATCGCGACAAACAGTTTAAGACCACGCAGCAGGCAAAAAAAATTCTGGAAGAGTGTGGCGTGGAGCTGAGCATCTGTCTGCCCTTTGAGGTAGACCGGGACTTTGAGCTGCCGCGGAATCTCCACTTTCAGGACATCCACCGGGAGAGTAAAAACGCAGACCTTCTGATCTGCTTTGGGGGCGACGGCACCATTCTCCACGCCTCCAAGATCGCCACGGCCAACAACATCCCGATTCTTGGCGTGAACATCGGCACAATGGGCTTCATCGCCGAGCTGGAATCCGGCGAGCTGGAGCTTTTGCGCCGCATCCCGGAGGGGAAATATACCATCGAGCCGCGCAGCATGATCGACGTTACCGTTACCGGCAGCGCGGGGCAGCGCCTGCTTCATGAGACGGCGCTCAATGACGCAGTCGTGACCAAGGGCGCGATTGCGCGCGTGGTGCAGCTGTCGGTCTACTGCGACAGCATCGAGGCCACCAGTTTCTGCGGCGACGGCGTGATTCTGAGCACGCCCACCGGCTCGACGGCCTACTCCATGTCTGCCGGCGGGCCGATCGTAGAGCCGTCGGCCAGAAATCTTCTCATTACGCCCATCTGCGCGCATGCGATGCTGGCAAAGAGCATCGTTGTCTCGCCGGAGCGCGTCATTTCGGTCAGAGTCGGAAAAATTGGCAGGCACAATGCCTTCTTATCTGTCGACGGCGGAAGAGCCTTCCGCCTCAGCCCCGGCGATGTCATCACCGCGCGCGCGTCGCAGAAGGTCACAAAGCTTGTGCGCCTCAAGCAGACGAGCTTCTTTGAAATCCTCAACAAAAAGTTTATCGACAGGCAGAGGTAACGCAATGAAATCAAAACGACACGAAAAAATTCTGGAGCTGATCCAGTCGAGCGACATTGAGACGCAGGAGCAGCTTTTGCAGCAGCTTGAGCAGGCGGGCTTTCAGACCACACAGGCCACGATTTCCCGGGACATTAAGCAGCTTCGCATTCTCAAGGAGCTGACGCCCGGCGGCACATATCGCTACACGGCGGCGGCCAAGCCGGTCGAGCATGCGTTTTCCTCAAACCTGAATATCATTTTCAGCCAGTGTGTGACAAGTGTAGACTCGGCGCAGAACATCATCGTTGTCAAGACGCTTCCCGGTCTTGCGCAGGCGGCCTGCTCGGCGCTTGACAAGCTGGCGCTTCCAGAGGTGCTCGGCACACTGGGCGGCGACGATACGTGCATGGTCGTTCTGCGCGACGCGGCCTCGGCCAGCAGCATCTGCGCCGAGATCCGCAGCCAGATCGACACGCACCTGGGGCGCGGATAAAGCCTGCCTCGGGCGGGCAGGAGAAAGGAGACGGGCGCATGCTGAGCGTTTTGCATCTTGAAAATATTGCCGTCATCGAGCGTGCGGAAATTCTCTTTGCGGGCGGCTTCAACGTTTTGACGGGTGAAACGGGTGCGGGCAAGTCGATCGTGATCGACGCTATTTCCGCGATTCTCGGCGAGCGAACCTACCGCGATGTCATCCGCACCGGCGCTTCGCGCGCCTTTGTGAGCGCTATTTTTACGGGGATTGCAGAAAACAACTGGTTTTCCGAAAACCAGATCGAATACGACCCGCAGGAGCTGCAAATTCAGCGCGAAATTTTTGCCGACGGGCGCAACGTCTGCCGCGTGAACGGAAGGCCGGTCAGCGTGGCGGCGCTCAAAAAGCTTGGCGCGCGGCTCATTAACATCCACGGCCAGCACGACTCGCAGCAGCTTTTTGACGAGGAGCGCCATCTTTCTTATCTCGACGCCTTCGCGCGCGATGAAAAGGAGCTGGTGGCCTATGGCGCAGCCTTCGAGGCGTATCAGAGCGTGGCGCGCGAGATTGCAAAGCTCAGCATGGATGAGTCGGAAAAGCTCCGCCTGACAGAGTCTCTTTCCCATCAGATCGAGGAGATTCGCGCGGCCAGACTCACGCCGGGTGAGGAGGAGCAGCTCAAAGCGCGCAGAAGCGTCCTTCAAAACGCGCAGAAGCTCTCTGACGCGCTCTTTGCGGCGGATGAAGCGCTCTACGGCGGCGATGCGACCGACGGCGCGGCGGGGCTTTTATCAAGCGCAGAGCGCGCGCTCTCGCGCGTGAGCGGCGTGAGCGAGGAAATCGGCGCGCTCTATCAGAAAATATCCGATCTCATGTACAGCGTACAGGATGCAGCCGAGGAGCTTCGCGCCGTGCGCGAGGATTTGACGGCCTCTGAGGGCGAGCTGGAGGAAATTGAAGACCGGCTCGACGTCATTCACCGCCTCCGGCGCAAGTATGGCGCAAGCGTGGAGGAGGTGCTTTCCTATCTGGAAAGCGCCGAGCAGCGGCTGGACGAAATTGAGTTTGCCGCAGACCGCATTGCGCAGCTGGAAAAAAAGCAGACTGCGCTCAGGCAGACGGCGAAGGACTGCGCCGCAGCGCTCAGCGCGCGGCGGAAGGAGGCGGCAAAGCAGCTTGCGCTTCAAATCTGCGACGAGCTTCGCCAGCTCGATATGCCAAGGATCCGCTTTGTCTGCGAGTTTCAGGAGCAGCCCCTTTCGCCGGGCGGCATGGACGCGGTGCGCTTTTTGATGTCTGCGAACGTGGGCGAAAGCCTCAAGCCGCTTGCAAAGGTCGCCTCCGGCGGTGAGCTGGCGCGCATTATGCTTGCCATGAAGCAGGTGCTTGCGCAGCAGGACGAAGTGCCGACGCTGATCTTCGACGAGGTCGACGCAGGCGTGAGCGGCCGGGCGGCGCAGAAGGTCGCGCAGAAGCTCTGGTCGGTCGCAAAGGGGCGGCAGGTTCTCTGCGTGACGCATCTGCCGCAGATCGCGGCGATGGCAGATTGCCAGTATACGGTAGAAAAGCGCGTGGAAAACGAGCGCACGTTTACAAGCGTTCTGACGCTTGACGACGCAGGCCGCCGGCAGGAGCTTGCAAGGCTTATTGGCGGCAGCCTCATTTCTGAGACAACGCTTGCCGGGGCGGCGGAGCTTCTGCGGCTGGCAGACGAAGTGAAAAATGCCTGAGAGCGATCCCCGTGCCAGACGGCGCGCTTTATGAGGTGAAGGAGCAGCAATTAGGGCCGATATTTGGGCAATTATATTGACAAATCCTGATTTCTCTGCTATAGTCTAATGCAACATGGTTACAGCGACGAAGGGAAGAAGTACCCTGGCCAATCCGCTTTCAGAGAGCTTTCGGCTGGTGAAAGAAAGCATGCGGCGGCAGGCGAATACATCCCGGAGCTGCCCTCTGAACCGCAGGCGCTGCGCAGTAGGAGTGTGTCGGGTGCGCCCGTTATCGCGCAGGGGTGTGTTGGCGCTCCGTAAGGCTGCGTCTTGTAAGAGCGCGGCAAACCAGAGGTGGTACCGCGGCAATTCGCCCTCTGCTCATTGGAGCAGAGGGTGTTTTTGATGAAAGGAGCATTAGAATGCGGGCAAAGGTATGCGCCGCCTGCGGCGGAAAAATGCTCAGCATCGGAAGCTTTTCTCTGCAAAAGGGGCAATACGGCCTCCTGCTTGGTCATCTGGATAACCTTGTCAGCGGCGCGCTGGATGTGGGCGCGATGTGCTGTGAGGGCTGCCGGAGGCTGGAGTTTTATCTGGCGGAGGATGCGCCGCTGCCTTCAGAGGACGAGCGAACCGGAGATGCCATTGCGAAGACCGCGTGCCCGTTCTGCGGTGTGCTGCACGACCTTGACGATGCTGTCTGCCCGCATTGCAGACATCGCCTGATGGACTGAAAACAACTTATGAAGGAGTAAGAAATACAATGGGAATTTATGAAGAACTGCAAGCGCGTGGCCTCATCGCGCAGGTCACCAACGAGCCGGAGATCCGCGAGATGGTCAACAACGGCAAGGCGACCTTCTACATCGGCTTTGACCCCACGGCAGACTCGCTGCACGTTGGCCACTTTATGGCGCTGTGCCTCATGAAGCGGCTTCAGATGGCGGGTAACCGGCCGGTCGTTCTGGTTGGCGGCGGCACGGGCTACATCGGCGACCCCTCCGGCCGCAGTGATATGCGCTCGATGATGACGCCGGAGATCATCCAGCACAACTGCGACTGCTTCAAAAAGCAGATGGAGCGCTTTATCGACTTTGGCGAGGGCAAGGCCATCATGGTCAACAATGCCGACTGGCTGTTGAAGCTCAACTATGTGGAGCTTCTGCGGGAGGTTGGCGCATGCTTCTCGGTCAACAATATGCTCCGCGCCGAGTGCTACAAGCAGCGCATGGAAAAGGGCCTGAGCTTTTTGGAGTTCAACTACA
>CAZXIW010000018.1:0-13329 GCA_964640905.1 uncultured Oscillospiraceae bacterium
CAACGGACTTGCGAGCCTTGGTGGTGATGGGCTTCTGGCCGGTGATGGTAGCGATATCCTTGCAGATGGCCTCGATTTCCTTGGCGTTGCCCTTGGACTCGCCGCAGCCAACGTTCACGATGACCTTGCTGAGCTTGGGGATCTGCATCACGCTCTTGTACTGGAACTTGTTCATGAGAGCGGGAGCGATTTCTTCATTATATCTTACATGCAGTCTGGACATTCTTCAATCCTCCCTCTCAAATAGTCTCGCCGCACTTCTTGCAGACACGGACCTTTGCGCCGTTTTCCATCTTGGAAGCGGGGCGGGTCGCCTGGCCGCATTTCGGGCAGACGCGCATGACCTTGGAAGCATACATGGGGATCTCACGGCGGATGATGCCGCCCTGTTCGCCCTGCTTCTTCGGCTTGACATGGCAGGTCGCAACGTTGATGCCTTCGACA
Organism: uncultured Oscillospiraceae bacterium; assembly: GCA_964640905.1. Taxonomy (GTDB): domain Bacteria; phylum Bacillota; class Clostridia; order Oscillospirales; family Oscillospiraceae; genus CAG-170. The sequence continues at coordinate 445 of CAZXIW010000018.1, forward strand.
ACGACCTTGCCGGTAGCGGGCATAGCCTCGAGGACCTTACCCTTCTTGCCCTTGTCCTTGCCGGACAGGACAACCACGGTATCGTTCTTCTTAACGTTCATCTCTTGGTCCCCCTATCAAACTGTCTCAGGAGCCAGGGAGCAGATCTTCATGAAACCGCTGTCACGAAGCTCTCTTGCCACCGGCCCAAAAATACGGGTGCCGCGCGGGCTGTTGTCGTCCTTGATGAGAACGGCTGCGTTCTCGTCGAAGCGGACGTAGGTGCCATCGGTGCGGCGGGTACCCTTGACAGAGCGGACGATAACGGCCTTAACGACCTCGCCCTTCTTGACCGTACCGTTCGGAGCTGCCTTGCGCACGGAGCAGACGATTACATCACCGATGTTCGCATACTTCCGGCGCGTGCCGCCCAGAACGCGGATGCATTTGATTTCCTTGGCGCCGGTATTGTCGGCAACCTTCAAATAGCTTTCACTCTGAATCATAGTTGTCGACCTCCTTACTTAGCCTTTTCGATGATCTCTACAAGTCTCCATCTCTTGTCCTTGGACAGAGGACGGCACTCCATGACCTTGACAGTATCGCCGATGCCGGCGGAGTTGGTCTCATCATGGGCCTTCAGCTTGTAGGTTCTCTTGATGATCTTGTGGTACAGCTTGTGCTGCACGTTGGTTTCAATCGCAACCACGATGGTCTTGTCCATCTTATCCGAGACGACGGTACCAATCCTGGTCTTGCGGAAAGCTCTGGTATTTTCACTCATGTTCGCTTACCTCCGTTACTTGGTCTCGTTCTCACGAATAATAGTTTTGATGCGGGCAATATCTTTCTTGACAACTGCGATCTGCAGGGGGTTGTCGAGCTGGTTGGTCGCATGCTGCATTCTCAGCATGAACAGATCCTTCTTCAGCTCAGCCAGCTTGCCTTCCAGCTCAGCGGCAGACATTTTACGGATTTCATTTGCCTTCATCATTATTCACCACCATTCTCGGTTTCCGGGGCTTCTCTGGCAATGATCTTCGTCTTGATGGGCAGCTTGTGCTGTGCCAGACGAAGTGCCTCGCGCGCTTCCGCTTCGGAAACGCCGCCGATTTCGAACATAACCTTCTGATTCTTCACGACTGCAACCCAGTATTCCGGTGCGCCCTTACCGGAGCCCATACGGACGCCAAGCGCCTTCTTGGAAACAGGCTTGTCAGGGAAGATCTTGATCCAGACCTGGCCGCCACGCTTGGTGTAACGGGTCATGGCGACACGAGCCGCCTCGATCTGGTTGCCGGTGATCCAGCCGGGCTCCATGGCCTGGATGCCGAATTCGCCGTAAGCGATCTTGTTGCCGCGGGAAGCAGCGCCCTTCATGCGGCCTCTCTGTACACGGCGGTACTTGGTTCTTTTAGGCATTAACATTAGCGGTTGCCTCCTTCCCTACGGTCGTTGTTGTATCTTCTCTCACCATAAGGGCGGCGGTCACCATTGCGGCGGTCGCCACGGCGGTCGCCGCGACGGTCGTCACGCTGACGGCGCTCACGCTTTGCGGGCTCGGGATTCTCTGCACGAAGCGTCGTGTTCAGAACCTCGCCCTTGTAGATCCAGACCTTGCAGCCGATCTTGCCATAGGTCGTGTTGGCCTCGGCAAAGCCGTAGTCGATGTCGGCGCGGATAGTCTGCAGGGGAATGGTGCCTTCATGGTAGGATTCGCTTCTGGCGATCTCAGCGCCGCCCAGACGGCCGCCGCAGGAGCACTTGATGCCCTTTGCGCCGAGTCTGGTTGCTCTCTGGATGGCCTGCTTCATTGCGCGGCGGAAGGAGATACGCTTTTCAAGCTGTGCGGCGATGTTCTCCGCGACGAGCTGTGCGTTCATGTCGGGGCTGCGAACTTCAACGATGTTGAGGGCGACAGTCTTGCCGAGCTTGGCTTCCACCTTCTGGCGCAGAGCCTCGATCTCCGTGCCGCCCTTGCCGATGATGACACCGGGACGGGAGCAGTGGATGTTGATCTTGACCTTTGCGTTGTCTCTTTCAATTTCGATCTTGGCGATGCCGGCGGCGTAGAGGGTGGTCTTGAGGTACTTGCGGATGTTGTAGTCCTCAACGATCAGATCACCGACCTTGTCCTCACGGGCATACCAACGAGAGTCCCAATCCTTAATTACGCCAACGCGCAATCCATGGGGATTAACTTTCTGTCCCATAGTAACCTCCTGCTTAAGCCTTCTCGCTCACACCAAGGGTGATGTGAGTGGTTCTCTTGAGAATCCGGTTGTATCTGCCCTGCGCTCTGGGCATGCCGCGCTTGAGCGTCGGGCCCGGGTTTGCGATCGCAGTCGATACATACAGCTTCTCGACGTCCATGCCATGGTTGTTCTCTGCGTTTGCCACTGCGCTCCTGAGGAGCTTGAGCATGGGCTCGGAGGCCGCCTTCGGGGTCTGCATCAGATATGCAGTTGCGGTCTTGATGTCCTTGCCGCGGATGAGGTCGCAAAGAATGACGACCTTACGCGGGGAGATTCGCAGATATTTCAGATATGCTTTTGCTTCCATCGTTTCAGCGTCCTCCTTCATTAAGAGTTGGTGGTCTTACTGCCGGAGTGACCACGGAAGGTTCTGGTGGGAACGAATTCGCCCAGCTTGTGGCCGACCATATCCTCGGTGATGTAGACCGGAACATGACGGCGGCCGTCGTGCACAGCGATGGTGTGACCGACAAAGGAGGGGAAAATGGTAGATGCGCGGGACCAGGTCTTGAGGACCTTCTTTTCGCCGTTCTTGTTCAGCTCTTCCACGCGCTTGAACAGCTCGGGTGCTACAAACGGGCCTTTCTTGATGCTTCTGCTCATTTCATATCCTCCTTACTTCGCATTTCTGCGCTTAAAGATATACTTGTTGGTGCGGTTCTTGGCCTTGCGCGTCTTCAGACCCATCGCCGGCTTGCCCCACGGAGTCATGGGACCGGGATGTCCGACCGGGCTCTTGCCTTCGCCGCCGCCGTGCGGGTGATCGTTCGGGTTCATAACAGAGCCACGGACGGTCGGGCGGATGCCCATGTGGCGGGTACGGCCGGCCTTGCCGATGTGGATGTTCTCATGGTCGATGTTGCCAACCTGGCCGATAACTGCGGTGCAGTTCATGCGGACAAGGCGAACCTCACCGGAGGGAAGACGAACCTGTGCAAGCTCTGCGTCCTTCGCCATCAGCTGTGCGGAGGTGCCGGCGGAGCGGACGAGCTGAGCGCCGCGACCCGGATAGAGCTCGATGTTGTGGATGACCGTACCAACGGGGATGTTTGCGATCGGCAGGCAGTTGCCGGGCTTGATGTCGGCGGTGGCGGAGGAGACGACGGTGTCGCCAGCCTTCAGACCAACGGGCGCCAGGATGTAGCGCAGCTCGCCGTCTTCATACTTGACCAGCGCGATGAATGCGCTGCGGTTGGGGTCGTATTCCAGGCGCTGAACGACCGCGGGCATTTCCAGCTTGTCACGGCGGAAATCAATGATGCGGTACTTGCGCTTGTTGCCGCCGCCGCGATGACGGACGGTGATTCTGCCGTAGCTGTTGCGGCCGCCGTTCTTCTTGACAGTCTCAAGCAGGCCGCGCACGGGCTTTGCCTTCTTATCTACGCCGTCGAAGGCGGAAACGGTCATGTTTCTTCTCGACGGGGTATACGGCTTAAAAGATTTGATCGCCATATTGCGTTTACACTCCTTCTAAGAATTCAATTAGACCATGCCTTCGAAGAACTCGATGGTCTTGGAATCGGCGGTCAGCTTGACCATGGCCTTCTTCCAGTTGGCGCGGCGGCCAGCAGGAGCAGCGCCCTGGCGCTTGGCCTTGCCTTCCATGCGGATGGTGTTGACCTTTTCGACCTTCACACCGAAGATCTGCTCGATTGCCTTCTTGATCTCAGTCTTGTTGGCGTCGATAGCAACCTGGAAGACGTACTTCTTGGCTTCGGTCTCTTCCATGGACTGTTCGGTGATAATGGGCTTGATGATGATGTCGTATGCGGTCTTCATTATGCGAACACCTCCTCGATCTTAGCAAGAGCAGCCTGGTCGACGACCAGCTTCTTGGCGTTCAGGATGTCGTAGACGTTAATGAGGTTTGCGAAGGTGACCAGCACGCCCGGGATGTTGGCCGCGCTCTTGACGACGAGCTCGTCGTTCTCAGCGGTAACGACCAGTGCCTTGCAGTCGGCGTTGACAGCCTTCAGGAAGCTCTTGAAGCTCTTGGTCTTGATCTCGGTCATCTTGATCGAGTCGATAACGACCAGGTTCTCTTCCTGTGCCTTGGCGCTCAGGACGGACTTCATAGCCAGTCTCTTGACCTTCTTGTTCAGCGTGTAGCTGTAGTCGCGGGGCTTGGGGGCAAAGACGATGCCGCCATGATACCACTGCGGGGCGCGGATGGAGCCCTGACGGGCGCGGCCGGTGCCCTTCTGACGCCACGGCTTGATGCCGCCGCCGGAAACTTCCGCACGGGTCAGCGCGCTCTGCGTGCCCTGGCGGCAGTTTGCCAGATGGTTCTTGACTACGTCGTGCACAACAGCTTCGTTGGGCGTAATGCCGAAAATAGCTTCGGAGAGCTCGATCTCGCCGACCTGCTTTCCAGCCATATCAAAAACTTTCGTCTGCATGATTTACTCTCCTCTCTTAGCGGTTTCTTGCCGAAGCCTTCTGCGGGTTGGTACGCGCCGAAGCCTTCTGCGGGTTGATGCTGGCGTTTGCAGCAGCGCCCTTCGTCTTGAAGTTCTTGACCGTGTTCTTCAGATACACGATGCCGCCCTTCGGGCCGGGGATTGCGCCGCGGACAACGATCATGTTGAGCTCTTCGTCGACCTTGACAACGTCGAGGTTCTCAACCGTGACCTGCTCAACGCCCATCTGGCCTGCGCCGTTATGACCCTTGAAGATCCGGCTCGGAGAAGAGGTCGGGCCCATGGAACCAGCCTGGCGGTGAACCGGGCCGCCGCCGTGGGTCATCGGGGTGCGATGGCCGCCGCAGCGCTTGATCGGGCCTTCATAGCCATGGCCCTTGCTGATGCCGGTGACGTCGATCTTGTCGCCAGCCGCGAAAATACCGGCCTTGACCTCGTCGCCAACGTTCATCTCAGCGGCCTTTTCGATTTTGAACTCTTTCAGATGCTTTTTGAAGGCAACGTCGGCCTTCTTGAGGTGACCGGCTTCCGGCTTGGTCAGCTTGGACTCCTTGACGTCCTCGTAGCCGAGCTGAATGGCGTTGTAGCCGTCTTTTTCCATGGTCTTCTTCTGGGTCACGACGCAGGGGCCTGCTTCGATGACAGTTACCGGAATGACCTTGCCGCTCTCATCGAAAATCTGGGTCATGCCCACTTTTTTGCCGATGATCGCTTTCTGCATTTTCATGTGTTTTCCTCCTAATTTAAGGTTATTGGTTGATAAGGCCGCGCATTGGGACGCATTGCTTATCAACATGACCCGTCCGTCCTCTGTATGACGAACCGTGGCGGGCTGCCGTAATTATAATGTAGGGATAATTACAGCTTTATCTCAATCTCAACGCCAGCGGGAAGGTCGAGGCTCATCAGAGCTTCCACGGTCTTCTGGTTGGGGTTGAGGATATCGATCAGTCTCTTGTGGGTTCTGCGCTCGAACTGCTCGCGGGAATCCTTGTACTTGTGAACAGCGCGAAGGATGGTGACGACCTCTTTCTTGGTCGGCAGGGGGATGGGGCCGGAGACGGAAGCGCCGTTGCGCTTTGCGGTTTCGACGATCTTCTCTGCGCTCGCGTCGATGAGCTGATGATCATAAGCCTTCAGGCGAATTCTGATCATTTCCTGGTTTGCCATTGTTGTGTTTCCTCCTTGAATCACGTACTCAGTTGTTGTAATGCCGCTGGGTACGGTCGAGAATCGCTGTACGCTAAGCCGTGCGTATCATTCCACACCATGAAAAAAGGCCGACTTTGTCGGCCAGTGTCCACTGCGGCGATATACGCCGTAGCAGGATCCTCAGCCGCCCGATGACCGGACATACTCCGCAGAAGTTACCGCCAGTGGCGCAATCTCCTGCATCATCGCATTGACACGCGTGGTCGCGTTGCAAACGTTTCCTGCGCGCGCTCATATATAATACAGGAAATCCCCCTTGGTGTCAAGGGGGATTTCAAAGTTTTTTGAAGAATTTTTGCCGAATTTCCGGCGCTTTTTCGCCTCAATTCTGCGCGTTTTGCCATTTTGCTCAGTATGCAACGCCCCAGTAGATCATCTTCTTAGCCGGCTTGCCGCAGATCGGGCAGGTGTCGCCCAGATGCTCCTGATGCAGCGGCATGCAGCGCGAGGACATTCCGCCCTCCTCCTTCATCTTCAGCTCGCATGCAAGCTCGCCGCACCACATGGTCTTGATGAAGCCGCCATGCTCCTGCTGAAGCTTCTTTGCCTCTTCAATGGAGTGCGCCTCGAAGATATGGCTGTCCAGATTCTGCTTTGCCTTTTCATACATGCCCTTCTGGACAAGCGCAAGCTGCTCCGCAACGGCCTGCTCCAGATTCTCCAGCGAGACGACTGTCTTCTCGCCGTCGTTGCGGCGGACGAGGACGCAGTTTCCGCTTTCAATGTCGCGCGGGCCAAGCTCGAGGCGAAGCGGCACACCCTTCATTTCATACTGCGCGCACTTCCAGCCCATGGAATTATCCGAGTCATCCATCTTCACGCGGATGCCGGCGGCAAGCAGGCGCTCTTTGACCTTCGCGGCTGCATCGAGGACGCCTTCTTTATGCTGCGCGATGGGAAGCACGATCACCTGCGTCGGCGCGATTTTGGGCGGAAGGACGAGGCCGTTATTATCGCCGTGCGCCATGATAACAGCGCCGATCATGCGCGTGGTCGAGCCCCAGGAGGTCTGGAACGGATACTGCAATTTATTGTCGCGGCCGGTGAAGGTCACGTCGTAGGCTCTTGAGAACTTGTCGCCAAAGTAGTGGCTCGTTGCGCCCTGGAGCGCTTTGTGGTCTTTCATCAGGCACTCAACCGTGTAGGTTGCCTCTGCGCCCGCAAACTTTTCCTTCTCGGTCTTCTGACCGGGAACGACGGGGATGGCCAGCACATTTTCAAAGAAGTCCGCGTAGCATTTGAGCTGCTGCTCGGTCTCATGGATGGCTTCTTCCGCTGTCTCATGGATGGTGTGACCCTCCTGCCACCAGAACTCACGGCTTCTGAGGAAGGGGCGGGTCGTCTTTTCCCAGCGGATGACGGAGCACCACTGGTTGTAGAGCATCGGCAGCTCACGGTAGGTCTGCAAAACGCGCGACCAGTGGTCGCAGAACATCGTCTCCGACGTCGGGCGGAAGGCCAGGCGCTCTTCGAGCTTTTCGCTGCCGCCCATCGTGACCCACGCGACCTCAGGAGCAAAGCCGTTGACAAGCTCGCCCTCTTTTTTGAGCAGGCTCTCCGGAATCAGCACCGGCATTGCCACGTTCTCATGGCCGGTCTTCTTGAATTCCGCGTCCATGATCGCCTGCATGTTTTCCCAGATCGCATAGCCATACGGGCGCAGAATGGTAAAGCCCTTGACGCTTGCATACTCCACCAGCTCCGCCTTGCGGCAGATATCGGTGTACCACTGCGCAAAATCGACCTCCATGTCGGTGATCTGCTGTACTTTCTTCTCTTTTGCCATATCGATACATCCTTTCGGAATTTAGTTATACGGAATCCAGAATGAATATTATACCATAAGCGTAAGCGAAATGGTATAATAATAGCCATATTTTCCGGTTCTCGGCGAAGCCGGGGAGGAAAATGGCGATAAATTAGGTATAATAACCGCTTTTGCGGCTATTATACCACGTCTGTCAACCCTTTTCGCCTCCGGCGGCATATTTTTCCTCAAAATCCCGCTTTTTCCGCATGCACCCCGCCCTCCGGCGGGGCATAAAATGAGATACTTTTGAAATGAATCACCGGGGAGGAATCTGCCATGTCCTGCATCACCATCGCCCTTGACCCCACCGCCGAGCGATTTTACCGCCAGGTCGCCGAGCGGGCCGGGGTTTCGCTGGAACGAGTTCTGGCCGACACGCTGTTCAAGCTTGCCGGTGAGCTTGCCCTTGAGGCCATCGGCCATCGGCGCACAAAATAGCAAAAAAGAACATAAAAGCGCCTAAAAATCCGTCAAAAGTGCAATTGTTATTTCCCGCATTCTTTGCTATACTCATTACGAAAAAACAAACAAAGGAAGCAGGTATTCTTCATGAAATCTCTTCGTGACTTATATAAAATCGGCAAAGGCCCGTCCAGCTCTCACACCATTGGCCCTGAGCGCGCCGCGCGGCTGTTTCTGGCGCGCATGCCGCAGGCCGACCGTTTTCAGGTCATCCTCTACGGCTCTTTGAGCAAGACCGGCATCGGCCACGGCACAGACCGCGTGTTAAAAGAGGTGCTTGGCGCGCAGCGCACCGAGATCATCTTCTCTGCCAGTGATCCCGATGACCTGCCGCACCCCAACACGATGGACTTTCTCGCCTTTCAGGGCGGGCAGGAGCTTGGGCGCATGCGTGTGGAGTCTGTCGGCGGCGGCGACATCGTCATCGACGGTGAAGCGCCCGACGAGGCCGACGAGGTCTACCCCGAAAACTCCTTCGCCGAAATCGCGCAGTTTTGCCGCTGGCGCTATGTTTCGCTGCCGGAATATGTGGAGCTGAACGAAGGGCCTGAAATCTGGGACTTCCTGCAAACCATCTGGGACGCCATGCGCCGTGAGATCCACGAGGGTCTGGAGGCAACCGGTACGCTCCCCGGTGGGCTGAATGTTGAGCGCAAGGCAAAGCTTCTTTATGAGCGCACCCACCTTCTCGACATTCCGCAGGTGCGCGAGCTTCAGCTCGTCTGCGCCTACGCCTTTGCCGCCGCCGAGCAGAATGCCGCCAACGGGACGGTCGTTACCGCACCCACCTGCGGCAGCTGCGGTGTGCTGCCTGCCGTGCTTCTTTACATGCAGAACAAATACAGCCTGCCCGACAGCAAGATCGTCCGCGCGCTCGGCGTGGCCGGTATCTTCGGAAATCTCATCAAGCGCAATGCCTCGATCTCCGGCGCAGAATGCGGCTGCCAGGCCGAGATCGGCGCGGCCTGCTCAATGGCCGCTGCGGCCATGGGGCAGCTCACGGGGCTGAGCCTCGACGAGCAGGAATACGCCGCCGAGATCGCCATGGAGCATCATCTGGGGCTCACCTGCGACCCCATCTGCGGCCTCGTGCAGATTCCCTGCATCGAGCGAAACGCCGTCGCGGCCAAGCGCGCCATCGACGCATCGAACCTTGCACATATGCTGGTCGGTACGCGCTCGATTTCGTTTGACATGGTCGTGCGCACCATGTATGAGACCGGCATCAACATCAGCCATGCCTTCCGCGAGACAAGCGAGGGCGGCCTCGCCCGGCTCTACAGCCGCCGCTCCGGCAAGGCCTGAGGCTCTTTCCAAAACACAGCCGCCGAAAATCGGCAACCACACGGGCGCGCACGTTACGTGCGCGCCCGTTTTTTTGCTATGCAAAGGCATAGCAAAAATGTGGAATGCGCCATTTCCTGCCCCGTCGGGGCAAGCGAAAATGACGCGCAAAAGCTTCATGCAAAAAAAGAACCTCCGGGTCGGAGGTTCTTTTTGTCGGATTCAAATCTGCTTAGCCCAGCTCGGAGAAATACTTGATGGTGCGAACCATCTGGCTGGTGTAGGAGTTCTCGTTGTCGTACCAGGAAACGACCTGAACCTGCGTGTCGCCATTCGGCAGCGGCAGAACCATGGTCTGCGTGGCATCGAACAAAGAGCCAAAGCGCATGCCGATGATGTCGGAGGAAACGATCTCGTCGGTGTTGTAGCCGAAGGACTCGGTTGCCTCTGCCTTCATCTGCTCGTTGACCTGCTCAACGGAAACTGTGCCCTTGACAACGGCATTGAGAATGGTGCTCGAGCCGGTGGGGGTGGGAACGCGCTGTGCAGCGCCGATGAGCTTGCCCTTGAGCTCGGGGATGACCAGGCCGATGGCCTTGGCAGCGCCGGTGGAGTTCGGAACGATGTTCACAGCGGCTGCGCGGGAGCGGCGGAGGTCGCCCTTCTTCTGCGGGCCGTCGAGCGGCATCTGGTCGCCGGTGTAGGCGTGGATGGTGCACATAATGCCGGACTCGATCGGAGCCAGGTCATTGAGCGCCTTTGCCATCGGGGCCAGGCAGTTGGTGGTGCAGGAAGCAGCGGAGATGATGTTGTCTTCCTTGGTCAGCGTGTTGTGGTTGACGTTATAAACGATGGTGGGCAGATCGTTGCCAGCCGGAGCGGAGATAACGACCTTGCGCGCGCCTGCGTCGATGTGTGCCTGTGCCTTTGCCTTGCTGGTGTAGAAGCCGGTGCACTCGAGCACAACGTCAACACCCAGCTTGCCCCAGGGAAGCTCTGCCGCGTTCGGCATCTTGTAGATGACGATCTTCTTGCCGTCGACAACGATGTAGTTGTCTTCGCCTTCGCCCTCGTGGAAATCAACGGTATGACCCTGCGCAACGTAGTTACCCTGCGTGGAGTCGTACTTCAGCAGATGCGCCAGCATCTTGGCAGAGGTCAGGTCGTTGATGGCAACAACCTCGTAGCCCTCAGCGCCGAACATCTGACGGAATGCCAGACGGCCAATGCGGCCAAAACCATTGATCGCAACTTTAACAGACATGAATAATTTCCTCCTTATTTAAACGTCAGGCAGCATAATACCAACCGGACACAAAACTACATAATTCTTCCTCATCCTTTTAAATTATATCCGATTGTATGACATGTGTCCAGTATTATAATTGCCAAAAACCGCCCGATTATTCGCCTGTTTCTCGACGTTTTTAATAGTTTTAAACCTTTTGGAGCTTCATTTCCGTCTTTTTTCGCCCGCCGCGCCGGATGTCAACACTTAACAGTTTCCAACACCTTCCCACAGTTTTTCCTTTTTCTAGGTCACAGCTTCGCCTGTCAACACTTCACGCTTTCCAACACCTTCCCACAGGCGCGGCCTGTCAAGCGCCCCTGGCAAATTGCAGCTTCTCCTGCAACAAGAACCGTCTGCATCCCGCGGGCATACTGCTCCGGCGTATCGTAGCGCGCCGTTTCGCAAAGCTCCTCCAGCCGGAAAACGTTGATGTCCGCATCCATGCCCGGCGCGATTTTCCCCTTTGTGTCAAGGCGCATATATTTTGCCGGAAGGGCGCTCGCCTTCTGAACGGCCTGCTCCGGCGAAAGCGTTTTCCGCGCCAGCACATAGCGCGCAAACAGCCTCGCATACGTCCCGTATACGCGCGGGTGAAGAAGACCCGTGAGGGGATATGTACTGTCAGAAATGACGCAGCTGGCCTCGTCGCGCAAAATCGCTTCAATATCCTCCTCGAGGGTGATCTCATCGATCATCGTAACCTCGCACTGCTCATCGGCCAGAAGGTCAAAGGCCGCGTCAAAGGGGCTCTGGCCGCGCAGGTCTGCAATTTCCCGGATGGAGCGTCCTTCGCAGTCACGGTTTTCCGCGCGCGTCACAGACGAGACAAGAATATTTTCCCAGCCAACCAGCAGCGACAGATTCTCAAAATCCGTTCCATGCAGCATTTTCTCGCGCAGCTCTGCCCGGAACGCGGGCTTTCTCAGCCTTTCACTGAGCGCCGCCAGACCGCCCTCCTGGCTCTGCGGCGGAAGAATGTGAATCAGCTGCGTCGAGCCCGCCGTGTAGGGGTACACATCACAGGCAATATCGACGCCCTCCTCGCGCGCGCGGCGGAGCATTTGCAGCATGCGCGGCACGGCAGCGCGCCAGTTTTCCCGGCCAATGGCCTTCATGTGGCTGATCTGCACGTGGGTCTTCAGCGCGCGCGCCACCTCGATCATCTCCGAAAGCGCCGCCTCCACGCCGCTCCCCTCCTGCCGCATATGCACCGCAACCGGAACGCCGCTCCCGGCCAGCGGCGCAAGCGCCCGAATCAGCTCGTCCGTCTGATAAAAGCACTCCGGCGCATACCCAAGCCCCAGCGATACGCCAAGCGCCCCGTCTGACAGCGCGCGCTCGAGCGCAAGGTGAATCGCCCGGTAATGCTCTGGCTGCAAGTGCTTTGTGCCAAGCCCTGCCGCCTGCGCGCGGATCGTTCCGCCGCCCGCCAGCATGCCGACATGAAGTGCAAGCCCCCGCTCCCGCAGCGCCGCAAGATAGCAGGCCATGGTCTCGGTTTTCATAAACTGCTCCGGCCTTCCGGTCACCGGCGTGAGATAATCAAAAATCTCACCCTGAAATGCCCCGCCGCTCGGCGCGATGGAAAGCCCGCAGTTTCCGTTTATGATCGTCGTCAGCCCCTGGTATAGCTCAGCCGCGCCAAACCCCGCGCGAAAAAGCGCCGCGTCCGCATGCCGGTGGATATCGATAAAGCCCGGCGTCACAAGCTGCCCCGCAGCGTCCAGCGTCCATTTTCCCCGCGCGCCGCCAAGGCTTCCAAGCGCAGCAATTTTTCCATCCAGAATTCCGACATCCGCACGGAAGCCCGGCCTTCCGCTGCCGTCGATCACCGTGCCGCCAAGAATCAGCGTGTCAAAAACCATCGTATGCTCCTCCTTCCAGATTTGCCAAAAGCCCCGGGCAAAGCCCGGGGCAAGCTTCTGCAAAGACTCCTGCGGAGTTTTTGCAGATCATTTTCGCAGCCCGCTGCAGCGCAAAGTTTTGGCAGCTTCGCTGCCAAAATTCACGTTTGCGGGCTGATAGGAATTTTTTTCGACGCACATGTCGCCGAAAAAAATAAATTGGATTGCTTCGTGCCTGCGGGCACGAACTCTGCGAGGCTTCTGCGCGCAGGCTTGCGGGCTGCAACTCCTTTGTCCAAAACTCCAAAAGAGTTTTGGACAATACGAT
>CAZXIW010000018.1:13429-25086 GCA_964640905.1 uncultured Oscillospiraceae bacterium
TTGCGGGCTGCAACTCCTTTGTCCAAAACTCCAAAAGAGTTTTGGACAATACGATTTAAAGCTTCCAGATTTCCTGCGCGTACTGCCGGATCGTGCGGTCGGAGGAGAAATAGCCCGCCGACGCAACATTCATCAGGCACTTTCGTCCAAAGGCAATGCGGTCGCGATAGTCGCGGTTGGCCTGTAAGCGCGCGGCCTGATAGGCCGGCAGATCCTTCAAAATGAAATAGTGGTCTGCCCGATGCCAGCTTGCGCCGTCAAGCAGCGAGGTATAAAGCTCATGCAGCTCCGCGTCCGTCGGTACTGTGCCGTCAACAAGCGTGTCGACCACGCGGCGGATACGGGGATTCTGGTTATAGATCTCCCGCGCGCAATAGCTCTCGCGGATGGCGTTCGCCTCCTGCACTGTAAGGCCAAAGATATAGTTATTCTCCTGCCCCGCGCGCGCAACGATCTCAATGTTCGCCCCGTCCATCGTGCCAAGGGTCACAGCGCCGTTCAGCATCAGCTTCATATTGCCCGTGCCGGAGGCTTCTGTTCCGGCAGGCGAGATCTGCTCGGAAATATCCGCCGCAGGAATGATATGCTCTGCATACGAGCAGTTGTAGTTCTGCACGAAGATGACCTTCATCTTGTCCGCAACGGCAGGGTCGCTGTTCACAAGCTCTGCCACGCGGTTAATATACCGGATGATGGCCTTGGCGCGCACGTAGCCGGGCGCGGCCTTTGCGCCGAAGATAAAGACGGTCGGCGTGAAATCTCTGATTCGCCCTTCCCGGATGCCAAAGTAAATATCCATGATGGAAAGCGCGTTCATCAGCTGCCGCTTATACTCATGCAGGCGCTTGACCTGCACGTCAAACAGGAAGCCCGGGTCGAGCTTCACGCCCTCGCGCTGCTCGATGACGCTGCAAAGCTGGCGCTTTTTTTCAAGCTTCATGGCGTTAAACTGCTTGATGGTCATCTCGTCAAGGCCGTCTTTCAGAGCTTCCAGCCGGTCAAGCTCACGCAGGAAGTCTCCGCCGACCTTGCTCTCAAGCAGCCCGCAAAGCTCCGGGTTGCAAAGGCCAAGCCAGCGTCTTGGCGTGATGCCGTTGGTCTTGTTCTGGAAGCGTTCGGGGAAGACCCTGTACCAGTCCCGGAACACATCGTTTTTCAAAATCTCCGAGTGGACCTTTGCAACGCCGTTGACCGCCGAGGACACATAGACCGAAAGATTTGCCATGTGCGCCTGATGATCTTTTATAATGAAAAGGCCGCTGTTCGGATGCTCTTTTTTCAGTCTTGCGTCGATTTTCTCGATAATGTCGCAGATTTCCGGCACGACCGAGCGCAAAAGCTCCAGATTCCATTTCTCAAGCGCCTCGCCCATCACGGTGTGGTTCGTGTAGGCAAAGACCTTGGCCGCGATCTGGAAGGCAGACTCAAAGTCCATACCCTCGTTCTGAAGCAGCCGGATGAGCTCCGGAATCGCCATTGCCGGGTGCGTGTCGTTGAGCTGGATGGCGTCAAACTCCGGCAGTCTGTAGTAGTCGCGGCCATGATTTTCGCGGAAGCTTCTGAGAATATCCTGAAGCGAGGCACTCGAAAGCAGATACTGCTGCTTGATGCGCAGCTGCTTTCCCTCCCAGGTCGTATCGTTCGGATACAGAACGCGCGTGATATCCTCGGCCTTGTTCTTCGTCTCAAGCGCCTTGACATAGTTCTGCGCATTGAACGCGTCGAAGTCCAGCTCCTTTTCCGCCTCGCACTGCCAGAGCCTGAGCGTGCCGATCGTGTCGTTCTGATAGCCGATGACCGGCATATCATACGGCACGGCAATAACCGTCTGCCCGGCAAAGTTCACCCGGACGGCCAGCTTGTCGCGGCGGTGACTCCAGGGGTCTCCGAACTTTGTCCAGTCGTCGGCATTTTCGCGCTGGCTGCCGTTTTCAAAGCTCTGCTTGAAAAGGCCAAAGCGGTAGCGAAGGCCATAGCCCGTCAGCGGCACATCGCAGCTGGCCGCGCTGTCGAGGAAGCATGCGGCCAGACGGCCCAGACCGCCGTTTCCAAGCGCCGCATCCTCAATTTCCTCCAGACAGGCCAGATCGACGCCCTTTTCCAAAAACGCCTTCTTCACCTCGTCGAGAATTCCGAGGTTAAAGAGGTTGCTGTAGACCAGACGGCCAACCAGATATTCCGCCGAGAAATAAAAGGCACGGCGGCCTGCGGTCTGGCGCTTTTTGGTCTTGACCCAGCTGTCGTTGATCTGAACCATCACGACCTCGCCCAGACATGCATGCAGGCGCTCCGGTGTGGTCTCCTGCAAGGTCTCCTCATGGCGCAGGCGCACAAGCGCCTCGGTCTGCTGTACGATTCTTTCTACTTCGTTGCTCATAAGCACTCTCCCATACAATGGCATTCCTGCCAGAAATCAAAACGCAAGCCCGCCTGCCCCTTCAGACAGGCGGGCTGCGAAGGTTTGCTGTTTTGCCCTGTTACGGTATACGGTCAGTCTGCTCAGCCAGTGCGCGAAGCTCTGCGGCCAGCGCCGCGTTCGCCTGCCCCGGCGTCATGCGCCAGCGCCAGTTTTCCGGCTTGAGCGTCCCCGGCTCATTCATGCGCGCCTGCGCGCCGAGGCGCAGATAGTCCTGCATCTGCGCGACAAAGAGCTTTGCCCTTGACCCCGCGCCTGCGCGGATGATGGCCTGCGGCAGATCCTCCTGCTCCGAAATACCAAGATACGCGCGCGCATAGCGCTCTGCCTCCGGCGAAAGCGCCGCATACCACTGGTAAAGCGTCTCGTTGTCATGCGTGCCGGTATAGCAGATGCAGTTTTCATCATATCGGTGCGGCAGATAATTGCTCGGCTCGCGCGGGTCGAACGCGAATTCCAGAACCTTCATGCCCGGCCACGTGGAATCCTCCACAAGCTTTAAAACCTCCGGCGTCAAAAAGCCCAGATCCTCCGCGATAAACTCGATCTCGGGGTAGGCCTTCTGAATGGCGCTGACCAGCTTCATCCCCGGCCCCTTGACCCACGCACCGCGGCGCGCGGTCTTGTTGACGGCAGGAATGCTCCAGTAGCTCTCAATGCCGCGGAAATGGTCAATGCGCACGACGTCATAGAGCTTTCCCGCCGCGCCGACACGGCGCAGCCACCACGAAAAGCCGTCCTGCTCCATGCGCGCCCAGTCGTAGATGGGATTTCCCCAATACTGGCCGTTTTTGCTGAACCCATCAGGCGGGCAGCCGGCAACACAGCGCGGCTTTCTCGTTCTTCCCAGCTGGAAGTTTTCCGGGTGCGCCCACACATCCGCCGAATCCAGCGGCACATAGATGGGGATATCGCCGATGATCTTCACGCCGTTTTCATGCGCGTATTCGCGAAGTCGCTTCCACTGGCTCTGGAAGATATACTGCAAAAAGCAGTGAAACTGGATCTCCGCCTGCAAAAGCTCCTGATAATGCGCCAGCGCATCGGGCTGATGCAGCCGGATATCGGTCGGCCACTCGCTCCAGGGGCGGTCGTCAAAATGCGACTTGACCGCCATAAACAGCGCATACTCCGGCAGCCAGTCGCGCTCGCGCACAACAAAATCCGCAAACTCTGCCGGTGCATTTGCCTGAAATCTGCGGAAGGCCAGCTGCAAAACGCCAAGGCGCGCATGATACATCCGCTGATAGTCTACCTGATCGGCGCGCTCGCCCCAGTCGATGCTCTCCAGCTCCTGCGGCTGAAGCCATCCGGCCTGAACAAGCTGCTCCGGGTCGATCAGATACGGGTTTCCGGCGAAGGCCGAAAAGCCCTGATACGGCGAGTCGCCGTAGCCCGGCGGGCAAAGCGGCAGAATCTGCCAGAAGCTCTGCCCCGCCTGCTTCAGGAAATCCACAAAGGCGAATGCCTCCCTGCCAAGATTTCCGATTCCATACTTTGACGGCAGGGATGTGATATGCAGCAGAATTCCGCTGCTTCGTTCCATAATGATCCCTCTTTATTCTCCGATTGGCCGGACGCTCTGCCGGCTCAGCAGCGTAAACGGGACAGTCAGGTGCTTTGCCTTTCCGCCCTGCATGCACTGCATCAAAAGCTCAAATGAGCGTTTGGACAGCAGCTCAACCGACTGTGCGATCGTCGTGAGCTTTGGAATGTAAAAGTCGCCGATTTTCAGCCCGTCGTATCCAACGACGGAAATATCCTCCGGTACGCGCAGACCCGCATCCAGCAGCGCGCGAATCGCGCCGATGGCGATAACATCCGCCATCGCGAAGACCGCCGTAAGATCCTTCGTGCGCGCAAGCGCCTCGCGCATGCCGTTATAGCCGAATTCATAGGAATACCGGCCGGTGTAATACATGCGCTCTTCGTCAAATTGCAGCCCATTGCGACGGAACGCCTCCAGACATCCGGCGTAGCGCTGCGCGCTTGTGTCTGAGACAACGCGGTCACCGCCAAGCACGGCAATGCGCCGATGCCCGTTTTTGAGCAGAAACTCCACCGCGCAGGCCGCGCCCTTGCAGTCGTCGGTCGAGACGCTGGAAAGATTCTCAAAGCCAAGCGCGCGCGCGTCATTTGTCACGACCACGCTCGGCACGCGGATCTTTTCAAAATCGCCCCGGAAATTCTGGCTGTTGCCGCCAAGAAACATCACGCCGCTCGGCTTTCGCTCGCGGCACAGCTGCAAGGCTCTGCGTACCTCGTTGTCATCCTCGTCGATGAAGTTGGCAATGACCGGATGCTCCGTCTCGGCAAAAAGCGATTGCAGCCGCTCGACCATGCTGGCAAACATCTCGTTGGACGTGCCTTTAATCATGATGAGCACCGTGTTGCTTCGCTGCTGCTTTAAAAGCTGCGCGCTGGTGTTACGCTCAAAGCCATGCTGCTCGACAAGGGCGAGAATTGTCGCCCTTGCCTGCTCCGAGACGTTCGGCTGGTTATTCAGCACGCGCGAAACTGTCCCAAGCGAATACCCGCTCAGCCGCGCAAGATCCTTGATCGTCAAGCCAGACGCCCGCCTTTCTTTGCGTTATCCCTTGACCGCGCCGGCCGCAACACCCTTGATGATGTGCTTCTGGCACGTCAGATAGAACACGATAACCGGAATGATCGACATCAGAATCAGCGCCATCGTCGCGCCGAGGTCGACCGTGCCGTAGCTTCCCTTGAGAAACTGGATGTGGATGGGGATGGTATAATACTTCGTGCGGTCAAGCGCCAGATACGGAAGCAGATAGTCGTTCCAGACCCACATGATCTCCAGAATACCAACCGAGACCATCGTCGGCTTGAGCATCGGCAGCACCACCGAGAAATATGTGCGCAGCGGGCCGCAGCCGTCGATGGCCGCCGCCTCTTCAATGTCCAGCGGAATGGACTTGACAAAGCCCGTGAACATGAACACCGCCAGCCCCGCGCCAAAGCCAAGGTAAATGACAGGAATCGTCCATGGCGTGTTAAGCTTCAGCGTATCTGCCGTTTTTGAGAGCGTAAACATGACCATCTGGAACGGCACGACCATCGAGAACACGCAAAGATAATAGATCACGCGGCAGAGGATCGAATCGACGCGGGAGATATACCACGCCGCCATCGACGTGCAGATGAGAATGAGCGCCGTAGACAGAACCGTGATGACTGTGCTGTAAAGTGCAGACTTCCAGAACGGGTAATTGCCAAAGGTCATGCCCTTGATGAAGTTATCAAAGCCCGCAAAGCTCTCGCCCGACGGCCAGCCGAACGTATCGGTCTTGACAAAGGTGTTGACCTTGAAGGAGTTGAGCAGCACCAGGAAGACCGGCATCACGTACACCACGCACAAAACAGCAAAGATGATCGTCAGCGCCCGCTTGGTTCGCTTTTCTCTGGCCAGTACGTTGGATTTCATTACTGCTGTACCTCCTTTTTGCGTGTTGCGCTCAGCTGGAACAGGCCAATGGCCGCCACCAGAATGAAGAACAGAACCGCCTTGGCCTGCGCCGTGCCGCGGGCATTGACGTTCTGGCCATAGAACGTGTTATAAATATTGAGCGCCAGCATTTCGGTCGTGTGAACCGTCGTGCCGTCGGGGTTAATAATATAGGGCTGGCCGCCTGTCAGCGCAAGGTTCTGGTCAAAGAGCTTGAAGCCGTTGGTAAGCGTCAGGAACATGCAGATCGTGATCGACGGCATGACATTCGGAATCGTGACCTTCCAGAGCGTCTGCCACTTGCTTGCGCCGTCGATCTTCGCGGCCTCCAGCATATCCCCCGGCACGGCCTGTAGTCCCGCAATATAAATAATCATCATATAGCCGATCTGCTGCCAGCACATCAGGATGATGAGACCCCAGAAGCCGAGCTTTGTGTTCAGCAGGATCGACGTTCCATAGTAGCTCAGAATGCCGTCAAAGATCATGCTCCAGATATGCCCCAGCACAATGCCGCCAATGAGGTTCGGCATGAAGAAGACCGTCCGGAAAAGGTTCGTGCCGCGAATCTCCTGCGTCAGCACGTAGGCCACCGCAAAGGCCAGCACATTGATGAGCACCAGCGAAACGATCGCATACAGCGCCGTATAGCCGAAGGAGTAGCGGAAGCTCTCATCGGCAAGCGCCTTGGCGTAGTTGGAAAGGCCGACCCACGTCCATTTGCTCGTTGTCTTGAACTTGCAGAAGGACAAAAACAGTCCCTTCAAAAATGGATACACGAACCCGATGCAGAATGCCGCTGTCATCGGCAGCAGAAACAGCCAGAACATCCGCTGAATCGGGCGGCGAATCAGACGGCTGTTGACGGCCGCGGCGTCTCTTTTACGCTTCAATACCCTCATCTCCCGTTTCTTATTTTGTTAGTTATTTCACGTTTTCGCGATTGTCATACCCCCGCCTCATGCAGCAAAGGGGCATGATATGGTTTTCCGCGCAGCGGCTCTTAAAAACGGGGCGAGCGGAATGCTCGCCCCGTCCAAGAACTATGATAGTTGCTTTGTCGGTTTTTGTCAATCAGCCATTTACAGCCTGATACTGAACTGCCCAGCCATCGACGAAAGCGGTCTTGACCAGCTCCCAGTTGGCGTCGGACTGATCGGCGTTGAACTGGTTGAGCGCTGCAACCAGACCGTCACGGTAGGTGTCGACGTTCGGCTGATAGTTGGTTGCCCAGTTCATGACATAGCAGCCATTGTTGCTGTACTCGTTGGCGTCGGCCAGGAACGCGTTGGTGGATTCTGCAGCGTTCTTGTACGGCATAACGCCGAAGGACTCGACAAGAATTGCAGACACTTCGGGATCGGTGACCATCCAGTACATGAAGTCAAGCGTTGCCTGAATGTCTTCCTCGGAAGCCTCGCTGTTGACAGCCCAGCAGTTTTCTGTGCCGCAGTTGAGGCCGGCCTTCTCTTCGCCCTCGACGCCGCAGTAGTACGGGATCATCGCAGCGTTGGGAACCTGCTCAGCCATGCCGGACCATTCCCAGGAGCCCTGGACCTGGAACGCAGCCTTGCCGGTGCGGAACTCTTCGCTTGCGTCATGGCCGCCGGCGGCCAGATCGGTGGGAGCGGTCAGGCTGTTGTTGATGCAGAGGGTATAGAGGTTCTTGAAGTTGTCCATGTAAGCGCCGGAAAGAGTTGCCGGGCATTCCGTCCAGGTCTCGCCTTCCTGCTCGTAGTAGTACTCAAGGTTTGCCATGTGGCCAGTGAAGCGCCAGGAAGAGTTGCTGTCCATGTCGCAGGAGGTGAAGGCGTCAAAGCCCAGCTCGTCAGCTCTTGCGTGGATGTCTTCGACAACGGTCTTCAGGGTCTCGAAGTTGGTGATCTCGTCGAGCGAGTGGCCAGCGGCCTCAAGCAGGTCGGGGTTCACAATGATGCCGTAGCACTCATAGCAGTAGCCGATGGAGCAGAGCTTGCCATCCTCGTCATAGAGGTTGTAAGCGTCGGTGTTCAGCTCGTTTGCAACAGCCGTGCCGGTCAGATCGTAGCAGTAGTCGCCCCACGTGCCAACAGCAGCCTGATTGCCAACAACAAAGAGCGTCGGCATCTTGCTCTTGTCCATCTCAGCGGTGAGCGTCTCGTTGTACGTGCCGGAAGCAGCCGTCACGACCGTAACGGGAACACCGGTCTTCTCGGTGTACATCGCGGCGACGTTCTGCAGAACCTCGTCGGATTCCGGCTTGAAGTTCAGCCAATAGACAGAGCCCTCAGCTGCGGAAGCTTCCTCAGCAGGTGCAGCGGTCTCTTCGGTGGTGGCTTCTTCGGTGGTCGCCTCGGTGGTTGCAGTCTCAGCGGGCGCAGTCGTTTCTTCGGTGGTAGCCGAAGAGGCGCAGGCCACAAGACCCAGAACCATCACAAGCGCCAGAAGCATAGCGATGATCTTTTTCATTTTGATTTCCTCCTGTTTCATAAACATGAATGTTTCTCATGCTGGAAACGTTTCCATTTCCTTTGTAATTATTATACTACATTTTCTCCCGTTTGGAATAGAAAAATTTGCGATTTTTAATTTTTCAGCGTTTTGATGTAAATTGGAAACGTTTTTTGTTCAAAATTACAACGTTTTTCCAACATCCCCCGCCTTTCCCGGCCAGCGCCTTCTATTTTGCGTAGACCAGCCCCACAAGCCGGTTCAAAGCCGCCGCCGGAAGAAGCTTCTGCAAAACGCAGAACAGCCGGTAGGAAAGGCCGATCGTCTGAATCGGGCGGGTGCTTTTTCCCGTTGCCGCGCGGCAGATGAACCTTGCAGCCGCCTCGGGGCGCATGCCGCTCTGCTCGTCGCGCTCCATGCGCGAGACTGATCGCGAAATCCGCCCGCCGTATATTTCATCGCCCGCGCAGACCTTTTGCCGGGCAGCGGTGAAGCCGGTCTGAATGTCCCCCGGCTGGACGCACAGAACCTCGATGCCAAACGGCCTTACCTCGTTTGCAAGCGCCATCGTATAAGAGTTGATGGCCGCCTTGGACGCAGAGTAAAACGCCTGAAACGGAATAGGAATCGCCCCCGCAACCGAGCTGAGGTTTACAATGCGCCCGAAGCCTTGCTTCCGCATCACCGGCAGCGCCGCATGGTTCATGTTCACCATCCCGAAAAAGTTCACATCAAGCTGCCGCCTTGCCGCCTCCGGCGGCGTGAACTCTACCGCGCCGGAAATGCCGAAGCCCGCGTTGTTGATGAGGATATCAATTCGCCCGGCCTCCTGCGAAACCATCTCCATTGCCCGCGCGCAGGCCGCCTCGTCGGTCACATCGGCCGTGATATGGCGCAGGCCGCCAAGCCCCTCCGTCCGGCGGCTGAGCGTATAGACCGCGTAGCCCTTTTCTGCCATCGCCTCCGCCGTGCATTTTCCAATGCCGGATGTGCCGCCTGTAATCACGCATACCTTTTTCATAGCGCATGCCTCCCAAGAACGTCCGCCATAATTCCGACCGCCTCGTCAATGAGCGCATGCGTGTGCGTTGCCATCAGGCTCGTGCGGAGCAAACACTCATGCGGCGCAGCCGCAGGCGGAAGAGAGGAATTGACATACACGCCCGCGTCATAAAGCTCCTTGGCGATCGTCAGCGTCGGAATCGGCTCATAGGTGTAGATCGGCACGATGGGGATAAACGCGCCGTTTGACGGGCGCATTTTAATCCCCGCCTCCCCAAGCCGCGACCTTAAATAAAGTGCATTTTCCTGCAAGGTCGTAACAAGCGCCGGATGCGCCTTCAATTCCCGCAGCGCGGTCAGCGCCGAGGCGCAGGCGGCGGGCGGAATGGAGGCCGAGAAGATGAAGGGTCTTGAAGCGTGGCGCACATAGTCTGCCACGCGGCTGGACGCCGCCATATAGCCGCCAAGGCTTGCAAGGGACTTTGAAAACGTGCCCATGTAGATATCGACCTCGTCCTCCAAACCATAATAGCTTGCCGTGCCGCGGCCGCCTTCGCCCAGAACGCCAAGCCCATGCGCATCGTCTACCATCACCCGCGCGCCATACTGCTTTGCAAGGCGGCAGATCTCCGGAATCCTGGCAATGTCGCCGCCCATCGAAAATACGCCATCCGTCACGATGAGGCATCCGGCCGACTCCGGCACCTTTTGCAGCTTCTTTTCCAGATCTTCCATATCGTTGTGGCGATAGCGGAGCATGGCCGCATAGCTCAGGCGGCAGCCGTCATAAAGGCTTGCGTGATTTTCCCGGTCCATGATGACATAGTCGTGCCGGCCAAGGATGGCGCTTAAAATGCCAAGGTTCGACTGAAAGCCGGTCGAGAACGTCACGACCGCTTCTTTGCGCAAAAACTCTGCCAGCTCCTGCTCCAGCTCCAGATGCATTTTCAGCGTTCCGTTTAAAAACCGCGACCCGGAGCAGCCAGAGCCGTAAGTCTCATAGGCCGCAACGCCTGCCCGGATCACCTTCTCATTGGTGGTCAGCCCCAGGTAGTTATTTGAGCCCAGCATGATCCGCCGCTTTCCTTCCATCTGAACCTCGACATCCTGCCGGGATTCCAGCGCATGAAAGTACGGATAGATGCCCATCTCCCTTACTTCGTCAACCGTGCTTCGTTTTTCACATTTTGCAAACAGATCGATCATTTATTCCTCCTTTTGCTCCTGCATGGCCGCAAACATTGCGTCCAGCACCCGCCGCGCCGTCTCGATCTCTTCGTCCGAAAACTGCGCGCGCACCTGCTCGGCTGCGGCCAAAATGGCCGGGCGGTCTTCATCAAAATACGCCGTGAACTTTTTTCCGGTCTTCAGCCGAACCTCCCGCCGGTCTCCGCACGGCACAAGCTTCTCTACATACCCCTTCGCCGCCAGCGCATTGACCTTATAGCTTGCATTCGGCTGCGAGATTCCGGCACAGGCCGCAAACTGGCTGAGCGTCGGGTTTCCAAGCAGATAAATCAGGTCTGCCGAAAACGCCTCGATCGCACTGAGGCTTCCCTCCCGCTCACGCACCGCGCCAAAGAGCTTTCGGTAGCCATCAAGGCGAAGCCGCCGGTAGAGTCTCAGAATACTTTCGCAGAGCATTCGCACCATCTCCTTTTTCTTCCGTGTTGCATTCGGAAATTTATATAAATTTTTTTATGTTTTCACCAGTATAGGCCACTTCCCCTTTTCTGTCAAGCGCAAAAAGCAGTTGAATTTTCTGCAAAACGTGCTATGCTTAAAAAAACGCTTAACCGCAGGAGGCATTTTATGAAGGCTCTGATCGTAGTGGACATGCAGAAGGACTTTATTTCCGGCGCGCTTGGCTCGCCGCAGGCGCAGGCCATCGTGCCGCGCGTGGCCGAAAAAATTGCGCAGGCAAAAAAAGACGGCGTCGCCGTCATCTTTACCCGCGACACCCATCATGAAGATTATCTCACAACGCAGGAGGGAAGAAATCTCCCCGTCCCGCACTGCATTGAAAACACCCCCGGCTGGCAGCTTGACCCCGCGCTCGATACCGAGGGCGCAGTCATCATCGATAAGCCCACGTTCGGCGCAGAGGCGCTCGCGGCATATCTCAAAACGCTGCCGGATCTGGAGCAGGCAGAGTTTGTTGGCCTGTGTACTGACATCTGCGTCATTTCAAACGTCATGCTCACCAAGGCCGCCCTTCCGGAGCTTCCCGTTTCGGTCGACGCCGCCTGCTGCGCGGGCGTCACGCCGCAGAGCCATGAGACCGCGCTTTGCGCCATGCGCGCCTGCCAGGTCGAAATCCACGAAAGCGCAAAATAAAAA
>CAZXIW010000019.1:0-23050 GCA_964640905.1 uncultured Oscillospiraceae bacterium
TTTTTTTAATTTTCAATTGTTTCTGCGTCCGGGTAGTGGCACAGAATCAGCTCCTGATACTGCCGAAGTGCATAGATGCGGTTCGGCGTATCCAGCGCCAGAAAGGTCGCGTTGTCCCTGGAAAAGCTGCTTTCAACGTTCGTTCCGTCCTTCTGATCAGCGCTTGCGAAGGCAAGCGTGATTTTCTCAAAGTCCTTCGTTGCCTCCACATCCCAGACGCCGGTCTGTATCGGCTGCCCGGCGGCATCCAGATAGCTTCCGCGCCATGCGCCGTCCACGCGCGTCAGATGGAGCGTCATGCTTTCCTCCAGCCCCGGCACATCGGAAACGTAAAATACCCCCTCAAAGGTATCGTCCAGTAAAATGCTCTGCGTCAGAACGCCATCGATGCGCACCTGCCGTGGCGCTTCATAGCTCTCATCCTGCGCATGGTAGCAGATGGCCTCGCCTTCATAAATAATTTTTCTCTGCGTTGGCACAAACAGATAGATCAGCACATTCAGCCCGATCAGCACCGCTGAAAAGCTCAACCAGAATCCGCGCCGCCGCTGCGCCTTTTCCTGTCTGAGTGTATCGCCCATTATTTTTCCTCCATCCTTTTCTGCGTCTTAGCCGCGCGGCGTGTCCCAGAGCCTCTGCGGGTAGACTCCCGCCGCCTTCAGACCGGCAAGCGCCTGTTTGACGCGCGGCAGATCCTCCTGATAGGTCACACCATACCAGCTCTCTGCGCACGGCAGAACCTGCACCTGCGCGCGGCCGGCCGCAAGCTGGCTGTTGACCACGCTTGGCAGATAGAACTCGCACGTCTGCGGATTCTTTCCCAGATTTTCCGCCAGAAAGGCCGGGAAGCCGTCCCAGATCACCTCCAGGAATTTTTCCGGGAAGCCCCAGAAATTCATCGACACCAGACTCTCGCCCGAAAGGGGGACAAATGTCTCGCCATCTTCTGTGAAGGCCGCATCCGCGCCGCGTTTAAAAATCTTTGTGCGCTCAGTGATATCACGCAGAAGGCCATCTTCCACATGGCAGACCCCTCGCGCAACCGAGCCGAATTCCGTCAGCGTGTTTTTCAGCCGATAGCCCAGCATCGCATAGCAGCGCTTGTCTTCATTCTGCGTCAAAAAACGGTACATCGCCTCATAAGCGCCGCGCCCATAGTAGTCATCGGCGTTGATGACGGCAAACGGCCCTTCCACGACCCCACGGCAGCAGGCCACGGCATGCGCCGTGCCCCAGGGCTTTTTCCGCTCCTCCGGCACACGGAAGCCATCCGGCAGGCAATCCAGCTCCTGATAGATGTAGTCCACATGGAATATTTTCTCCATCCGCGCGCCGATGGTCTCGCGGAAAAGCTTTGCCAGCTCATACTTGATGATGAACGCCACCCGGCGGAAGCCCGCCTGATATGCGTCATAGAGCGAAAAATCGATGATAAAGTGCCCCTCGTCATCGACCGGCGTCATCTGCTTGAGCCCGCCAAAGCGGCTTCCCATTCCGGCGGCCATAATGACCAGTGTCGGTTCTTTCGTCATATTCCAGCGCTCCTTTCCATTTGCCTCTATTTTACCTGATTCCGGAGAAAAAAGCAACTGCGCCCTGAAGTATCGGGCGCAGCTGTGATTGTTAAAAACTCTTTCAGAGCTTTAACAAATGGCTTTATCTTCCTTCGTTGGTCAAAATTCCGCGCAGGTCGCGAATCGTGCCTCTTGGGCACTTGACCGCACACTGCCCACAGGAGAGGCACAGGCTCTCGTCGATACGCGAGAGGTTATCCTCCACCGTAATTGCCCCGGCAGGGCAGGCCTTTTCGCAAAGGCCGCAGCCGATGCAGGAGACCTCGCAGTATTTGCGGGCATTTTTCCCAAGGTCGCGGTTGGCGCACTTGACCACGATGGGGTTTGCGCACTCGTGGATACGAATCAGCTCTCTTGGGCACTCGCGCGCGCATGCGCCGCAGGCGATGCACTTATCCTCGCAGACCTCGGCCACACCAATGGCGTTGATCGTGATCGCCTCAAACTTACATGCGCCCACACACAGCCCGCAGCCCACGCAGCCGTATTCACATTCTGCCGTTGCCCGGCAGCCGCCGTTGCAGGCGACAAGCGCCGCCTTATAAGGAAAGCGTTTTTTTACTGCCATTGTTACGCCCTCCTTTCATACGGGGTGTTTGCCAGCGGCAGCTTCGTCCGTCGTTCGCCGTCTCTTTGATAGTAGGCCTCGGCAATGGCGGGCGCAGTCGGGATGGACGTGATCTCGCCGATGCCGATTGCGCCGTAGGCAACGTCAAGGCCGGGCTTGTCAATGACAATGGCGTCGATCTCCGGAATCTCATGCGCCCGGAAGAGGCCAAGCTGGCCGTACTTTTCAATCGGCTTGCAGTTTTCGTCAATCGGATACTGCTCGCGCAGCGCGTAGCCCATGCTCATCACAACGCCGCCTTCGATCTGCCCCTCGCAGGACTTGGGGTTCACGGCCTTGCCAACATCGTGCGCGGCAACGATTTTCTCGATCTTTCCTGTCTTTTTATCCAGAATACACATCTGCGTAGCGTAGCCATAGGCAACGTGAGAAACCGGGTTCGGCTTGTCTGCGCCGAGGGGGTCGGTCTTCGCGTAATACTCGCCGTAAAATTCCTGCCCGCAGAGATCCTTCATCGTGTGACCCTCAAGCGCCTGGCAGAATTTTTCGCAGGCTCTGCGGCAGGCCTCGCCCGTGATGAGCGTCTGGCGCGAACCGGAGGTATCGCCGGAGTCCGGCGAAATCCAGGTGTTCGAGCGCTCATAGACGATCTGCTCGCGCGTAAGGGGCGTGGACGAGCCGATCACCTGCACGAGAACCGTTCCAAGCCCCTGGCCAATGCAGGACGCTCCGGTGTAGATGTGAAGCTTTTCATCGTCTTCTACGATGAGCTTGCACCTGCCATAGTCCGGAAGACCCACGCCGACGCCCGCGTTTTTCATCGCGCAGGCAAGCCCCACCGACTTTCCAAGCCGGACAGCCTCATCATACTGCGCCTTGACGGCCTCAAGCGTTTCCACAAGCCCCGTCTCCGCGCCCACGATCTGCCCGTTCGGCAGCACACCGCCGGGGCGGATGGCGTTGCGGTAGCGAATCTCCCACGGCGAAATGCCGACCTTTTCGGCCATTTCGTTCAGCAGGCTCTCGATTGCAAAGCAGGTCTGCGTCACGCCGAAGCCGCGGAACGCGCCCGCGGGCGGGTTATTGGTATAATAGGCTCTGCCTTCAATTTCAAAGTTTTCATACGCATACGGCCCTGCCGCGTGCGTACACGCGCGCTCCAAAACCGGACCGCCAAGGGACGCAAACGCGCCCGTATCCGACACGACCGAGGCCTTTACGCCCTGAATGATGCCGTTTTCATCGCAGCCGATCGTAAAGTCCATCCAGAATGGATGGCGCTTGGGATGAACGAGCAGCGACTCTGCCCGCGAGAGCTTGACCTTGACCGGAAGATGCGTCACATACGTGATGAGCGCCGCGTGGTGCTGCACCGACATATCCTCTTTTCCGCCAAAGCCGCCGCCTACAAGCTGGTTTTCCACCTTGACCTTTTTTGAGCCCAGCAGCATCGTACACTCATGGAGCGTTGTGTGAGACGACTGGTCGGTGGTCAGAAGCATCACATCATCGTCGCGGTCAAGATACGCCACCGCGCACTCCGGCTCTAAAAATGCGTGCTCCGTCCAGGGCGTTTCAAAATGGCGGGAGATCACATATTTGGACTTTGCAATTGCGCCCGCCGCGTCGCCGCGGCTGACATGGCGGATAGCCTGCAAATTTGTACCCTCTTCGTCAAAGACATGCGGCGCGTCCGGCTGCATGGCCTCAAAGGGGCTGTGGACGGCGGGGAGAACCTCGTACTCAACCTTCACCAGCTTCTTCGCCTTTTCAAGCGTCTGCTGGTCGCTTGCCACAACAAGGGCAATTGCGTCTCCAAGGTAGTGCGTTAAGCCCCCGACCGGCACAAGCGTATACTGGTCGTGCTTGATATGGCCGACCAGATTTGCCCCGGGGATATCGTCTGCCGTCAAAACCGCGCAGACCCCGGGAAGCGCCAGCGCCCCGGAGGCATCAATGGATTTGACGCGCGCCCTTGCGTATTTTGCGCGAACCGCCGAGCCGTAGGTCATGTATGGTACATAGCAGTCATCGGGGTATTTGCCATAGCCCTGTACCTTTTCCGCCACGTCCAGCCGATGAACGCTTGCACCGACCTTCCACTCGGTTTCCGAGGGCGCGGGAATGTTCCCGCCCGCGCGGCGGAGCTTCGCCGCCAGGCGCACAGCGTCAATAATTTTCACATAGCCCGTGCAGCGGCAGTAATTATTGCGCAGCGCGTAGCGGATCTGCGCGTCGGTCGGGTCTGGCTCCACATCCAGAAGCGCCTTCGTGCATAAAACCATGCCCGGAATGCAGAAGCCGCACTGCACTGCGCCCACCTCGCCGTAGGCATAGGTATAAAGCGCCTTTTCCTCCTCCGTCAGACCCTCGACCGTGAGAATGTGTCTTCCCGCCAGCTGGTCGGTCGACGGGGTGCAGGCTCTCATGGGCTGGCCGTCGATCAGCACCGTGCATGCGCCGCATGCACCCTCTGAGCATCCGTCCTTTACTGACGTCAGACGCAGCTCATCGCGCAGATAGCGCAGAAGCGACTGGTTCTTTTGAACCGCGACCGGCCTTCCAT
Source organism: uncultured Oscillospiraceae bacterium (assembly GCA_964640905.1). GTDB lineage: Bacteria > Bacillota > Clostridia > Oscillospirales > Oscillospiraceae > CAG-170. The sequence goes on from CAZXIW010000019.1 coordinate 4,709, forward strand.
TGACAAAAAATTCAGCCATTGCAAAAACTCCCCTACAGTTATTTCGCATCTCACGTCACAGGAATCTGTTCTCGGCATCGTGCCACCGTAAGAGTTTTTGAGTTGGGCGCAGACGCGCCCTGAAAATCTATTTGCATTATACAATTATTTTTAGCCTCATGCAATAAGCTGACTAAAATTTTCGGCGTGAGCGTAATACTTTTTATGGATAACGCCAGCGCTCAAAGCCGCTCGTCTGCCCCGGCGGCAAAGCGGAGCTTTCGGTATGCGTCAACAAAAAACACAAAGACGAACAGGTAAAACACCAGCGTCATCAGCCCGCCGCCCACGCTGAGGCTGAAATCCCAGAAGCCATGCAGCAGCACCGGCACAAGCAGACTCGCGCGCAGATAGGGCGCTTCGCTTTCCTCCGGCAGTTCAGGCACACACCGCTGCGCCGCGCGCTGCACCATCTTGGCCTGGCCAAGATACACACCCATGTAGACCGCAAAGAAGCAGTGCCCCGGCACTGACAAAAGTGCGCGGGCGATGGCCGTCTGAAAGCCAAAGGCCGCCACATAGAAAATGTTTTCCAGCGCCGCAAAGCCGAGCGCGGAGAACACGCAGTAGACCACCGCGTCAAACCGGTAGTCAAAGGCCGGATGCCGCCAGGCAAGCTTCATGACCGGCCAGCGCTTACAAAGCTCCTCTACCAGCGCAACGATCAGGAAATTCTCGACCACCTCGTAAAGCGGCGACCCCTCCCGCAGGAAAAGCCCCGCCAGCCACGAGAGCACCTGCTCCGCCACCCCGGCGGCCAGCGCGCTCAGCGCGCCCAGCAGCGCCAGACGCAGCAGAAGGCCGGGCGGCTCTTTTTCAATGCGGTCGAGCCGGTAGATCTGTATCATCAAAAAGGCCGCCGGAATGAGCGCGGCCAATAACAGTACGGTTGGCATAGATTCCTCCTGCTAAAGCAGCGGCGAGAACACCTGAAGCAGCGCGCGCAAAATGCGCTGGTGCAGATGCACGTGGCGGCATCTGGAATAGGTGATCTCCCGGCAGAGTGGCCAGGTGCTTTCAAAATCCGCCGCGATCTGCCCAATTGCGGGGCTGTCATACAAATAGACCGCGTTTTCAAAATGCAGATACAGGCTTCTGAAATCCATGTTCAGCGTACCGACGATGGCGTAGCGATCATCAGCCAGACACACCTTGGAATGGATGAAGCCGGGCTTGAACTCAAAAATGCGCACGCCCGCCTCGGTCAGCGGCTCATAATTGGCCCGCGTAACGGCGTGGACATACCATTTATCCGGAATGCCGGGCGTGATGATGCGCACATCCACCCCGGTCTTCGCCGCCACGCAGAGCGCCGAGATCATCTTATCGTCCAGAATCAGATACGGCGTCATGATCCAAAGCCGGCGGCTGGCGCACTGGATGAGGCTCTGGAAAATCGTCGCGCCGACATCCTCATGGTCAAGCGGGCTGTCTGCAAAGGGCTGCAAAAAGCCCTGCCCCGGCTGCGCCGGAAGCGTATCCGGGCGGAAGGCCGCAATATCCTCCTCCAGCCGCACGGTGTAGTCCCAGATGCTCAGAAACATCATCACCATCGACCACACGGCCTCGCCGCGCAGCATGATGCCGCAGTCCTTCCAGTGGCCAAAGCGTTCAATTTCGTTGATATATTCGTCCGCCAGATTGACCCCGCCCGTAAAGCCGACCTTGCCGTCGATGAGCATCAGCTTGCGATGGTCACGGTTATTGAGTCTGCCTGAGAGCACCGGCACAAAGGGGTTAAAGGCATGCGCCTGAATGCCAAGCTCCCGGAGCGTTTTGCAGTAGTGCATCGGCAGGTGCGTAATGCAGCCAAAATCATCGTACATCACACGCACGTCCACGCCCTGCATCGCCTTGCGGTGCAGCACGTCCAAAATGGCGTCCCACATTTTGCCCCTGTTGATGATGAAAAATTCGAGAAAAATATAGTGCTCCGCTTTTTCAAGCTCTTCGAGCATCCGCGCAAAGAGCGCCTCGCCGCTTGGGAAATATTCAGCAGCCGTGTCCTCATAAATCGGAAAGCGTGAACTGGCCAGAAGATAACGCGCATGATTCCAGGCCGCCGTATCCTTCGCCTGCACCTGCGCAAGCACTGCCGCGTCCTGGCGCAGATGCTGCGCGGTCAGAACCTCAATGCGGCTCATCTTCCGGCTTTCATGGTCGGAAACGCGGTTGCCGCCAAAGAGCAGATAGATCGTAATGCCCGCGACCGGGAATGCCAGAATCAGCAGCATCCACGCAATCTTATAGGACGGATTGCTCCGCCCGGTCATGATGGACAAAACTGCAATCCATGACAAAACCGTCATCCCGATGCGCGCCCAATGCCAGTATTCGCGCATCCACAAGACGCCCGCCAGCACAAAGAAAATTTGCAGCAAAATGGCAAGCGACACCACCACGACCCGCTGAAACAGCAGCTTCGGCAAATTCCGCACAAAGACCCGTCCTTCCGTAGTTTTCCGTTTTTCTCAAGTATAGCACATTCCTGTTTTTCTGGCAAGCCGTCCCCGCCCACCGGCGGCGCGGGATTGACAGGGGAAGGTGCTTCTGCTATCATGCTTTTATCGCCCGCCGCGCCGATTTTGCGGCAGCTCTGATTGTGATTTGGAGGAAGCTTTGATGAAGGATATGCTCCCCGCGCTGCGCGCGCCGATCTTTTCCGGCATTGCGCCCGAAGACCAGAAGGCCATGCTCAGCTGCATCGGCTACCATATTTCTGCCTTCTCCAAAGGGCAGATCATCGCCTTTGAAGAAGCGCACATCCGCCACATCGGCGTCGTGCTTTCCGGCCGCGTGGACATGGTCAAGGAAGACCTCTGGGGAAACCGCACGCTTCTCATGCGCATCGGGCCGGACGAGGTTTTCGGCGAAACGTTTGCCTGCGGAGACAACGCCTTGTCTTCTGTCACCTTTCTGGTTTCCATGGCGGCAGAAATTCTCTTTCTCCCCTTTGACCGCGTCATGCGCAGCTGCACGATGGCCTGCCGCTTTCACCACCAGCTGATTGAAAACATGGTGCGCGTCATCGCAAACAAAAACCGGGCGCTGATGCGAAAAATTGAGGTCATCTCCAAGCGGACGATTCGGGAAAAGGTGCTGAGCTATCTTTCCATGCAGGCACAGCAGCAAAACCGGCGCTATTTTGAGCTTCCGCTTAGAAGAAGTGAGCTGGCAGAGTATCTCTGCACCGACCGGAGCGCGCTTGCGCGCGAGCTTGCCAGAATGAAAGAGGACGGGCTCATTGATTACGACAGGAATGCATTCCGAATTTTATAGCCATCCCCCGCCAGATGTGACATTTGCAACATCGGCGGGGCTTCTTTTTTGTTATCATCAAAGAAAAAAGGAGGTTTATCTTATGCTGGATGGCTGCCAGGGAAAGCCCCGGACTCCAACGATCTTTGAAAAAATCTGCCCCCAGTGCGGAAGCACAATCGAGCTTTTTTCGATTGACACACAGATGGCCTGCGAACGGTGCGGCTTCGTGGCCTACAACGACACACTCAGCTGTGTGCAGTGGTGTCAGTATGCCCGCAAATGCGTGGGCGATGAAATGTATGAGCACATGATGGAAATTGCCGCCGCGCAGAAGGCAAGAAAGGAGAAGCCCATATGATCCGGAAAATCATCACCATCGACGAGGCCGCCTGCAACGGCTGCGGCCTGTGCGCCGAAGCCTGCCATGAAGGCGCAATCGGCATTGTAAACGGCAAGGCAAAGCTTTTGCGCGAGGACTACTGCGACGGCCTTGGCGACTGCCTGCCCGCCTGCCCCATGCATGCAATCTCATTTGAAGAGCGCGAAGCGCCCGGTTATAACGAGGCCGCAGTCCTTGCCGCAAAGAAGGCAAAAAGCGCCGCACCTGCCGCGCCGCCAGGCGTGCAGAGTCAGCTTGCCAATTTCCCAATCCAGCTCAAGCTGATTCCGGCCAAGGCCGCTTACCTTGACGGCGCAGAGCTTTTAATTGCCGCCGACTGCACGGCCTATGCCTACGGAAGCTTCCACCACGACTTCATCCGCGGCAAAGTGACGCTGATCGCCTGCTCCAAGCTCGACGCCGTAGATTACAGCCAGAAGCTTACGCAGATCTTTCTGCAAAATGACATCCGCTCCATCACTGTGACCCGCATGCTCGTTCCCTGCTGCGGCGGCCTGAGCCACGCCGTCGAGACTGCGCTTGCGGCCTGCGGCAGGGAAATCCCACTGCGCATTGTAACCATCAGCCCCGACGGAAGCATCGTCTGAGCGCAGACGCGCCGCAGGCATTTTGCCTGCGGCGCGTTTTTTGTTCTGGCGCGCTGTCTTCGCAATGCGCCGGGCAGCATTTCTTATTTTCCTGCCGGAAGCAAAACTTTTGTTTGAAAATACGCCTTGTCTGCGCCCTTCCCATATGATATAATAGTAGACCACAAAACGCCTTATCCGCCATCTTAATTTATTTGCCGCCCGCGCGGCGCAGGAGAACGATCATGCTTGAAACCATTCGGGTGCAGGGCGTCCGCGTCAATAATCTGAAAAATGTCTCAGTCGAAATTCCGCGCGACAAGCTCGTCGTGCTCACGGGGCTTTCCGGCTCAGGGAAGTCCAGCCTCGCGTTCGATACCATCTACGCCGAAGGCCAGCGGCGCTATGTGGAGTCGCTTTCCAGCTACGCGCGGATGTTTTTGGGGCAGATGGACAAGCCCGACGTCGACGCGATCGACGGCCTCTCCCCCGCCATCTCGATCGACCAGAAAACAACCAGCAAAAACCCCCGCTCGACCGTCGGCACGGTCACAGAAATCTATGACTACCTGCGCCTTCTCTGGGCGCGCTGCGGCACGCCGCACTGCCCGAAGTGCGGCAAAGAAATCAAGCGCCAGTCGGTCGACCAGATCGTCGACCAGATCATGCAGCTTCCCGCGCGCACGCGCTTTCAGATTCTTTCGCCTGTTGTGCGCGGCAAAAAGGGGGAGCATACCAAGGTCTTTGACGATGCGCGCCGCAGCGGCTACGCGCGCGTGCGCGCCGACGGCAGCATCTATGAGCTGACCGAGCAGATTTCGCTCGATAAAAACAAAAAGCACCACATCGATGTTGTGGTCGACCGGCTGGTCATGAAGGAAGACCTGGCGCGGCGGCTGACAGACTCCGTCGAGACGGCGCTGTCGCTTTCCGGCGGGCTTGTCATTTTAAACGAGGTCGCATCCGACACGGATACCATCTTCTCGCAGAACTACGCCTGCGAGGACTGCGGCATCAGCCTGCCGGAGCTGTCTCCGCGCATGTTCTCGTTCAACAATCCCTACGGCGCATGCCCGGTCTGCTCCGGGCTTGGCACACAGCTGGTCGCAGACCCGGAGCTTGTCATCCCCGACTGGGACAAGTCGATTCTGGACGGCGCGATTCAGGCCAGCGGCTTTAACAATCTCAAGGACGACTCCATCGCGCGGATGTATTTTGAGGCGCTGGCCAAAAAATATAAGTTCTCCCTGACTGTGCCCATCCGTGAGCTTCCCAAGGACGCGCTGAATGCCATCCTCTACGGCACAGGAAAAGAAAAGCTCACCATCTACTATGAGCGCGCCAATGGCCGCGGCACGCTGGAGCGCCCCTTTGAGGGCATTCTCAATAACGTCTCGCGCCGTCTTTCCGAGACGCAGTCAGACGCAATGCGAAAAGAGCTTGAAGCGTGTATGGCCGAGCAGCCCTGCCCAAAGTGCCATGGTAACCGCCTGTCTGACATCAGCCTCGCTGTTACCGTCGGCGGCAAGAACATCATGGAGTTCTGCGCCCTTCCGGTGAGCGAAGCGCTCTCTTTCATGGAAACGCTCGAGCTGAGCGGCGCGGCTGCCGTCATTGCCGAGCAGATTCTGCGCGAGATCCGTTCGCGGCTTCGCTTTTTGCAGGCCGTGGGGCTTTCGTATCTGACGCTCTCGCGCGCCGCCGGAACGCTCTCCGGCGGCGAGAGCCAGCGCATCCGGCTGGCCACGCAGATTGGCTCAAGCCTCATGGGCGTTCTTTATATCCTCGATGAGCCCTCCATCGGCCTTCACCAGCGGGATAACGACAAGCTTCTCGATACCCTTCGCCACCTGCGCGACCTTGGAAACTCGGTGCTTGTCGTCGAGCACGACGAAGACACCATGCGCGCGGCAGACTTCCTTGTGGACGTCGGGCCCGGCGCGGGTATCCACGGCGGCGAGATCGTCGCCAGCGGCTCAGTCGCAGACATTATCGCCGCGCCGCGCTCGATCACGGGGCAATATCTTTCCGGCGCGAAAAAAATCCCCGTCCCGGCCGAGCGGCGCGCCGGAAACGGCAAGAGCCTTCAAATCTTCGGGGCGGCAGAAAATAATCTGCATGACCTCGACGTTACCTTCCCGCTTGGGACGTTTATCTGCGTGACAGGCGTCTCCGGCTCTGGAAAGTCGAGCCTTATCAACGAAATTCTCTACAAAAAGCTTGCAGCGTCTCTCAACCACGCGCGCACGCGCCCAGGAAAATTTTCCCGCATTGAGGGGCTGGAGCATCTGGACAAGGTCGTTGGCATCGACCAGAGCCCCATCGGCCGCAGTCCCCGCTCCAATCCCGCGACGTATACGGGTCTGTTCTCCGACATCCGCGATCTGTTCGCCTCGACGCTTGAGGCAAGAACGCGCGGCTACGGGCCGGGCCGCTTCTCGTTTAACACCAAAGGCGGGCGCTGCGAGGCCTGCTGCGGAGACGGGCTTGTGAAGATCGAAATGCACTTCCTGGCCGATGTCTATGTTCCCTGCGAGGTCTGCCACGGAAGACGCTATAACCGCGAAACGCTGGAAGTCCACTATAAAGGCAAAAGCATCGCAGATGTTCTGGAAATGACGGCAGAAGAAGCGCTCTCATTTTTCGATAACCTTCCGAAAATCCGCCAGAAGGTGCAGACGCTTGTAGATGTCGGCCTTGGCTATGTGAAGCTCGGCCAGAGCTCCACCACCCTCTCCGGCGGCGAGGCACAGCGCGTCAAGCTGGCAACGGAGCTTTCCCGCCGCGCAACGGGGCGGACGATCTATATTCTCGACGAGCCGACCACCGGCCTTCACATGGCCGATGTCCACCGCCTGATCGAGGTCTTGCAGCGGCTGGTGGACGCAGGCAATACCGTGCTCGTCATCGAGCACAATCTGGATGTCATCAAGACCGCCGACTATGTTTTGGATCTCGGCCCGGAGGGCGGCGCCGGCGGCGGGCAGCTTGTCTGCCAGGGAACGCCGGAGACCATCGCCGCCTGCCCGGCCAGCTACACGGGGCAGTATCTCAAAAAATATCTCACCCGCTGAGCGCGGCGCGAAAGACCACGCCGCCGGGCAGAAAGGAGTCTTCGATGTCTGAACACAACGGCCACCGCCAGCGCATGCGCCGGCAGCTCATCAGCTCCGGCATGGACTCTCTTTCAGACGTTCAGGTGCTGGAGGTGCTTCTTTACTACGCCATTCCCCGCGCCGATACCAACCCCATCGCCCACCGGCTGCTTGCGCGCTTCGGTTCGCTCTCCGGTGTGCTGGAGGCCGCGCCCAATGAGCTTTTGCAGGTCGAGGGGATGGGAGAGGCCAGCGCGCAGCTCATTGCGCTCATCCCGCAGCTCGAGCGGCGGCACTTTATTGACCGCAGTGGCTCGGCAAAAATCCTCAATTCCACCAGCCGCTGCGGGCAGTATCTTGTCCCGTTTTTCCACGGTGAACAGGACGAGGTCGTCTATCTTCTGTGTCTGGACGCCAAGTGTAAGCTCATCTCCTGCCTGCCGATTCATCGCGGCAGCATCACAAGCGCCTCCATCAGTGTACGCAAGGTCGTGCAGGCGGCGCTCAATCAGAACGCGGTCTCCGTTGTGCTGGCGCACAACCACCCCGGCGGCTACGCGCTTCCAAGCCAGGAGGATATCGACACCACCCGGACGCTTCAAACGGCGCTGCGGGCGGTCGGCATTGTGCTGGCAGACCACATCATTGTCGCCGACGACGATTTTGTTTCGATGGCCGACGACGGCCATCTGGGAGGCTCTTATGGATTTTAAGCTTGTTTCTGACTACAGGCCGACCGGCGATCAGCCGAAGGCCATCGACTCGCTCGTGCGCGGCGTGGAGATGGGGCTGAGCGATCAGGTGCTGCTCGGCGTGACCGGCTCGGGCAAAACCTTTACGATGGCAAACGTCATTGCAAAGCTCAACCGCCCCACGCTTGTGCTGGCGCACAACAAGACCCTTGCCGCGCAGCTTTGCTCGGAGTTCCGGGAGTTTTTCCCGGAGAACGCGGTGGAATACTTCATCTCCTACTATGACTATTACCAGCCGGAGGCCTACATCGCCCACACCGACACCTACATTGAAAAGGACTCTGCCATCAACGACGAAATCGAGCGCCTGCGCCACTCGGCGACCTCTGCGCTCTCAGAGCGGCGGGACGTGATCGTGGTCAGCTCGGTCTCGTGCATCTATGGCCTTGGCGACCCCATCGACTATAAAAACATGGTCATCAGCCTGCGCACCGGGCAGACGCGCGAGCGCGATGAGCTGATGCGGCGGCTCACCGACATCCGCTATGAGCGAAACGACATGAACTTCACGCGAAACACCTTCCGCGTCCGGGGCGACACGCTGGAAATTTACCCCGCCTACTGGGCGGGCAAGGCCATCCGTGTGGAGTTTTTTGGCGATGAAATTGACCGCATCTCGCAAATTAACGCCGTCACAGGCATGCCCGAGCGCGTCTTGCAGCACGCGGCCATCTATCCCGCGTCACACTATGTTGCCTCCAAAGAAAAAATGGCCCGCGCGATGCAGGACATTGAGGCGGAAATGTGGCAGCAGGTCAAGTTCTTTGAAGAACACGACAAGCTTTTAGAGGCGCAGCGCATCCGCCAGCGCACGCAGTATGACCTTGAGATGCTGAGTGAAATTGGCTTCTGCACGGGCATTGAAAACTACTCCCGCGTCATAGCCGGCCGCGCGCCCGGTACGCCCCCCACCACGCTGCTTGACTACTTCCCGGACGATTTTCTTCTCTTTGTCGATGAGAGCCACGTCACGCTCCCGCAGGTTCGCGCGATGTATAACGGCGACCACTCGCGCAAGCAGTCGCTTGTGGACTATGGCTTCCGCCTGCCGTCGGCGTTTGATAACCGCCCATTAAAATTTGACGAATTTGAAGCAAAAATCCATCAGGCCATCTTCGTCTCCGCGACCCCGGCCGACTATGAGCGCGAGCGCGCGGCCAACATCGCCGAGCAGCTCATCCGCCCCACGGGGCTTTTAGACCCGGAGGTCTTTGTCCGCCCCATCGAGGGGCAGATCGACGACCTCATTGGCGAAATCAACGCCACGACCGCCAAGGGCGAGCGCACGCTTGTCACGACGCTGACCAAGAAGATGGCCGAAGACCTCACAAAATATCTCACCGAAAACGGCATCCGCGTGCGCTACATGCACTCAGACATCGGCGCGATGGAGCGCATGGAGATCATCCGCGACCTGCGCATGGCAAAGTTTGACGTGCTCATCGGCATCAACCTTCTGCGCGAGGGACTTGATCTGCCGGAGGTATCACTCATCGCAATTCTGGACGCGGACAAGGAGGGCTTCCTCCGCTCAGAGACGAGCCTTATCCAGACCATCGGCCGCGCCGCGCGAAACGCTGAGGGGCGCGTGCTTCTCTACGCCGACAAAATTACCCCCGCCATGCGCGCGGCCATGGACGAGACGGCGCGCCGCCGCCAGATTCAGGACGATTACAACAAGGCGCACGGCATCACGCCGAAGACCATCGTCAAATCTGTGCGTGATCTCATTGAAATTTCCGCCTCCCCCACGCCGGAGCACAAGGGAAAGGGCGGCGTGAAAATGACAAAGAAGGAATTGCAGGCGCAGATCGAAAAGCTCGAAAAGAGCATGCGCGAGGCTGCCCGCATGATGGAGTACGAATACGCCGCCGTCCTGCGCGACGAGATCATCCGCCTGCGCGGCGAGGCCAACCAGACAAAATAAAGCGCATAATCCAGGCCGCCGGGCGCTTTAAAGCGCCCGGCGGCCTGCTCTATGTATGCTTATGCTTCAAAGCGGATGCACTGCGCCAGTGCGTCCACATGCGCAAGTCTTCCAAAGGGCATAATACAGCGGGGAAGCGCGTGGCCGATGTTGACATTCCAGACGATAGGAAGCGCGGGGTCATCGATCACGCTAAGAAGCACGCTTTTATATTCCTCTGCGTATTTTTCGTCCATCGGCTTTCCGATCAAAAGCCCGCTCACCACACCAAAAACGCCAGCCTGCTTAAAATATTCCAGCGCCTTTTGATACTTTTCAGGCTTCATCTGCTCCTCGCAGGACTCCAAAAGCAGAATTTTCCCCTTCCAGTCTGCAAGGCTTGGAAAGAGGCCATATTTCCGGCAGACCTCCGGCATGTCTTCATAGCGCCCGGGGTCAAAGATATCAAAGAACGAATCGATGCAGCCGCCAAGAATTTCGCCCGAAAACTGCGCCGCGCCCTGCAAGAGTTCAAAGCCGCCGTTTTCATGCGCAGGCAGCTTCACGCCAAGCTGGCTTTCGGAATAATCTGTCCGGCTCTCATACCAGGTCTTACTTGGGCGAATCTCCCGAATCGTGCCGGTTTTTATAAATTCTTCAAAATACTGCTTCGTGTAGGGAAGCATCTCGTCTTCCAGCTCGCACACGTCCGGCAAAAAAGCCTGCCCATAAAAGGTCGGAAGACCGACCTTATGGAGCATCAGGTGGTTGAGCGTCGTGTCTGAGAAGCCAAGGAAGGGCTTCGGCTTTGCTGCCACGGCCTTTTGAAGCGCGCCATCTTCCAGAAGATAGGGCGCTAAACGGTAGGTATCATCGCCGCCGATGGCGCAGAGAATGAGATCGATCTCATCGTCATAAAAGGCCGCAAGCAGATCCTCTGCGCGCTTTTCGGGGTGCTCTTTGAGATACTCTATGCCCATGCGCGCATGGGGAAGAAATTTGACCTGCACGCCATAGGCTTGCAGACGCCTGACGCCAAGGCGCACCTCATGGGACAAAAAGCTTTCTCCCAGCACACCTCTTGATAAGCTCACGATGCCAACTGTTTTTATCATACCGGCTCCTTTCCGCGCGGTTTCCTTTATGGTGCGCTTTTGGTATTGCCGTATTTTAATGCTTTGCCCGCAAAAATGCAAGGTTTAAATCAACGTCTGTCTTGATGCCGTCTACGCGGCCATCGTTACAATACTGCCAGAGCTGGAAATGATATGAAAAGCCCGGCGTGTCATTGTACTCTGCCAGCCAGAAGACATACTCCTGCAAGCTTTGCAGGTCAAATTCCTCATAGCCAAAGCGCTGGTTAAAATAGACGCCCGCGCGGTAGCCCGCCCGCTCAATTTCCTCGCAAAATGCTTTGGCGCAGGCCGTGAGCGTGATGGAGTCCATGCCGTCGCTTCGGGCCTCCTGCTCGATATCCTCCCAGTCGAAGACCACGGGGTAAGACAGCGCATACGGCTCGATCTTTTCCAGAACGAACCGTGCCTCTTCGAGCGCCTCTTCCTCGTTTAACGCCTGCGAGAAAAAGTACACGCCAACATCCAGCCCCGCCCGGCGCGCGCCCTCGATGTTTTGGACAAAATACGCATCCTCCTGAATTTCGCCCTCGGTGTAGCCGCGGTAGCCCACGCGGAGCATCGCAAACTCTACCCCGCTGGCCGCAACCAGCTCCCAGTCGATCTCCTGCTGATGGCTCGAAACATCGATACCGACCGAGGCCACGGTATCCGGGCTTTCATAGCGCTTGAAGCCACCTTCTTCATAAAAGCCTGCCGGGTCATAGCTGTTTTCCTCGACGCTTGGCTCTAAATCGGCGGGCAGAACGACCTCCTCCTGCGCAGGCGCTTCCTGCCGGAGGGTACTGCTGCTGTAGCTTCCAAGGCGCAGAACCAGCGATGCCACGCACCAGACCATAGCCAGCGCCACAAGCGTACATAAAACGATCAGAATCAGCCGAAGTGTGCCGGTTCGGCTGCGGTATTTTCTCATATTCTGCTCCTTTGCAAAGAATTGCAGCTATTCTATCATATTTTTCTCCATTCGCCAAGCCCCGGTCTGCGTACATAAATTCCCCGTTGTGCATTTGCGCGCAATATTGTATAATCAAGAAAAAAATGACGCGCCCGGGCGAAGGCCGGGTCAGAAAGGGGTCTTCTCATGGACGAACAGGAATTTGAACGCGATGAGCAAATGCTGGAAGCCCGGCGTCTCAAGCGCCTTGAGCAGCGCCGCCGCCGCAAAATGCAGCAGCGGATTCTGCTTGGTGTGCTGCTGGTCATTGTCATCTTATCCATGGTTCTGATCTTACGCGGCTGCAAGAGCCGCCAGACAGCGCCGCAGGACGCGCAGCCGGAAGCCACACAGCCGGACGCGGTGCAGTCCGTTGTGCCGACCGAGCCGGACACCACCATCACCATCGCCGCCGTCGGCGACATTATGATGTATGACGAGCAGCTGGCCGCCGCGCTGCAGGGCGACGGCACATATGATTTTACGCAGAGCTTCGCCGCCGTATCGGGAAGCACGGTCTCGGCTGACCTCACGCTTGGCAATCTGGAGCTGAATTTCTGCGGCGAGCCCTATTCCGGCAAGCCCAATTTCTGCGCGCCGGAGTCGCTTGCGTCGGCGCTCAGCGCCGTCGGCTTTGACCTTTTGCAGACGGCGAACACCTACTCGATTCAAAACGGGCTTTCCGGTCTGCAAAGCACCATCCGCTATCTCGATGCCGCCGGCCTTTCTCACGTCGGCACTTATGCTGCAAAGGATGACAGGGACGCGCTTGGCGGCGTCGTGCTCAAAAACGTCAACGGTGTGAAGGTCGCCTTCATCGCCTATACAAAGGGCTTAAACTATCTGACGCTTCCGGAGGGCGAGGAGTACGCCGTCGACGTGCTCTACACCGACTATGCCTCCGACTTTGACGAGATCGACGAAGACGCGCTGCTGCGCTCCGTGGAGTCGGCGCGCGCACTCAGCCCCGACGCGATCATCGCGCTCATGCACTGGGGCAGCGAGGGCGACAGCGCCGTGACGGATTCGCAGAAGAAGATCAAAACGCTGCTCTTTGAAAACGGCGTCGATGCCATCATCGGCTCGCACTCGCACATTGTAGGCCCGATGGCCGAGGAAACCATCACACTGGAGGACGGGCAGGAGAAGACCTGCTTTGTGGCCTACAGCCTTGGAAACTTCTTCTCCTCCATGGACGACAGCTACGCGAAAAACTGCCGCGAGTCGGTCGTGCTGAACCTCTCGTTCACAAAAAACGGCCAGACCGGCGAGACAAAGCTCTCCGGTATCAGCTACACGCCGCTTTATATCATGGATCACGGCGAGGACGCGCAGACCCGCTATGAAATTCTCCCCATCCGAAGCGCGATCAACTCCGGCCTCTTCCCGGAGCTGGAGCAGACGCTGACCGATGCCATCGCCCATCTGCGCACAGCCACAGAGTCAGACTACGACTCCGGCAAATAAGGAGGGTCTATGGCAGCGTCCAATTATGACATCACGCTCTCGCGCATGCCGCGCGAATTTCTCAAATACGACCAGCGGCGCATGACGCGCTTTTGCAGCCGCGAGGACCGGGCATTTTTGTATCTGCACCTTCTTGACCGGCAGTACCGCGTCTCGCGCGAACATGGCACGATCGAGTGGACGCAGGACGAGGCGCACTGGCAGCGCGCCGGGTTTTTAGACGCCATGACGATCTATGATCTTCTTTGCTGCGCCAAAGATGACGCAGCGCTTTGCGGCAGATTTTGCCGGGCAGAAAATCTCCCCGGCACGGCGCACGGCGCAAACCCCGCCAAGGGGATGCATGACGGCTTTGCCCGCGACTGTGACAAAGACCCCGCCGGGCTTGCGCGCGCCTGCCGCGCGCTTGGCGGCCAGCCCTTCCCGGCGGGCGAGATTTCCTATCAGCTTCCGCTGTTTGATTTTCTCCCCGTCGTGGTGCAGTTCTGGGCGTCTGATGAGGAGTTTCCGCCGGAGTTCAAGCTGATGTGGGACGAAGACGTTTTGTCTTTTCTTCGCTATGAGACGGTCTGCTACGCGGCAGGCTTTCTCATCTCGCGCTTGCAGGCGCATATGGGACTTTGCGTTACAGAGGCTTTTTAATGTCAAAAAACGCTTTCAGCGTTTTTTGACAGCTTCAGGCCGCCCCGGATGGGGCGGCCTGAGCTTTTGGTGCAGCTTTCAATCAAGGAAGCGCGATCGTCTGGTGGTCGTAGAAATATTGCTCGTGTGCGCCATCAAAGGAATCGGGCAGAAGGAAGTGGAAGGACGCTGAAGTGCCATCGTCTGCGGCGCTGCCTGAAATCGCCACGCTTCCGCTTTCATAGAAGTCGCCGTTGACGGCATATTCGATCTGGCCTTCCTCTCTGAGCCAGACCTGCACATCGCCCGCAAAAATTTTGCTGCCTGCCGCGTCCTCGCCGCAAGTGCTTCTTCTCATCTGAACCGAGCAGATTCCTGTGATTTCCGGCGCTTCCTGCGCACCGGAAATTTCGCAGTAAACTTCCAGCTCCGGCGCATCGCCTTCTTCCGCCAGCAAAACCGAAACCACACAGTATGCGGCTTCCGCCTCGCTTCTTGCCGCTTTCACCTTCTCCGGAAAGCATGCAAGCGCCTCCCCATAGGAAATGCCCGCCGATTCGGCATATCGTTGCAGCAGCGCGTCTGCGCGCAATGCTTCACTTCTTATGGCGCGCGGGGGCGCGGATACAGCCGCAGCGGAGGCCGCCTCTGCGGGCGCAGACTCTGCCGCGCAGGCCGGTAACACCAGAAGCGCAAGCAGCAGGCACAGGCAAAGAAGCCGCCTGCGGGTAATGAAAACCGTCGGCTTTGCTTTTTGTTTCATATGTTCCTCCATTCTTTCGTTTTCCTGCCGCCTTCCCCGCTTTATCGCCCGGGCAGCCGCTTTTCCTCCACACACTTTGATTTTTCCTTTTTCTTTAAATTATAGCAATTTCTTCTTGGGATTGCAAGCACCGCACACAAAGGCCGCCGGGAGATTCCTCCCGGCGGCCTGTTTCGTCTTTATTGCGTGTTTTCCAGCAGAAACTGGCGCATCTGCTCACGCCCCTCTTCGCTGAGCGGAAAGCGCTGGCTTTTTTCCATCTCGCTTTTTTCGTAGCAGAACAGCCCGTGCCAAAGCTCACAGAGCATTGAGCTTTGCGCCATGTCGACCTCCTTGGCATTCAGCTTCACGATATCCGGCGTAACCTTGAAGCGCAGCGCGCCGTAGCTGCCGGTAAAGACGTTGTTGTTTTCAAAGCTGTGCAAAACCGGTAAAAACAGTTCCTCCATCCTACGCCATCAAAGCCTCCATCTCATCGAGCAGCGCGCCAAACAGCTCCAGCGCCTGATTGACAGGCTCTGCCGTCGTCATATCCACGCCTGCGTCCTTCAAAAGCGCAATGGGGCTCTTGCTGCATCCGCCGGAGAGGAAACGCAGATAGCGCTCGACGGCAGGCGCGCCCTCCTGCAAAATCTTCGTTGAAAGTGCGATGGCCGCGGCGTAGCCTGTGGCATACTGGAAAACATAGTAGTTATAGTAGAAGTGCGGAATACGCGCCCACTCAAGGGCGATCTCCTCATCGAGCACCACCGCGTCTCCGTAATAGCGCGCGTTGAGCTCTTTGTATTTTTCGCACAGCGCATCCGCCGTCAGCGTCCCGCTCTGCGCGGTAAGCTCTGCCAGCGTCAGCTCAAACTCGGCAAACATGGTCTGGCGGTAGAGCGTCGTGCGGAACTGCTCCAAAAAGTGATTCATGAGGTAGGCGCGACGGGTCTTGTCGGTCGTGGTTTTCAGAAGATGCTGCATCAAAAGCGCCTCGTTGCAGGTTGACGCGACCTCTGCCACAAAGATCACATAGTCTGAATAGATCACCGGCTGGTTTTTGTTTGAAAGATAGGAGTGCAGCGCGTGCCCCATCTCATGCGCCAGCGTGAACTCGGAATCCAGCGTCCCCGTGTAGTTCAAAAGCACATACGGGTGAACCCGCGCCCCGGCCGAATACGCGCCGGAGCGCTTGCCTCTGTTTTCATAAACATCGATCCAGCGGTTTTCAAAGCCCTCCTGCAAAATTGCGCCGTAATCTTCCCCCAGAACACCGAGCGCCTGTGCGACGGTCTTCTTTGCCTCTGCAAACGGAATTTTTTCATCCGCCTCCTGCACCAGCGGCGTGTAGATATCATACATATGAAGCTCGTCCAGCCCCATCAGCTTTTTGCGCAGGCGCATATACCGGTGCAGCTTGTCAAGATTCTGGTTGACCGCCGCGATCAGCTGGTGGTACACCTCCACCGGAACCTCTGTCTCATCCAGCGCGGCCTCCAGCGGCGAGGCATAGCGCCGCGCCTTTGCGAAAAAGGCAAGCTGCTGGTTCTGCCCCGCGAGCATTGCGGCCAGCGAGTTCCGGTAGGCGCCAAAGCCCGCGTAGAGGCTTTCAAAGGCGTTTTTCCGGAGCACACGGTCTGGCGACTCCATCGCCGCAATGTAGCTTCCCTGCGTGATGGTGTGCTCTGCGCCGCTTTGATCCTTCGCCGGGCGGAAGGTCAGGTCTGCATCTGCAAAAAGCGAATAGACCTCCTCCGGCGTGCGCGCCATGTCGCCGGCCATGGCAAGAAGCTTCTCCTCCTGCTCGGAAAGAATGTGCTTTTTCCTGCGGCGCAGGGAATCAAAATGCCGCCTGTAAAGCGTCAGCTCCGGCGCGTCGCTGTAAAAGCGCTCGAGCGTCTCATCTTCAATGGCCAGAAGCTCCGGCAGGACAAAGGCCGTGTCCGCTGAAAGGTCGACGCAGAGCTTTGTCAGCCGCCCAAGAAGCTCCTGATACACGGTATTCGTTGTGTCCTCGTCACACCGGCGCTGGGCATAGTTTGCCAGCCGGTCAAGCAGCACCGAAATTTCTTCGTCGAGCTTCAGATAGGAAAGCAGCGTTTCCGCGCTGCTTCCAAGCTTCCCCGCGTAGCCGGGCAGCGCCCCGCCAAGCGCGCGCAGACGCGCAAGGTCGGCCTCCCACGCTTCATTTGTCTCATACAGATCTTCAATCGCCCACCTGTCTGCCTGCGCAAGCTCACTGCGCAGCAAAACCTGCTCCTGCATGGCTGATTCCTCCTGCTCATTTTATACAAATAGTTTACCACATTTTTTACTGCTTCACAACCACTTGCCGTTTTTTCCGCGCGCGCGCCAGCGGAAATTGACAGCCTTTGCCGTCTGTGGTATTTTTATAGCAGCTCAAACGAACAGGAGACGCTTTTCATGAAACAGCAAACTCGCGGAAGTCTGATGCTTCTGCTCTGCGCCATGGTCTGGGGCGCAGCCTTTGTCGCGCAAAGCGAGGGAATGAATTATGTTCAGCCGTTTACCATGCAGGCCGCGCGCTATGCGCTGTCGGGGCTTGTGCTGCTCCCGGTCATCGCCCTGCGCGACCGCAGGGAGATCTCCCGCCGCCCGGTCGGGGCGCAGGCAAAGCGGCAGCTGCTTTGCGGGGTGATCTGCGGCGCACTTTTGTGCGTAGCCAGCATTGTCCAGCAATACGGCATTCTCTATACCACCGTCGGAAAATCCGGCTTTATCACCACGACCTATATTATCCTCGTCCCGTTTCTCGGCCTGTTTTTAAAGCTTCGCATCCGCCTCATCAACTGGCTTTGCGCGCTGATGTCGCTGTGCGGGCTGTTTCTGCTCTGCGCCGGGGCAAGCGGCCTTTCCAGCATCAACCGCGGCGACTGGCTCACGCTTTTGTGCGCGCTGTTCTTCGCCATCCATATTCTGTTTATCGACCGCTGCTGCCATGACCTTGACGGCGTCCGCCTGGCCTGCACGCAGTTTTTCACCTGTGCGCTGCTCTCCGCCGTCTTCATGCTGCTTCTGGAGTCGCCAAGCTGGGCGGCCATTCAAAGCGCCTGGCTGCCCATCGTCTATGCGGGTGTCTTCTCCGGCGGCGTAGGCTACACGCTGCAAATTCTCGGCCAGCAGCTCGTCGCGCCGACGCTTGCCAGCATGCTTCTGAGTCTGGAGTCGTGCTTCGCCACGCTCTTCGGCTGGCTGCTGCTGCACCAGTCGCTCTCGCTGCGCGAGCTTTTCGGCTGCGCCATCATTTTTGCCGCCATCCTCATCGCCCAGCTTCCGCAAAAGGAACGCGAATAAGCTCCGGGTGAGCGGATTGGCACAGCATGTGCATTTCCTTGCACCCTGTGGGACACACTCCCAAATGTTCCAGTTTTCCCTTTTATTACACTACAAGATATAGAAATG
>CAZXIW010000020.1:0-22475 GCA_964640905.1 uncultured Oscillospiraceae bacterium
TCCCCACGATGAAGCCTCTTGACTGAGCGCCTTTGCCCCCGCATTGAAATCTTGAAGTGAAAGGCAGGCACAGCGTTTCGCTGTGCCTGCCTTGAGACTGTCAAAAACTCTTTCAGAGTTTTTGACAAAAAGATTGCAGCCCGCTGCATCGCAAAGTTTTGGCGGCTTTGCCGCCAAAATTCACGTTTGCGGGCTGAGAAGTATTTTTCCGGTCGGCAGAGCCGCCGGATAAAATAGATTTCTATTTGCTTCGCTCCTGCGGGCGCGAACGGCTTGAGGCTTTTTGACATGCTGCAAGCAGGCACAGCGTTTCGCTGTGCCTGCCTTTTGTGTTGCTTATAAAGTTTTCTCGGCAGTGGGTACTCAGACGCCGTAGAATTCCAGAAACTGCCGGGTTTCTGCCCGGGTGGGGTGGTCGAGCACGGCCTGCTTTGGCCCGGCCTCCAGAAGCTTGCCTTGATGAAAATAAAGCACTTTGTCTGCGATGCGCCGCGCCTGCTGAAGACTGTGGGTCACAAGAATCAGCGCGCACTGCGTCTGCTGCACGTAGCGGGTGATCAGCGTTTCGGAGATGGAGGTCGACTCCATGTCCATCGCGGCGGTCGGCTCGTCGAGAATCACAAGCGCGTAGCGCCGCATCATCAGCCGCACAAGCGCCATGCGCGCTGTCTCGCCGCCGGAGAGGCGGTCTGCGCGCTTGTTTTCAAGCGGGCGAAGCTGGAGCGCGTCTATAAGCTCCCCTGCCCTGGCGCGGTCTGCGCCGTTGAGAAGGAGGTTTGCGCGCGTGCTCATCCGAAAGGCGTAGGTCTTCTGCGGCATGTAGCCGACCGAGGCGACGCGCAGCGGCTTTTGCCTCCGGTCTGCCGGAAGAACGCCGCTGAGCACACGGGCAAAGGTCGATTTGCCGCTGCCGTTTGCGCCGATGACGGCGTAGATTTTTCCCGGCTGCAATTCGATTCCCGGGAAATCGAGAACCGTGCGCTGGTCGTAGGTTTTTGTGAATGCTTCGATTTTCATCGGCTCAGCCTCCCCTGCAAGACGGATACCGCCGTATTGACAAGCAGCGAGATCGCCATCAGGATCATGCCCAGCGCAATGCCGAGCGAAAAATTGCCCCGGTTTGTGTACTGCATGATGGCCGTGGTCATCACATTGGTCTTCCACGCAATCGCGCCGCCGACCATGGAGACCGCGCCCACCTCCGCAATCGAACGGGCAAAGGCCAGAAGATAGGCGGAGATGATCTGATAGATGCACTCATTACACAAAAGCGCGAAGGTTTTGACCCCGCCAAGGCCAAGCCCTCTGGCCGTCTCCCGAAGTGACGGCGCAAGCGCGGCCACATAGCTTTCCATTGTGCCGATGACAAGCGGCGTGATCAGAACGACCTGCGCCATGACCATGATCTCGACCGTAAACAGAAGTTTCATGTGCCGAAATGGGCCGACGCCGGAAAAGAGCATATAAAACAGCAGCCCGCACACCACCGGCGGCATGCTCTGGAGCGTGCGGTTGAGAACGACCAGAACGCTCCTGCCCGGAAAGGCGCATGCGCCCAGCCAGATGCCGATCGGAACGCCGAGCAGCAGGGCAAGCAGCGAGCTTTGCAGGCTCATTTTTGCCGTTACGCTGAGAATATTCAAAAGCTCTGCATCCGCGCAGACGATCAGCGCCAGAGCCTTCTGCAATGCGCTTGTCATAGCTGCCCACCTCTTTTCTGAAAGCTTGCGGCGCAAAGCCGCCCGAAGGGATAAAGTCCAGGCTGTGGCAAGAATACTTTTGACACGCTGAGAGTCCCGTGGGTTTCCCCACGGGACTTATTTTAATCGATTTTGCGCGGAAAATCAATCCATTACGCCGTCGTTGGCCACGAAGGTCAGGAAGGTCGCCTTATCGGTCAGGATGTAAGCGCCCATCTCCTCGGCCATGACAAGGCATGCGCCCATGCCGGTGTTGGCGGAAATGTACCAGTCGGTGTAGTTGGCGAAGGAAGCGGCGTCAACAGTGATGCCCAGCTCCTCCGGCCACAGGGAGAGCTCCTTCGTGTGCGTACCGGAAGCATCGCCACGGGAGACGAAGCTGTAGCCGCCATCGGCGATTGCAGCAAACGCATCGACAACGCTCTCGCAGGCTGCTGCACCGGCGGGGTCAGCCGACGGGCCGCACAGAACGAAGAAGTTATAGAGGAAGGACAGGCGCTCAGCCTCAAAGCCCTCTACCACGCGGCCAAAGCCGTCGGCAATGAAGGCCTCCTCCTGGCTCTTGGAGTGGACGAGGATCAGATCGGCGTTGCCGTTTTTCGCGGCGGCGATGGCCTTGCCCGTACCGGCGGAGGAAACCTCTACCGTGTAGCCGTAGGAGGACTCAAAGACCGGCAGCAGGTAGCCAAGCAGGCCGGAGTCGTTGACGGAGGTGGTGGTGGACAGGCGGATGGTTGCGGTCTCGTCTGTTGCAGCAGCAATCTCGCCCTCGTAGACGGGCGCGCCCTCAAGCAGGTAGAACAGGTACTCGCCGTATTCTGCGTAGCCATACTCAGCGGCCATCGTTGTGGCCTCTTCGCTCAGAAGCCAGCAGATCAGCGCGTCTGCACCGGCGGTATTCACCGCAACATCGGAGACGGCGTTGCCGTCTGCGTCGACAAAGGGCGCTTCGGGGTTGACGGCGATCATGGAATAGGTGTTTTTCATCTTGTCGTCTGCTTCCTTCAAAATGCAGGTGTCAACGACAAGCGCGGTCTCGGCTTCTTCCTCAGCCTCGGGTGCGGCGGGCTCAGCCTCTGCCTCAGCCTCGGGCGCGGGGGCTTCTTCCTCAGCCGCGGGAGCTTCGGCCTCGGTCGTCTCGGGGGCAGCCGTCTCAGCAGCGGGAGTCTGCGTTTCGGCTGCCGGCTCGGAAGCGGCGCAGGCTGCCAGACTCAGCACCATGAGCAGAGCCAGCAGCAAAGAGATGATCTTCTTCATTTTTGTTCCTCCAGATATTGTAGTATAAAAATAACGAACCCATCCAAAGGCAGAAGGGCGCACCGATTGCGTAACCTTTCTGGCTTTTGGAAAGAGGCTCGTCCACCGCTTTTCAAAACGCTTTATCAGATCCCCGCTGCTTTGCAGAATCGTCTTTTTACGAAAAGATTATAGCATGCCAGAGGCGTAATTTCAATAGCCATCTGCTTCCTTTTCGCCTTATTTGTGCTATAATAGCAGCAAACCGGCGCGCATGCAGCGCAGAGCGCTGCGGTTATGCTATCATAGCAGCAAACCGGCGCGCAAGGCACAGCTTTTGCAAAGAAACAGGAGGTGCTGGGGATGATCGATGAGACCTGGAGCGTTTGCGCTGCGCGTGTCCGCCAGTTCTTTTTGCAGCAGGCGGACGTTTCTCAGACGGCACAGGGCTTTTCTTACCGCAGCTGCTGCATTACGCTCAGAGAGCTCCCGCCCGGCGGGGCGGGCATGTTTTCCCTCCCCCGCACACGCATCCGGATTTGGGGGGACGAGGCGGATGAGCGCGCCATCTACCACAGGTTTTACCTGCGCTTTTTATCTGCCGGCGGCTGAGGCATTGCAATACGCGCCGGATTTCGGTATAATACAGAAAAAACACAGGAGGTAGGATCGTGGCAAAAAAACAACTCCCTTCCATGGATGCCTGGCTGAAGGAGGCCAAGGCGCATCCGTCTGCCCCGCAGTGCGGGATGTATCTGGTGCATAACGGCACAGTTCGCCAGAGCGCCCGCGCCAGAGTGCGTGAGCAGGCGCTCGACGCAAAGGACGTGACCGGCATGCTCTTTTCCTATGACCAGCAGAAGGTCGACACCATTGTGGCCGAGACCTTGCAGCGCGAGGGCATTTACTATGCCAGAGTCTGGCTCAATGAAGGCGAGCTTTCGCTGGGCGACGATATCATGTACGTGCTCGTTGGCGGCGATATCCGCCCGCGCGTTATTGATGCGCTGCAATATCTGGTTGGCCGGATCAAAAATGAATGCGTTGCAGAAACGGAGCTGAACTGAGATGGAGCTTTGGGAAAAATGTGTGGATTTTCATGGGCACAGCTGCGGCGGCCTTCGCATTGGCTACGCGGCGGCGCTGTACGCCATGGAGCTGCTTGACATCCGCTTTTCCGACAATGAGCAGGTCGTCTGTATCTCGGAAAACGACGCCTGCGGCGTCGACGCGATTCAGGTGATGCTGGGGTGCAGCATCGGCAAGGGAAATCTTCTGTTTCATATGACCGGCAAGCAGGCCTTTTCGTTTTATAACCGGCAGACGGGCAGCTCTGTCCGTCTGGTGCTCAAGCCAAAGCCGCTTGACCTTTCGCCGGAGGAATCAAAGGCATATTATTTTGCGCGGCAGCCGCAGGAGCTTTTTACCTGCATGCCGACGCGCATTCCCCTCCCCGCCCCGGCGAAGCTTTTTGAGAGCTACAACTGCGCATGCTGCGGCGAGAAAACCGGCGCAAACTGGATTCGTCTGGTCGACGGCAAAATGCTCTGCCCAGACTGCTGTGAGCGCTACGACCGCTTTGCGGTGTGATGCCCGCGCAGGAAATACCGTTTGACAGGCTCGGCGGCAGCACCTTCCGGTGCTGCCGCCGTGTGTTTTTTTATTTTATTTTGCGCAGTCGGCGCTGCCCTCGCTGTAGAGCATATCAAGCCCGTGGTCGACCGCGCCCAGCACGGCCAGAAGATTCTCCTGCGCTGCCTTTTTGCTGCCGGGGAGATTGATGATGAGCGTCCTTCCGCGAATGCCCGCCGCGCTGCGGCTCAGGCAGCCCTTTGGCGTAATGCGCATGGACTCGGCGCGCATGGCCTCCGGAATGCCGGGCGTTGCGCGCTCGACTACGGCCATTGTAGCCTCCGGCGTAATGTCGCGCGGGGAAAAGCCTGTGCCGCCGGTGGTCAGAACGAGCGCAACGCCAAGGGTATCGGCACAGCGCAGAAGCTCTGCCTGAATCTGCTCTGTCTCATCGGGAACGATTGCAGTATGGACAACGTCGTAGCCCGTTTCCTTCAAAATCCCACAAAGGTTCGGCCCGCTGGTATCCTCGCGCGCGCCGCGAAAGCCCTTGTCACTGACGGTAATGACCGCCGCTGTATAACGCATGCTTTATTCCTCCCTGCTATAATCGCCGTGAACCCCGCCGGTCTTGCGCACCAGACGGATGTCCGTGATCACAATATCCCGCTGCACGGCCTTGCACATATCGTATACGCAAAGCGCCGCTGCCGAGACGGCGGTCAGCGCCTCCATCTCAACGCCGGTTCTGCCGTCGCACGACACACAGGCGCGAATTTCAACGGCGCATCGCGCCGCGTCGAGCGTCAGCTTCAGATCGATCCCGTCGATCAGAACCGGATGGCACATGGGAATCAGCTCCGGCGTCCGCTTTGCGCCCATAACGCCCGCGATCTGCGCGACGGTCAGAACGTCGCCCTTTTTCATGCCGCCGCTCTGAATGAGCGCAAAGGTGCTTTCGTTTACCAGCACGCGCCCCTCTGCGATGGCCGTGCGCCGGGAGACGGACTTTTTGCCCACATCTACCATCTTTGCGCGCCCCTGCTCGTTAAAATGGGTAAACTCCTGCATCGCTTAACCTCCGATCTGGTTCATGTTGCGCCCGGCCTGGCTTCGGTGCTCTGCGTCAAGCGCGCCATGCCACGCGGGCTTTTCCAAAATGGCGCGCGCCAGCTGCTCACGCATGGCCGCAAGCCCCAGCCCCTTGAGCGAATACTCATCCGCAGAATGCAGACAGGGCTTGATTTTTCCGTCGGCTGTCAGGCGGATGCGGTTACACGCGCCGCAAAAATGGCTGCTCACCGGGCTGATCAGCCCAATGCGCCCCTTCGCGCCCGGCAGACGATAGAGCCTGGCCACGCCGCCATCCGGCGCGGCAGGCACAGCCTCCGGCAGCGCCGCAAGAACCCTTTCGCCGGAAACAAACGCCCGCGCGTCAAAATCGCCGCTGTCATACATGGGCATCATCTCGATAAAGCGCACGTCCACCGGGTAGCGCCGCGTAAGCTCTGCCAGAGGCGCGATCTCATCGTCGTTAAAGCCGCCGATGAGCACGGTGTTGAGCTTGAGCTTTTCAAAGCCCGCCCGAAGCGCCGCGTCAAACCCGGCCTGAAACGCCGCAAGGCTGCCGCCGCGGGTAATATAAGCATACTTCTCAGGATTCAATGTGTCAAGGCTCAGATTGAGCCGCTTCACACCGGCTTTTTGCAAAGGCTCAGCCAGCTGCGAAAGAAGAAGCCCGTTTGTTGTCAGGCAGACCTCCCGGATGCCATCGACCGCCGCCGCGCGGCGGCAGATGGAGAGGATATTCTTTTTGATAAGCGGCTCTCCGCCTGTGATGCGGAGCTTTGTAATGCCAAGGCTGGCCGCGGCCTGCACGGCGCAGATCATTTCGTCCTCTGTCAGCATCTCGTCGTGGCTTTTTTTGCAGACGCCATCCTCCGGCATGCAGTACCGGCAGCGCAGATTGCAGAGCTCTGTAACGGAGATGCGCAGATACGTAATATTTCGGCTGAATCGGTCGATCATAAGCTACCTCGTAAATTCTGACAGGCGGAAGCAGCCGCCTGCTCGCCCTCGCGGACAACTGCCTCTACCATCGGGTGAACCTCGCTGCAATTTCCGCACAGATGAAGCCATGCGGGGCTTTTGAGGCCGCGCACAAGCGCGCGCTCAGGCCGCAGACCCACGGCAATCAGAAGCGTCCGGCAGAAAAGAACGCTGCCGTCCTGCGTTTTTACGCCTTCAAGCTGTGGCTGTCCAAAGACCTCGCAGATGGTGGTATTGCAGAGAAGTGTAATCGGAAGCCCCTCCAGCGCGCGCTGGTTTCGCGCCATGCCGCCGCAGCAGCCGCGCTGCTCGACCAGCGTTACCGAAAGCCCGCGCCGGGCAAGCTGCCCGGCCATAATTAAGCCGAGGTCTCCGCTTCCGAGAATCACCACCGGCCCTTCCGGGCAAAAGCCGTGCAGATTCATAAGCGCCTGCATCTGCCCGGCGGTATAGACGCCCTTTGGGCGCGTGCCTGCAATCGGCAGCGCGCCGATGGGAATCTCGCGGCAGCCCGTAGCGAGAATCAGCTTCTGAAATGAGACGATCTTCGTCCCAAGGGCAGGGCCTGATACCAGCGCTGTCCGGTCTTCATAGACGGCGCGAACCGTCACCTCAGGATACCAGGCGATCTTTTCCTGCAATCCGGCGCAGAGCCTGCGCGCGTAGGCGGGGCCTGTGAGCCCCTCGCCAAAGCCCGGGTGCGCACACTGAAGCAGCACCCCGCCCGGCTCAGCCCCACGGTCAAGCAGAAGCACGCGCCGGCAGCCCGCCGCATGCGCCGCCCTTGCGGCGCTGATGCCGGCCGCGCCCGCGCCGATAATCAAAATGTCACAGCGCTCCATGCCCGGAAGCCTCCAACAGCTTTTCAATTTCCCATGTACAGCGGCTGCCCTGGCAGCGCCCCATCCCCGCGCCCACGCGGCGCTTTACGCCGCCAACTGTGCGCGCGCCGCGCCGGATGGCCTCAAGAATTTCTGCCTGCGTGATCTGCTCACACTGGCAGACAACGGTGCTGTCCTGCGCGGTAATTGCCGGGCGGTGCGGGTCAAAGGCCGGGTTTTCCGGCGCGCCGAGATATTCTGCCGCCCGCTGCGCCAGATATAGCCCCAGCTCATTGGCGCAGGTAAGCCCCGGCGTCTTGATGCCGATGAGGCTGTAAAAGCCGGACGCTGGATGTGTGATGCAAAAATCATGCAGGCTTTTTCCGCTTTCAAGATAAGGGTTCGGGCGGACTGCGCCAAACGAGCGGATGGTCTTCTGCAGATCGAGCGCCGGGAACAGCGCCTGCGCGCCCGCGCGAAGGGCAAACAGCCCCGCCTGCGTGGTGGCATAGGGCGCAGCTAAAGCTCTGCGCCCTCCGGCCAGAAGAAGATTCCCCTCGACACAGGGAATTGCCGTGATCCCCTTTTCGCCGCCCTGCGCCTCATGAAAGATCACGTGCTGCGGCTTTTCTGCGTGCGGGTCGAGCACCAGATAGTCTGCCCCGTCCAGCCGCAGATGCACAGAGGGCGGAAAAAGCAGCTCCTGCACCTGGTCTGCCGCTGCGCCTGCGCAGTTGAGAACCATCCGGCAGGCAAGCTCGCCCCGGCTGGTTTGCAGCCGGTAGCCCGGCGGCGCGGCAGAAATCCCAAGAAGCGCCGTCTCAAGCATTGCCTCTGCGCCATTTTGCAGCGCGTTTTCAAACGCGGCGATTCCGAGCCGCCAGGGATTGACTGTCCCGGTGCTGGGCGCATAGAGCGCCGAGGAAGCACCGGCGCGGAGCATCGGCTCAAGCCTTTGCGCCTGCGCGCCGGAAAGAAGCGTAAGCCCCGGGACGCCGTTTTGCAGGCCGTCGTGAAGCTTTTTTTGAAGCTTTTTGTCTGCGGCCCCGTCATAGCTTACAAGAAGCGAGCCACAGCGTGAGAAGGCTACCTCCAGCTGCGCGCAAAGCGCCTGCATCCCGGCGTTGGCGCGGACGGTCATCTCTGCCTTCAGGCTTCCCGGCCGGTTGTCGTAGCCTGCGTATACGATAGCGGAATTTGCGCGGGTCATGCCCGCGCAGACGTCCGCCTGCTGCTCGATGAGAAGCGTCCGGATGTGCCAGCGGCGCAGATTCCGGGCTGCAAAGCAGCCAAGGATACCGCCGCCGACCACAACCACGTCATACTGCACCATCTCAGCTTAACGGAATGATCTCGCCGGGGTTTTCGACCGTATAGCCGCCCATGGCGAGGATTTTTTCGCGGAAGGCGTCGCTTTTGAGCGTTGCGAGCATCTGCTGCACCATCGGCGTATCCCAGGCGTGGTCGGGAATGATGAGGTCATATTCTTCCACGCAGATGGGGATAAAATCAAGCCCGTAGAGCTTTGCTGCCGAGTAAATGCCCATCCCGGCGTCGGCGCTGCCGCTGGCAATCTGCGCGGCAACGGAGGTGTGGGTCAGCTCCTCGCGGTCGTAGCCATAGACCGTGGCCGGGTCAAGGGAAGATTTCCTGCAAAGATAATCGGTGAGGATGCGTGTGCCCGAACCCTTCTGCCGGTTTACATAACGAACATTTTCTCCGGCGATGTCTGAAAAGTGCCGGATGCTCAGGGGATTTCCCTTTGCGACCATCAGCCCCTGCTGGCGGCCAACACAGCGGACGAGCCGAACGCCGCCCTTCGGGAAATATTTTTTCATCAGCGAAACATTGTAGACGCCGTCGTCTGTGTTCAGAAGGTGGCATCCGGCGGCATGTGCCTCGCCGCGTCGGATGGCCATAATGCCGCCCATCGAGCCGACGTGAGACGAGCTCATGTAAAGCTCATGGTTGGAAAGGTGCAGCATGTCGCCCAGCTCATCGAGCAGCGGGTCGTGGCTGCCGATGACGACGAGCGTATGCGAGAGCTTTTCCGGGCGGCTCAGAAGGCGCACCTGCACCTGCGCGCCCGCCTCATAGCCCTCAAGCCCCTGCGGGATTTCCAGAATGCCGTCGGCCTTCATAAACGAGGACACAACGCCGCTTCCCCGGCTCAGCGGCGATGCCATGAGCCGGTTTCCGACGCAGCCCATGCGCACCCGGACAAATTCCTGATATTTAAGCCCGGAAACGACAGGGCGGGTCAGCGTTGCCTTTGCATACTGCGCGGGCGCGGCGGATTCCTTCAGCCAGTATTCGATCAGAGGCTTTAAAAGCTCCTCGATTACAAGAATGCCGGAGACCGGGTAGCCGGGCACACCGAGAATGGGCGTCTTTCCCCGGCAGCCGAGAATGGCGGGCTTGCCGGGCTTCATGGCGATGCCGTGGTAGAGCACCTCGCCAAGCTCGCGGATGACTCTGACGGAATAATCCTCGCGCCCGGCGGAAGAGCCGGCGTTTAAAATGACCATGTCGCATTCGTCGGCGGCCTGCGCAGTCATGGCGCGAATCTCGTCAAAGCGATCCGGAACGATGGGATACACGCGCGGCTGCGCGCCCCACTGGCGGAGCATGGCAGAAAAGATCGAGCCGTTGAACTCAAGAATATCGCCGGGGCGGGGGTCTGTGCAGGGCGGAATGATCTCATCGCCGGTCGGGATAATGCCGACCACCGGGCGGCGGATCACCTCCAGCTCCAGTACGCCGCCCGCGATCATTGCGCCGATGGCGGCGGGCGAGACGGTCACATGCGCCGGAAGAATCATCTCCCCTGCGCAGACGTCTTCGCCGATCTGGCGGATATGCTGCCAGGGCGCGGCGGCGGCGTGGATGGTGATGGAGGCGTCGTCGTGCTTTACGATGTCTTCGACCATGATGACCGCGTCGCACCCCTCCGGAATGGGGTCTCCGGTATCGACAACGACATACTGCTCCTGCGTCAGATGGACAGGTGTCGTTTCCGTTGCGCCGAAGGTGTCTCTGGCGCTGAGCGCGACGCCGTCCATGGCGCTGGCGGCATAGTGCGGCGCGCAGATGTGCGCGTAGACCGCGCGCGCTGTGACACGGCCACAGCTTTCATAGACCGCGATACGCTCAGACATGGGCGCAAAGCCGCGCGTGAGCAGCAGTTGCAGATAATCTTCTCTGGCTTTGTCAAGCGGTACGTTTGTCAAATATTCAAATCCCATCTCGTTTTAGTCTCCTTGCGAAACAGTAACCTGTATTTCAGCCCCCTCGGGCAGACCTTCACAGTCGCGGCTGATGCAGAAATAGCCGTCAGCACCGGCAAGGGTTGTAATGAGGCCGGATTTACTGCGAATCGGCTCGGCATAGACGATGCCGTCTTCTCTCGTCAGGCGGCAGCAGTGATACTGCGCTCTGCCGTGGTTGGCGCTGACGCTCTGCGTGATTTTTGCGGTAACGGTATGCTGCACCTGCTCACGCCCCATGAGGCGGCTCAGAAGCGGCAGGACAAAAAGCTTCGTGATAAAATAGGCCGCGACCGGATGCCCCGGCAGACCGACGACCGGCTTTTCGCCGACCTTGCCCAGAATCGTGGGCTTGCCGGGCTTGATGGCAATGCCATGGAGCAGCACCGTCCCCATCGATTCCAAAATGCGGCAGGCAGCGTCCTTGACGCCGACGCTGCTGCCGCCGGAAAGCAGCACCGCGTCACAGCGCAAGAGCGCCTCCTGAAGCGTTCTGGAAAGAAGCGCCTCGTCATCGGCAACAATGCCGAAGCTTATGACCTCTGCGCCAAAGGCTACCAGCATGGCCGCAAGCATCGGGCTGTTGACATCGCGCACCTGCCCCGAACCCGGGACGCAGGCGGGCGGGACGAGCTCATCTCCCGTGGAGATCACGCCGACCGTCAGCGGCTGGACGACCGGCACCTGCACCCGCCCAATGGCGGCAAGCGCGCCGATATCCTGCGAAGAAAGGACTCTCCCCTTTTTTAAAATCACCTTGCCGGGGTAAACATCATCGCCCCGGAAGATCATATTCTGCCCCGGCGCGGCAGGCTTTGAGATGCCGATCGTGCCGTCGCCGTAGGCCTCGGTGTATTCGAGCATCACCACGCTGTCTGCGCCCTCTGGCACAGCGCCGCCGGTCGGCACGGCGGCGCACTGCTCTGCTTCCAGCGAGAAGGGCGCGCCCTCGCCCATCAGAATCTCGCCGCGCAGAGAGACGATGGCCGGGATGGCGTCGGTGCAGCCAAAGGTATCTGACGCGCGTACGGCGTAGCCGTCGACCGTGGAGCGGTCAAAATCCGGCACATATTCCCCGGCGGCGATATCCTCTGCCAGAACCCGCCCTATGGCGGCGGAAAGCGAAACCAGCTGCGTCTTTGCAGCGGGATGAAATTCCTGTTCGATCAAAGCCAGAACCTCTTCCGGCGTCTTTACATGCAGCATGTCAAATCTCCATCATGATTTTTCCAAGATCGCGGTAGTCGTTGCCGGAAAAGTGCGAAATTTCCCGGCGGAAGGGCTCGCTGCGCAGAACCGCAAGCAGCTTTACAAGCGCAGGCTCATGCAAAAGCTCCTTCCGGATGACAAAATCAAAGCGCTCTTCCAGAAGCGGGATAAAATCAAGGCCGTCGATCTGGCGCGAGACGCGCTCTGTGCCGAGTGCGAGGTCTGCTTCCCCGGCGGCAATTGCAGCGGCCATGGTCAGATGGGACTGCATGAGCTTATCATAGCCCCGGAGCGAGGCGACCGGGATGCTGAGCTGCTTGAGGCGGGTATCGAGAAGAATCCGCGCGCTCGAGCCGATCCGGCGGTTTAAAATGGCGATGTCTGGCCGCCTTAAATCCTCCCAGCCTGTGATGCCCTTTGGATTGCCCTTCTGCACATAAAAGCCCTGCCTGCGGTAGCTGAGATTGACCAGCACCGCCGGAACGCCGGGCATGAGGCTTCGGACATAGGAGGCATTGAAATCGCGGCCGTCATATAAGTGGCAGGCCGCGACATGGATTTTCCCCTGATAAAGTGAAAGCAGCCCCTCAAAGCTCGAAAGATACGTGCGCGCGGCGCTGACGCCCTCCTGCTGCAAATAGTTTGCCAGAATATCCAGCACCACATCCTGCCCGGAAATAATCAGCTCCGGCGTCCTGGCAGGCGCGGGCGTCAGGAGAGTGGAATGGGTGTCGATGCTCTGGACGGGGCGGGTCGAATGCTCGTGACGCGAACGGGCGATGTAGACATCCACATCGTCCTGCGTGAAGCGAACCTTCCGGCCAATTTTATAGGAATGGATCTCCCCTCTGCGGATGAGATCGTAAATCGTGGATTTGCTGACATGCAGGATGTCTGCGACCTCCTGCGTGGAAAGCGACTTGTTCTGCGCCATAGATTCCTCCTCTGGCATCACTTTACAGACTTACCAATATTATTATACTCTTTTCCGTCTGGTTTCACAAGACCTCGCCATGGGGCGCGCTTGTCTTAAATCGTGTAATTTCGTATCATTTCGCACAGGTTTTCGCCGCCACGCAAAAATCGTTTCGTGTGAATTGGGCGCGTTTCGTACTGTTTCACACGGAAATCCGCGAAGAGGCTTGCAGATACGTTCTTTTGCAATATAATTAAAGTGTATCCTGAAGGATATCAGACGGAATCTACGCTGAACCGATAAAAATAAAAAATACTCTGGAGGTATTGCTATGGCTGGCGCATATTACGAAAAACTTGCCCGCATCAATCTGACGACTGGCGAGATCAGGGTCGAGTCCATCGACCTGGAGCTGGCGCACAAGTTCATTGGTGGCCGTGGTCTTGGCACCAAGATTCTTTATGATGAGGGTGTGGCTACGGTCGAGCCCCTGTCCCCTGAAAACAAGCTCGTCTACATCACAGGCCCGATGACCGGCGCGCAGGCGCCCTCGACCGGCCGCTACATGGTCTGCACCAAGTCCCCCCTGACCGGGATGATCGCCTGCTCCAACTCCGGCGGCATCTGGGGCTCGAAGCTCAAATACGCGGGCTGGGATGCCATCATCGTTGAGGGCGAAGCGCCCGAATGGACCTACATCACCATCGAAGATGACAAAATCGCGCTCCACAGCGCCGAGGGCTACGTCGGCATGAAGAGCGAGGCCATTGACGAGGCGCTGCGCGAAAAGCATGGCAGCGAGGCCTCTGTTCTGAACATCGGCCCTGCCGGTGAGAAGAAGGTGCTTCTGGCCGCCATCATGAACGACAAAGACCGCGCCGCCGGCCGCTCCGGTGTTGGCGCTGTCATGGGCAGCAAGAAGCTCAAGGCCATCGTCGTCAAGGCAACGCGGAAGAATCTTGACAACATTGCAGACATCGATGCGCTGAAGGTCGCAACGAAAAATGCCATGGACATCCTGAAGGCCAACCCCGTTACCGGCTCTGGCCTGCGCCAGCTCGGCACGGCGGTTCTGGTCAACATCGTCAACAACATCGGCGCCTTCCCCACCTACAACTGGCAGGGCTCTTACTATGAAAAGGGCGAGGATATCTCCGGCGAGACGCTGGCAGAGACCTATCTGGTCAAGCCCGGCGCATGCCATCGCTGCCCCATCGCCTGCGGCCGTGTGGTCAATGTCAACGGCAAGGTCGTCGGCGGCCCTGAGTATGAGCCTCTGTGGGCTTACGGCGGCAACTGCGGCAACAACGATTTGAACTGCATCGACGAGTGCAACATGCTCTGCAACGAATACGGCCTCGACGCCATCTCCGTTCCCTGCACGATCGCAGCGGCCATGGAGCTGTATCAGAAGGGCTACATCAAGGAAGAAGAGTGCGACGGTGTGCCGCTGGTCTGGGGCTCGACAAAGGCTCTGGTGGAATGGACGCGCCGCATGGGCGACCCCGAAAGCGAGCTGGCATGGCTCATGAGCTCCGGTTCTGCCCGTCTTTGCGAGCACTACGGCCATCCTGAGATCTCCATGTCCGTCAAAAAGCAGGAAATGCCCGCCTACGACGCCCGCGCCATTCAGGGCATCGGCATCACCTACGCAACCTCCAACCGCGGCGGCTGCCATGTGCGTGGCTACATGATCTCGCCGGAGGTTCTGGGTCTTCCCACACAGCTCGACCGTACCGTTACCAACGAGAAGGCCGCCTGGGCCAAGACCTTCCAGGATCTGACCGCCGTCATCGACTCCATGGGTCACTGCCTGTTTACCTCCTTCGCCATGGGCGCAAAGGAATACACCGACCTTCTCAACGCCGCAACCGGCACGAGCTGGACGGTGGAGCAGGTGCTTGAGATCGGCGACCGCATCTATAACATCGAGAGAATGTTCAACAAGGCCGCCGGCATGAAGCCCGAGGATGACCGCCTGCCCAAGCGTCTTTTGCAGGAGCCCGTCTCCAACGGCCCGTCCAAGGGTATGACCTCTCAGCTTCCGCTGACGCTGCCTGAGTATTACGCGGCGCGCGGCTGGGTCGACGCCTTCCCCACAGACGAGACACTGAAAAAACTGGGTCTTGACGAATGCGTCGGTAAGTAAGTATCATAATACTGGGGAGGGGTTCAGACCGAACCCCTCCCAAACTATATGAAATTTCTCACAACAGGAGGTCTGCCATGATCGAGGTTCGTGTTTTTGCAACATTGCGCCAGGGGCGGGAGAAGGTCACGCTGCTGCCGCCCGAGGGCATCGCCTGCGCCGGAGATATCATGAAGCGGCTGGATATCCCCTTTGATGAGGTCTCCATCCTGCTGGTCAACGGCTTCCACCAGAAGCCGGACACACCGGTCAAGGACGGCGATATCGTCGCCCTCTTTCCGCCGGTTGGAGGTGGCTGAGATGGAAGCACGCTATGCGCGCAATATCCCCGCGCTCTCGCCGGAGGAATGCCGCGCGCTGCGGGGGCGCCGCGTTCTGGTCGCGGGCTGCGGCGGTCTGGGCGGGCATCTGCTCGACATGCTCGCGCGCGTTGGCATCGGCGCAATTCGCGCGGTAGACGGCGATGTGTTTGAAGCCTCCAATCTCAACCGCCAGCTTCTGAGTGAGCTTTCCCTTCTGGGCAGAAGCAAGGCGCATGCGGCTGCGGCGCACGTGTGCCGGGTCAACCCGGATGTTGAGGTGGAGGCCGTGGAAGCATTTCTTACGCAGGAAAATGCAGCGCCGCTGCTGGCAGGCTGCGACGCGGCGCTCGACGCGCTTGACAATATTGAAAGCCGCAGACTTCTGGCAGATGCCTGCGCCAAGGCCGGCGTCCCCTACATCTACGGCGCGGTCAGCGGCTGGGTCGGCCAGGCGGCAGTCTGCATGCCGGGCGATGGACTTGTCGAGCAGCTCTATCCGGCGGGTGTTACGCTGAAAAACAAAAGCGTTTTGAGCTTTACGCCTCCCATGTGCGCGGCCATGCAGGCCTCTCTTTGCGTAAAGCTGCTGCTTGGCCGCCCGGTCGAGGCAGGTAAAGTCTATTATTTTGACCTTCTGAACCAGGAGTTTGAGACGTTCATGCTGGGCTGAAAGCCCGCTTCCAGGCGAAGCGCATACAGCCCTTCTCAAAAGCAAAGCCTTCGTATGTGCATGTGAAGCGCATACGGAGGCTTTTTCTGCGGAATACGCCGGGAGGGAAATGAAAAAATTTCAAAATTTTCCTTCCTTCGTTGACGCGCCCGGAGGGGGCTGGTAAAATAGCCGTAATTACAACATCGCACAGGGGGAGGAAATTTTATGGCTCTTTCCGGCGCAAAGCTTTACTGCCTGCAAAATGGGCAGGCTCTGCCCGCCAATGAGGCGCTCTATTCAAGTGAAGCGGACTTGCAGCAGCTCATCGCAGAAAATCCGCAGCTTCTGCTGCCAGACCCGCAGGACGGGGAAAAGCAGCTCTACCTTCTTGCGCGGGAGCTTCCACTGCGCGATATGCCAGACGGCGCGTTCTGCTACGCGCTGGATCATCTGTTTCTCGACCAGGATGGTGTGCCGGTGCTCGTTGAGGTCAAGCGCAGCAGCGACACACGCATCCGGCGCGAGGTCGTGGGGCAAATGCTTGACTATGCCGCGCGCATGCGACTTCTGGATGCATCGGAGCTGAAAGCGCTTGCGCCCGATGCGTCCTGCATTCCGGATGAGCTCTGGCCGCTGGTTGGGGAAAATCTGAAGGCCGAGCGGATGAAGCTGATCTTTGCCGCCGACAGCATTCCGGACTCTCTCGCCCTTCTGATCGACTTTCTTGACCGCAGTATGGAAAAGCTGGAGGTCTACGGCGTGGAGCTCCGGCAGTATCTCGCGCCCGGCGGCTGTACGCTGGTCTCTGCAAGCGTTGTTGGCGGCGCGGCTTCTTTTGAAAAGCGCCTTCTTCGCCCGGCTACGCTTTGGGACGCAGAAAGCGTGGCCGCGCAGCTCCGGGAATATGGAAATGCGCAGACGGCTTCCCTTGTTGCGGCGCTGACGGATTTTATCACCGGGGCCGGGCTGCACGCGGAGTATGCAAGAGGCAGCAGATTTGGCCTTGTGCGGGCGATGAAAAATGGCCGGAAGGTTTTCAGCATCACCTCCTGGGAAAAAAGTGGCCTTGGGCTGAGAACCGTCATTGAGCTGTCCTTTCCCGCACTTGTGAGCCAGACTGCCGGTCAGCTTGACGAGCAGACGCTTGGCGCGCTGCTTCTGCGCTTCCCGGCGGCGAGCGACGCCGAGCTTGCGCAGTATGTTTTTGGCTCAACGCGCTTTCCCTATATTGACCTTCGTCTTCTGGAAAATCCCGCGCATATGGCGCATTTTCAGGCCGCCATCCGGAAAATCGTCGCGGCCATCCCGGATGTCTAAAATTTTTCGATCAAAAAGCCCCGGAAGCGGCAGTTCAGGCAGCTTCCAAGGCTTTTGCAGCACGTTATATTCTGGTGAAGCAGCGCGCAGCAGGAAAAACCGCTGCGCTTTCTGTATTGCCCCGCGTTTACGCAATACCTTCGGCAGAAACCGCATGATCGTACAAATACTGCGGTGCAATATCAATGTCTCCGTTATTCCATACTGTCACGCCGTAGTCGATATAAACGCCCGAAAAAGTGGCCTCATCCTCCAGCGGCGCAAATGCCGGTTGGCGCAAGAGAGGCTTGAAATCGAATACCTTGACTTTGCCCGTGGTGAAGCGAAGCCACAACTTATGGTCTTTCATCGGACGAACGCCACAAACCTTGATAGTCGGTGTCTTTTCACCTGCATATGCAATCCCGTCAGAAATATACACAGTCCATTTCTCCTTACTGCAACGGCTCAATTTTCCCGAAGGGAACATTTTGAACCGCTTTATTCCACGCAGCGTAAAGCTCATCTTCGTGAATAACGGCCCATGCCTGCACGAGCTTCAACTGCTTGACCGGAATACTGCCTGCAAGCAGTTCACCATCAAAGTTCGGGCATTTGAAATCCCCTTCCATCAAATCTGTTATCCTCGACATCTCAGAACAAGTCGTGGTGTGTCCCGGTTCGAGACAGCAGCAACAGCAGCGCATTCTCACGATACTGATATATGAGCATCCAATCCGGTGTGATGTGGCATTCTCTAAATCCGCCGTAGTCTCCGCTCAGGATGGTTTACCATGTCGTCCGCTTCTTTCATTGCTGCAATCGTGTCTGCGTTCGAGACCTCCCGCTGGATGCTGAACGGGATGCAATTCTCACGGATCGACTGGCGCAGGAAGATGTTGATTGCAGTCGACAGATCCAGACCGAGATCCGCAAACAATTCCTGCGCTTTCGCCTTCACATCGGCATCGATAGAAATACTGGTAGATACCTTTGCCATTTGAAATTGCTCCTTTCTTCTTATCTTTACTATACGATTAGTTTGCAAAATGTCAATATAATATGCGTATGTTTTGGTATGCCAGCAAAGAAGGCCGGGTTTCCCCGGCCTTCCGCAGTGCTGATTCAGTCTTTTTCTGGCAAGGTGCTGTTTTCGGCGTCAGGCAAAAGCAGGCCGGATAACCGAAAACCCCTGAAACCAGGCGGTTTCTATGGTTTTCAGGATATTCTGGGTATCCTTTATACAATCAGCATCGCATCGCCGAAGGAGAAGAAGCGATACCGTTCCTGCACGGCGGTCTCATACGCATGCAAAATATGCTCCCGTCCGGCAAGCGCCGAGACCAGCATGACGAGCGTGCTCTCCGGCAGGTGGAAGTTTGTAATGAGCGCGTCGAGCGCGCGGAACTGGTAGCCCGGATAAATAAAGATATTTGTCCACGCGGACTTTTCGCGGAAGCTTCCGTCCGGCTCGACCAGAGACTCCACCGTCCGGCAGGACGTTGTGCCGACGCAGACGATGCGCTTTCCCGCCGCGTGGGTCTCGTTTAAGAGCTTTGCCGTCTCGGCGCTCATCATGCAGAGCTCACTGTGCATATGATGGTCGGTGATCTCGTCAGCCTTCACGGGGCGGAACGTCCCAAGGCCGACATGAAGCGTTACATACGCAAGCTTTATGCCCTGCGCCTGTAACTTTTCCAGAAGCTCCTTTGTAAAGTGCAGCCCCGCCGTCGGCGCGGCGGCAGAGCCACTGGCGCGGGAGTAGACGGTCTGGTAGCGCTCCGGGTCTTGCAGCTGCTCGTGGATATAGGGCGGCAGCGGCATCTGGCCAAGGCGCTCCAAAACCTCCAGAAAAATACCTGTGTAATGGAATTGCACAAGCTTATTGCCGTCGTCCCCTTCGCCAACGACTGTAGCCGTCAGCTCGCCGTTACCAAACGAAAGCTCCGTCCCCGGCTTTGTCTTGCGCCCGGGCTTTGTCAGACACTCCCAGACGCCCTCGCCCCGGTCTTTTAAAAGCAGCACCTCGACCGCGCCCATCGTTGGCACGCGGTGGCCAAGAAGCC
This sequence comes from uncultured Oscillospiraceae bacterium, assembly GCA_964640905.1. GTDB lineage: Bacteria > Bacillota > Clostridia > Oscillospirales > Oscillospiraceae > CAG-170. The sequence goes on from CAZXIW010000020.1 coordinate 19,235, forward strand.
TTGCCGGAAGCACGCGCGAATCATTCAGAACCAGGCAGTCCCCCGGCTTCAGATATTCCGGCAGATCGTAAAAATGCCGGTGCTCGATCTCGCCGCTGTCTTTGCTCAGCACCATCAGCCGTGAGCCGTCACGCCGCGCAAGCGGCGTCTGCGCGATCAGCTCTTCGGGCAGGTCATAATAAAAATCATGGGTTTTCACCAAAAATTCCCTCGCTTTTTTCTCCAAACTCTACAGCTTTCACATTGACAGGCAAAGCTGCATATGCTATGATAGGTGTATTCCAAACGGCGGACATACGTCCGTTTGGCAGAAACACACTTGCGGGTTTTCCCGCCGCGTATTTTGAGATATTATAGTATATCGCACAGACACAATCAAGCCCAAACTCAAATAGAATGGAGCGAAAACGTATGAAACAGTATAAAGTCGGTATCATTGGCGCAACAGGCATGGTCGGGCAGAGATTCATTCTGCTCACAGCAAAGCACCCCTGGTTTCAGCCCGTCGTTCTCGCGGCCAGCGCGCACAGCGCCGGAAAGCCCTACCGCGAGGCCGTAGGCAGCAAGTGGTGCATGCAGGAGGCGATCCCCGAAAACGTTGCGGGGCTTACCGTTATGGACGCAGAGGCCGACGCGGAGAAAATCGCCTCCCTGGTCGATTTTGTTTTCTGCGCGGTCAATCTGAATAAAGAGGAAACGAAGGCACTCGAAGAGCGCTATGCAAGGCTTGAGTGCCCGGTCGTCTCCAACAACTCCGCGCACCGCTGGACGCCGGATGTGCCGATGGTCGTGCCGGAAATCAATCCGGAGCATATTGCCGTCATCGACGCGCAGAAAAAGCGCCTTGGCACAACGCGCGGCTTCATCGCCGTGAAGTCCAACTGCTCGCTGCAAAGCTATGTCCCGGCGCTGCATCCGCTTATGAAATACGGCCTTGAAAAGGCGCTCGTCTGCACGTATCAGGCCATCTCCGGCGCGGGCAAGACCTTTGAGACCTGGCCTGAGATGGTTGACAATGTCATCCCCTTTATTGGCGGCGAGGAAGAAAAGTCTGAGCGTGAGCCGCTCAAGCTCTGGGGTCATATCGAAGGTGACCATATCGAAAACGCCGACGGCCCGAGCATCACGGCGCAGTGCCTGCGCGTTCCGTGCCTTGATGGCCACATGGCCGCGTGCTTCATGTCCTTCAAAGGCGAAAAGCCCTCCATCGAGCAGATCAAGGCCGACTGGAAGGCCTTCTCCGGCCGCGCGCAGGAGCTGAACCTGCCGTCTGCCCCGAAGCAGTTTTTGCACTACTTTGAGGAGGAAAACCGCCCGCAGACAAAGCTCGACCGCAATCTTGAGGGCGGCATGGCCGTATCCATTGGCCGTCTGCGCGAGGATACGCAGTATGACTACAAATTTGTCTGCCTGTCTCACAATACCCTGCGCGGCGCAGCCGGCGGCGCGGTGCTGCTTGCCGAGCTTCTCTGCGCGGAAGGATATATCACAGCCAAATAAATCAGGAAAGGGAGCGGTTGCATGAAGCAGCCCGTCTTTGAAGGTCTGGCCACGGCGCTGGTAACGCCCTTCAAAAACGGTACGATCGACATCCCAACGTTTGAAAAACTGATTGACAGCCAGCTGGCCGCAGGCGTCGACGCGCTCGTCGTCTGCGGCACGACCGGCGAAAGCTCCACCATGAGCCAGCATGAGCAGCTCTCGCTCATAGCGGATGCTGTCCGCTATGTCGCCGGGCGCTGCAAAATTATTGCGGGTACAGGTTCAAACGATACCGCGCACGCCTTAGAGCTCAGCTGCGCCGCCGCGGCGATGGGCGCAGACGCAGTTCTGCTCGTCACGCCATACTACAATAAGTGTACGCAGGCGGGGCTTATCGCCCACTACACGGCCATCGCCGACAAAGTCCCCTGCCCCGTTATCTGCTACAATGTGCCGGGCCGGACGGGGCTTGACATGAGCATTGAAACCTATGCGGCGCTCAGCCGCCACCCAAACATTCAGGGCGTCAAGGAAGCGGGCGGCAGCCCCGCCAAAATCACAAAGACGATTGCCCGCTGTGGGGATGATTTTTTCCTCTGGTCGGGAAACGACGATGAAGCGGTCAGCACGATGGCCCTTGGCGGGAAGGGGCTGATCTCCGTCCTTTCAAACGTCCGGCCAAAAAAGACGCTTTCCATGCTCCGCGCCTGCCAGCAGCAGGACTACCGCCTTGCCGGGAAGCTGCAAGGCACGCTGCTTCCCCTCATCGACGCGCTCTTTTGCGAGGTGAACCCCATCCCGGTCAAAAAAGCGCTGGCGCTGGAGGGGCTGGACGTTGGGCTTCCAAGGCTTCCCCTGACCGAGCTTTCCGAAGAAAAGCTTCCGGCCTTAAAGGCCGCGCTCAAGCAGCTCCCGGACGCATAAGGCCGGGGGTAATTCTTTCTACAAAGGAGACCAATTGCCATGCAGGAGATCACAGCGCGCCTGCTTTCAATGCAGGATGAGGCTTACCGCGCCTTTCATGAAAAGCTCGTCCCGGGTCTGCGCACACCGATGATCGGCGTGCGCGTGCCCCAAATCAGGCAGCTTGCGCGTGCGCTTCAAAAAGCCGGGCAGGCAGAAGAATTTCTTGCCGGGCTTCCGCATGTCTATTATGAAGAAAATATGCTCCACGCGCAGCTTTTAAATCTCGAGCGTGACTTTGACCGCGCGATGGAAAAAACTGAGCGCTTTCTTCCCCTTGTGGATAACTGGGCAGTCTGCGACAGTCTTTGCCCGAAGGCTTTTGCCAAGCAGCCGCAGGAGGTCTTAACGAAAATTCGCCTCTGGCTCTCATCCAGCCACACCTACACCGTTCGCTTTGGCGTTACGCTTCTCATGAAGCTGTATCTCGGTGAGCACTTTTCGCCAGAGCAGTTAGAGATGGTAAGCGAGATTCAGACGGAGGAATACTATATTAACATGGCGCGGGCGTGGTACTTTGCGACGGCATTAGCCCAGCAGGAAGAGGCCGCGCTGCCCTGGCTTCTTGAAAACCGTCTGGATCTCTGGACACACAACAAGGCCATCCAGAAGGCCATCGAAAGCTACCGCATTTCCCCGGAGCTGAAAGCGCTCCTGCGCACAAAAAAGCGCTGAGCACAGCGCTTTGCTGCAATTTGGGATGAAAACGCCCGTCGGCTGCTTTTTCGCAGCCGATGGGCAGTTTGTTTTGATTCGTCTTATCTCTCTGGCGCGAGACTCTTTTACTTCTTTTTCT
>CAZXIW010000021.1:0-22458 GCA_964640905.1 uncultured Oscillospiraceae bacterium
TTTCCTACATCAGGGGGCTTTTTGTCTATTGTCCGTTTTTACTGGACCTGTTCACACAGCGGGCGGGGCGGCATTATTTCTGATTGGGGCGGGAGGCGAAGCGGAACTTCGGCTCTGTGCCGTTTAAAATGCGGTGGATGTTGCCCCGGTGCATAAAAAGAACGAGCGCGCACATGAAAACAGCAAGGCCAATCTGCATGGCGCTGAGGCGGAAAACCGGCGCGGAGAGCGCAACCGCAACCGCCGCGCCCATCGACGAGGCTGAAGCCGTCCGGCTCAGAAGCGCGACCAGAAGATACGCGCAGAGGGCGGTCAGAAATACCCGCCAGTCCAGAAGCAGCGTAATGCCCGCCGCCGTTGCGACGGCCTTGCCGCCCTTAAAGCCAAAATAAAGCGGGAAGCAGTGGCCAATCAGGCAGCCGACCGCGCCGCAGACGAAGCCAATCGTCCCGCCGAGCCACAGACCCAGCGCCGCGCCGAGCATGCCCTTGAGAAAATCACCCAAAAAGGTTGCCGCGCCCATCACCGGCCCAAAGCTTCGCCCCGCGTTGGCCGCGCCTGCATTGCCGCTTCCCATGGTGCGGATGTCCTTATGAAAAATCGCGCGGGAAAGTAAAATGGAAACGCTCAGAGAGCCAATCAGATAGCCCAGCACCGTGCTGAGCAGAAAGCGAAGCGTCATAGTCATGCACCTTTTCTGTTTGATTCAGATTGTCTAAATAACATATCACATCTTTGGAAAAAGCGCAATGGATTGTATGGATTTTTCTTGTGTGCGGTGGCGGGGGCTGTTTAAACGGAAGCTTCGTTCGGGGCAGCTTCTGCGCTTTGCGCGCGCTGCTTCCAGTAGGAAAGCCCCGGAAGATAGCCCGCAAGGTATTCGCGCACCTGCGCCTCGGAAAAGCTCTCGTTCGCCATATGCCCGGCGCAAAAATCGATGAGCGTCTGAAGCTCTGCGTAGGTAAACTTCTCTCCGTCGTAGCACCACTTGCAGTAGTCCTCATTGAAGCTGCCGTCTTTTTCCCGGCTGAGAATCGCGTCTTCCAGCGGCATGCCGCAGCACTGGCACACGAGCTTTCGCGGCGCGCCGAGAAGGGTGTTGATCGACACATCAAAAAGCGCGGAAAGCAGCTTCAAGGTCTCTGTGTTCGGAACGCTCTCGCCGGTCTCCCAGCGCGAGACGGCCTGCCGCGTCACAAAAACCTTTTCGGCAAGCGCCTGCTGCGAAAGACCGCGCTCTGCGCGAAGCTTAAAAAGGATATCCTTTGTTTCCATCTGTCATCACCTCAGGAAAAAGTATACTGCCTCTTACCCTTCCTGTCCAGCAACCTGCAATTGCGAAAGCATGGCTTCCTCGCGGCTGTGGCACGAGAAAAGAAGGATCTGCCGCTTTCCGGACAGCGCCTGCAAAATTTCCAGCGCCCGCGCCGCGCGCGCATCGTCAAACATCGCCAGCGCGTCATCGAGCACGATGGGCGTAGCCTCCGGCAGCGCCTGCTCGCAGATGGCAAGGCGGAGGGCAAGATAGAGCTGATCGACCGTGCCGCCCGAGAGCGCCATCGCCTGCCGCAGCGCAACCTCGCCCTGCTCGCCGGCTGAAAGGTTCATCTGCCGGTCAAGGCTAACGCGGTCATAGTGCGCGCCTGTCAGGCGGGAGAAGATTTCGCCAGCCTGCGCGGTGAGCTTTGGCGCAAAGCGCGTTTGAAGCTGCTCACTGGCATCCAGAAGCGCCTGCTGCGCAAGCGCAAGCGCGGCGTCCTTTTCGCGCAGGGTTTCGATTCTCGCGCAAAGCGCTTCCTTCTGCGCTTCCAGCTCTGCCCGCTCGCCAAGCGCCTGCATGCGCCCGCGGCTCTGGTCCAGCTGCGAGCGAAGCTTTGCCAGCGTTTGCTCACATGCAGAAAGCGTCTGCCTTGCGCGGATGTCATCAAAGCTTTCCCAGTCGCCCGGGGGAAGCGGCTTCTGCGCCTCGTCTCCCAGCGCGGCGGTAATGGCCTCCAGCGCGGCTTTGGCGTGCTCTGCGCGGCGCGCTGCATCTTCTTCGCGCGCAAGCGCCGCTTCTGCTCTGGAAAGCGCCGCGGTGAAGCTCTCTTCGTCTGTCACCTCCGGGCAGAAGGCGGCCATCATGCCAAGGAGCTTCCCCCGCCGCGCGGCAAGGTCTGCATTTCGCGCGGCGCGCGCAGCCTGAATCGCGGCAAGCTCTTTCTGCGCGCTTTCGCGCGCCTGCCGTGCCCGCTCATAGGAAAGAAGCTCCTCTCGGTACTGCGCGGCAAGGAGGACAAAGCGCTCAGGCGGGTTTCCTTCATATGCTTCGCAGATTTTTTCCGCCTGCGAAAGCTTTTCCGCCCGCGCGCGGTTTTTCTGCGCGCCGCGCCAGCCCAAAACGGCAAAGACCGCCGCGCAGAAGATAAACGCCGCGACCGCAAGCGTCTTGTGAAGCAGCAGGATTGATGCCAGCGCCAGCGCGAAAAGCCCTGCTGCCAGCGCAAAATGAAGCCGCGCGGGCTGCGTCTTTCCCACTGTCAGCTCTGCGTGGCGCTTTGTGTCGCGCTCGGCCTGCGGGAGAATTTCATCCAGCACAAGACCTGCAAACGCAGGCGGGCAGGCAGGCTTTTCCGGAAGAGGCGGAAGCGGGGGCTCCTGCTCATCTGGCGCGCAGGCTTCCTGCGAGAGCGCCTGCATCTCCTGCCGGAGCATTTGAAGCGTCCCGCGCTTTGGATACTGCGCCGCCTCGCGCGCGCACTTTGCCAGCTCGTCTTCGCAGGCGTGAAGCTTTTCTTCGGCCTCGCGCTTTTTTTCAAAGCGCTTTGCCGCCTGATATTGTTCCCAGCCGTCAAGAAGGCCGGAAAGCTCTGTTTGCTCCCGTTCAAGCGCCTGCATCTGCGCGCGCGCAGTATCATCCTGCGCGTGGATTGCCCGAATCTCCCGAAGGGTCTGCTCGATTTCCAGAAGCTCCGCTTCTGCCTGCGGCAGAAGACCTGTTTTGTTGTGCTGGATACGGTTTTTCGCGTCCTTGAGGCGCTTTTGCGTCTCGGCCGCGCTCACGCTCTCATCTCCGCTTGTTACAAGCGCCGAAAGCCGCCGCTCCAAAGCCGCGTCCGGGCTTACGCCAAGCGCGCGCTGGCCAAGAAAGGCGCTTCTTAAAAACACGCTCCGCTCGACGCCAAGAAGCTTTTCGCCGCAATTATCCCCCGTCAGCTCGTCAAGCGCCTCGCCGGAGTCTAAGTCCCACGCGCGGAACTGGCTCATGGGCGCGCGGGCGGTGCTGGTGCGCTCGATGGCGATGCGCCTGCCGCCGCAGCTCAGCTCCATGTACCCTTCCATATTGCCGCCCCACCAGGGCTTGTAGCGCTTTTTGAAGGGGAGGTTTGTTTTGCTTGCCCGCTCGGCGGTATCGATGCCATAGAACATGCAAAGAAGAAAGGCGCTCCATGTGGATTTTCCTGCTTCATTCGGAAGGCAGAAAACATTGAGGCCATCTTTTAAGACCAGCTCTTTTTTCTGAAGGCTTCCGAAGCTGGCCGTCATTTTGAGAATTTTCAAGCCGTCACCTCCAGCCGCCCCTCCATCGCCGCAAGGCCGAGCCTTGCCGCGAGCGCAATGGTTCTTTTCGTCTCTTCGTCTTCCGCCGCGTCATACTGCGCGCGGAGCTTCCCAAGAAACAGCCCCCGCAGCGTATCTTCGCCCGCGCCCTGCCAGAGCTCCTGCTTTGGCCGCGTCTCATCGCGAAGCGAGAGGCCAAAAAAGCGCCCTTCCAGCGCCTGCCGCAGCGCCGGCAGGTCGACCGGCGCGGCCTCGCCCCTTAAAATAATGCGGTAAATATCCGCCTGCGTCTGTGCAGGCAGCGCCGCTTCCACCGCGCAAAGCGCGTCGTCTCCCGGCTCGAGCGTGAGAATTTCATATTTTCTTCCGCCAAGGGGCAAGAAGCGAAGCGTCACCTCGCCCGCATCCGAAATTTCCCCGACATACGCGCCCTTTTCGCCAAGCTCGTCAAAGCCCCGCCCCATCGCGCAGCCCGGCCAGGCGTAATACGTTTTCCCGGCTCTTAAAAGGCCACTTGCCTGATGGATGTGACCGAGGGCCAGATAGGTAAGGCCGGAGGAGGCAATCTGCTCTTTGGAGACGGCGTTATAGGGCGAGTCCTTCTGCGTGGCGTCGCCGTGCAGAACCATGAGGCTGAGCGCCCCGCCTTCTGCCTGGAAGCCTTCTAACAAGGAAGGCTCATTTGCCGCCTCAAAGCCCGCGCCATAGACCGCGCAGGAAAGCGCGGGCAGCGCAATTTTAGAAATTTGATGCGCTTTAAAAATATGCACATTGGATGGCCAGCTGTCTTCTTCATATCGAGCCCCTTTCCGGCAGGGGTCATGGTTTCCGGGCGCAATGAAAATTTCCGCGCGGCAGGCCGCGCAGGCGCGCTGAACGGCAGAGACCGTATCTGCCCCAACGCTTTCTGCATCAAAGACATCGCCCGCCAGCAAAACCAGATCGCACCCGTTTTCATTGGCCGCCTCAAACAGCGCCCGCACCAGCTCCAGCTGCTCGCGCCGCCGCGCGGCGGCCTGCTCCGGGGTGAGCGCGGAAAAGGGTGCGTCCAGATGGAGGTCGGCTGCATGTAAAAATCTAATCATCGGCAAATACCCTTTCTGCCCGGATGCAGCGGCGTGTGGCCGCGTCGATGGTAAAGATGCAGCCGCAAATGCGGCACTGCCCCGGCGCGACCTCATACCGGGAGGTCAGCTCACCCCGGAACATGGCAATCGACTGCTCCGGCTTTGCGCCAAGTACGGAGTGGATGGGCCCTGTCATGCCAAGGTCTGTCTGATAGCCCGTGCCATTTGGCAAAATCTGCTCGTCTGCCGTGGGGACGTGGGTGTGCGTACCCCAGAGGGCAGAGACCTTGCCGTCTAAATAGTAGCCCATCGCAAGCTTTTCGCTTGTGGCCTCGGCGTGAAAGTCCAGAAAGACCGGCATGCCGGAAAGCTCCTTTAAAATTTTATCGACCACGCGGAAGGGATTGTCCGGCCCAAAGTCCATCGAGCATCTGCCGATGAGATTGATAACGCCGACCGGCCCGGCCTTTGTCTCAAACACGCCCCAGCCGCGCCCGGGAAGGCTTGGCTGAAAGTTTGCCGGGCGGAGAATGAAGCTGCAATCGTCAAGATACGGGCAGATCTCGCGCCGCTTCCAGGTGTGATTTCCGAGCGTAATGACGTCCGCGCCTGCGTCAAGCATGGCCTCTGCCTGCTTTGGCGTCAGACCGACGCCGCTGGCGTTTTCGCCGTTTACCACACAAAAGTCCACCTGATACGTCCGCCTGAGCCAGCGCAGCCGCTTTTCAAGTGCGCAAAGTCCTGCCGCGCCGACCACATCGCCAACGGCCAAAATCCGAAGCTCCATGCCATTTCCTCCTGCTCATGTGATGGTTCTTTACCTGCCATTATACCATTTCGCATTTCGTTTGACTATGCTATAATGATAAAATCAGCAAAGCCATGTTTGCAAAAAAATAAAATTTCATGCAACCTGCGCCAGCATTTCTCGTCAGGTTTTTTATAAAGGAGGAATTTGCCTTGGAAGATTCGCACATCATTGACCTCTACTGGGCAAGGTCAGAGCAGGCCGTTGCGGAGACGGACAGCAAATATGGCGGCTACTGCCGCGCAATTGCCCACAATATTTTAAAAAATCTGGAAGACACCGAAGAATGTGTCTCAGATACCTGGCTTCACACCTGGAACGCCATGCCGCCGCAGCGGCCAAACGTGCTTTCGTCGTTTCTTGGGCGCATTACACGCAACCTCTCCCTTGACCGCTACAAGGCCGCGCGCGCGGAAAAGCGCGGCGGTGGAAGTCTTCCGGCGGCGCTGGATGAGCTGTCTGAGTGCATCCCCGCGCGGGCAAACGTTGAGCAGACGATGGACGAGCGCGAGCTTGGCGCGGCCATCGACCGCTTTCTGCGCACACTTCCGGAGCGCCAGTGTAGCCTCTTTCTGCGCCGGTACTGGTATGCAGATTCCATTGCGCAGATCGCCGCGCGCTATGCTCTCAAAGAAAACACCGTCAAATCCATGCTCTTTCGCACGCGGGAGCAGCTTCGGAAATTTTTGCAGAAGGAGGGCATTGCCGTATGAACGAGCAAGCTGAACGTCTGTTTCGCGCCATCGGCTATGTGGGCGATGATCTCATCGCGCGGGCAGATTTCCCTGTCCCGGCGCAGAAAACAAAAATACCTGCCCTTCGCAGATGGGCGGCGCTTGCCGCGTGCTGCGCGCTTGTGATCGGCATTGCGGCCTACTGTCTGCCGCGCCTTGATCTTGGCGCAACGAGCGAAGCGCCGGAGAGCGCGGTGGAATTTGCCGCCACGACAGAGTCCGCCCCGCGCATGGAGGGCTTTGAAAAAGAAGAAATGAAGACCGAGGACGCCACCGAGGAAGCCGCCGCCGAGTGCGCCCCGGCAGAAGCTGAGAGCCAGGCCGCGCTGGACAAAAACAACGAGACTGGCAGCAGTGCCGCAGGCAGCCAGGAAGATATGCTTCTTTCCATGCGCGTCGGCCCTGTCTGCCTCGGCATGCCGGCAGAGGAGGTTTATGCGCTTCTCGGCGCGCCGCTGGATGGCGAGACAGATTTCTCGGACGCTGTCGAGATCGGCACGCTGCGCTATTGCTCCTGGAAATATAACCTGAGCGGCGACACAAATTATATTTGTGACGTGTCCCTTTCGATGGCCGACGCGGGAGAGGGCTTTGTGGTCGATGAGATCATGACCTTTGGTACGTCTGACTGGGAAACAGAGCGCGGCATCCACAACGGCTCTTCTGCCGAAGATGTTGCAGCCGCCTACCCCGACGCGCAGGAAGAATATGACGCAGACGGCGCTTCGAGCCGCTATGTCCTTCGCGCAGGGCACACCGAGCTGTCGTTCCCGATCGAAAACGGCGCTGTCCGCAACATCTGCCTTGGCACATTCTATCAAGCGCCCGCATGGGAGGAAACTGTGCAGGCCGCGCCCGCATATTCCTTTGCAGGCAGCGAGATTTTCGTCTATTCTGACACGCCGGATGGCAGAACCACCTCGCGCCTGAGCGGCGAGCGTGCCAAGCGTCTGGAAGTGATTCTCGGCATTGAAGCGCTGAAGCCGCTTGAAACGCCCCCGGAGGCAGCACACTATCTTGACTTTGGGAACGGAACCATCGTCATGCTGGGCGAAGATCAGCTTTCCGGCGCAGTCTATCACTGCGAGGCGTTAGAGGAGTTCCGCGAGGTCATGGCCGCGGGCGAAGACCCCTTGTATCTTCTGGAGCTTCTTGAGAGCTGCACCTTCCCGGAGGGAACAGACGAGGTATTAAACGAGCTTCTTGGATAAACCAACAGGCCGCAGGCAAAGCCTGCGGCCTGTTTTTATGGAATGATCCTTGTGGGCTTCTGATACCGCTCCTGCTCAGAAAAGACGCAGCCGCAGTATTTCTGCATGTAAAAGCCAAGCTCGCGCGCTCTGGCCTGCCCGTCTTTGAAAAGCGGCCGGAAATCCTGATAGAAAAATTCCACGCCGTATTCCTCTGCTGCCCGGTAGGCAACGTCCCGCATCAGCTCATGATTCTGATAGGGGCTGATGAAAAGCGAGGACGTAAAGGCGTCAAAGCCGCCTTCCTTTGCCGCTTTCGCCGTTTCAAACAGGCGCATCTCATAGCACTTGACGCAGCGCCCCGCGATATCGTCTGCCACGGCGCGCACAAATGGCCGAAGGCCATATTCATCGCGCACCACAAGCGGCAGGGAAATTTCCTTCGCGTATTCCTGTAAGCAGTTTCGCCGCGCGCGGTACTCGGTGAAGGGGTGAATGTTCGGGTTATACCAGTAGCCGGTCAGATCGACGCCGTCTGCGCGCAGGACTTCAATCGGAAGATTGGCGCACGGCGCGCAACAGATGTGCATGAAAAGCTTCATATTCTCGCCTCCAAAATAATATTTTATCATATTTGAAGGCCGCTGTACAGCCTTTGGCCGAAGTGTTCGCCCTGCGCGAATTTCTGCCGGGGGAGAAAAAAGGTATGGACAAGGCTGTATTCCATATAGTATAATCTGTGCTAATAGCAATCAGAAGCTGCGCTTAATGCAGCTCCCACCAGAACAAAGAAAGGATGATGCACCATGGCCGTAACGACAGAAAGCTACGCAGGAAAAATTCAAAGAAAACTTCTGAAAAAGCACAAGGTCATCGAGGCCGCCTCGGGGCGGAAGAAAGCAGACCTCGTGCTGAAAAACGCGACGTATGTCAACGTGTTTTCCAATGAGCTCTCCACGTGCGACATTGCATGCGCCAACGGGCTGATCGTCGGCCTTGGCAGCTACGACGGCGAGGTCGAATACGACATGACGGGAAAGATCGTCTGCCCGGGCTTTATCGACGCGCACATTCACCTCGAGTCCAGCCTTGTCAGCCCCCGCGAGTTTGTCCGCGCGACGCTGCCGCACGGCACCACGACCGTCATCACAGACCCCCATGAGATCACAAACGTCATGGGAACGGACGGCATTGACTACATGTTCCAGGCCACGGAGAATCTTCCCATCGACGTGCGGTTCATGCTTCCCTCCTGCGTCCCGGCAACGCCGATGGATGAATCGGGCGCAAACCTTGACTACCGCGCCATCGACTCGTTCTATGACTACCCCAGAGTGCAGGGCCTGGCCGAGATGATGAACGCCTACGGCGTCATTCACAACGACACGGAGGTCGTCTCCAAGATCGTCGCCGCGCAGGCGCACCACAAAAAGATCGACGGCCACGCGCCGGGGCTTCTCGGCAAGGATCTTGACACCTACATTGCAGCGGGCGTCTACTCCGACCACGAGTGCTCGACAATGGAAGACGCGCTGGAAAAGCTGAAGCGCGGCCAGTTCATCATGATCCGCGAGGGAACGGCGGCCAGAAATCTTGAGGCGCTGGCAGGACTCCTGACCCCGCAGTATGCCGAGCGCTGCATGTTCTGCACCGACGACAAGCACCCCAACGACCTTCTGGAAAAGGGGCACATTGACTACATCTGCCGCGAGGCCATCAACAAATACGGCGCAGACCCCATCCTGACCGTCAAGGTCGCCTGCCACCACGCGGCGCGCTATTTCCTGCTCAATAACCGGGGCGCAATTGCGCCGGGATATCTGGCAGACCTTGCGATTATCGACAATTTTGAAAACTTCAACGTTGAGATGGTCTTTAAAAAGGGCGAGCTTTACTACGCAGACGGCAAGCTCAAGGACTTCCCCGCGCCTGAGATCGAGGACTATCTTGACCAGCGCGCGCACGATACCTTCCACGTCCGCCACCTAAAGCCTGAGGACTTCCATGACGGCCGCCAGCGCGGCGTGATCGGCATGGTGCCGGGCGAGATCGTCTCGACCGACAACGGCTACGCAGACCATGTGGATGTAGAAAAGGACATTCTCAAAATCGCCGTTGTCGAGCGGCATAAAAATACCGGCCACATTGGTCTTGGCTATTTGCAAGGCTACGGCTTAAAGTCCGGCGCAGTTGCAACGTCCATCTCCCATGACTCGCACAACATCATCGTGGTCGGCACGAACGAGGCCGACATGGCCTTTGCCGCCAACTACATTGTTGAGCACCACGGCGGCATTGTCGTGGTCGAAAACGGAAGGGTTCTGTCTTCGGTCGTGCTGGAGATCGCGGGCATCATGTCTGACGAGCCGCTGCGCAAAATGAATGACGAGCTGGAATCGGCCAAGGACGCGGCGTTCTCCCTTGGCGTCAGCCGCGGCGTTGACCCCTTTATGACGCTCAGCTTTATGGCGCTTCCTGTCATCCCGACGCTTCGCATCACCACGCGCGGCGTAATTGATGTCAACACACAGCAGTATATCTGAGCACATCCTTCTTGCGCACCGCGCCGCAATGTGATATCATATCCAAAAAAGTACAGTACAGGTGGGCGGGCTTCCGCCTGCCTGAGATTGTCAAAAAACTCTTTCAGAGCTTTTTGACAAAGAGCTTGCAGCCCGCTGCATCGCAAAGTTTTGGCAGCGAAGCTGCCAAAATTCACGTTTGCGGGCTGTAAAGTAAAATTTCCGATGCACATGTCCCCGGAAATTTTGGATTTTACTTGCTTCGCGCCTGCGGGCGCGAACTCCGCGAGGCTTTAGATACACTGAAGCGGGCGGGCTTCCGCCTGCCTGTATTTTGGAGAGGATGAATGTCATGACGAAGGAACATCTTGCGCTTGCGGTTTCTCTGCGGCGCGCGCTGCATGAGATCCCGGAGCTTTCCGGCCAGGAGGAGCAGACCGAGGCGCTGCTGCGGCACTTTCTGCGCGAGCATACAACGCTGGAGCTGATCGACTGCGGCGCGGGCTTTTACGCGGCGCACCGCGAGGCCGCACCAGAGAAGGGCGCCATTGCACTGCGCGCAGACTTTGACGCGCTGGCTGTGCCGGAGGGCGGCGCGGCGCATCTTTGCGGCCACGATGGCCATGCGGCGGCGCTTTGCGCGGTAGCGCTGGAGATCGAGGGAAAAACACTGGGGCGCGATGTATTTTTGCTGTTCCAGCGCGCAGAGGAGACCGGCGCTGGCGCAGCGCCGTGCTGTGTGCTGTTTGAAAAGGAGCAGGTCGCGGAAATCTACGGCGCACATAATCTGCCGGGCTTTGCAGAGGGCGTCGTCTATACCCGCCAGGGAACGTTTGCCTGCGCCTCGCGCGGCATGAGCCTGCGCTTTACCGGCGCGCCGACGCATGCGGCCTACCCGGAAAATGGGCGAAACCCGGCACTTGCGGTGGGGAAGCTGCTGTGTGAGCTTCCTGCGCTCAGTGCGCCGGAGCACTTTACGGGAATGACGCTCTGCACGGTGATCGGCGCAGAGCTTGGAGAAAAGGCCTTCGGCGCGGCCTGCGCCAGCGCGGAGGTATGGCTGACCCTTCGCGCGGAGCACAACCGGGATTTGGACGCGCTGCGCGCGGCGGTTCTGGCGCGGGCGCAGGCACTTTGCGAGGAGACTGGGCTTGGCTTCCGCTTTGACGAGGCCGACATTTTCCCCGCGACGGAAAATGACGCCGCCTGCGCGGAAAAGCTTCTGCGGCTTTGCGGCGGGAGGGAGCTGGCCGTCCCCATGCGCTGGAGCGAGGATTTTGGCCATTATCTGATGCAGCGCCCCGGTGCGTTTTTTGGCATCGGCGCGGGCGAGCAGTACGCGCCCCTGCACACAAAGGACTATGAATACCCCGACGCGCTGCTTGCGCCGACGGCAGAGGCATTTCTGGCGCTGCTTGCGGGCGCATAAAACTTCATGCGCTGCGGCACACCACGAAAGGCGGCAAAAGTATCGCGCATGAAGTTTTGTGCATCATTTTCGGTTGCCCGAAGGGGCGGGAAAATGGCGCATTTCATACGTTACTATGCTTTTGCATAGCAAAACAGTGCGGTATCCGTTTCCGGATACCGCACTTTTGATCGTTCTTATTTTGCGTACTCGACGGCCTTGGTCTCGCGGATGACGTTGACCTTGATCTGGCCGGGGTATTCCAGCTCGGCCTCGATCTTCCGGGCAAGATCATGCGCCAGAAGCACCATGCTGTCCTCTGTGACCTCCTCGGGCTTGACCATAATGCGAACCTCGCGGCCGGCCTGGATGGCATAGGACTTTTCAACGCCGGGGAACGAGCCTGTCAGCTCTTCGAGCTTTTCGAGTCTGCGGATATAGTTTTCGACGTTTTCACGGCGCGCACCGGGGCGTGCGGCGGAGATTGCGTCGGCAGCCTGCACGAGACAGGCAATGATGGTCTGCGGCTCGACATCGCCGTGGTGTGCCTCGATGGCGTTGATCACGACGGGGCTTTCCTTGTACTTCTTTGCCAGCTCCACACCCAGCTGCACGTGGCTGCCCTCCATCTCGTGGTCGACAGCCTTGCCAAGATCGTGAAGCAGACCTGCGCGCTTGGCCAGCGTTACATCCACGCCCAGCTCGCTTGCGAGCAGACCTGCGATGTGGGAGACCTCGATGGAATGGTTCAGAACGTTCTGGCCATAGGATGTGCGGTATTTCTGGCGGCCAAGGAGCTTGATGATCTCGGGGTGCAGGTTGTGAACGCCGGTGTCAAAGCTTGCGCGCTCACCCTCCAGCTTGATGGTATGGTCGACCTCACGGCGCGCCTTTTCCACCATATCCTCGATGCGGGTCGGATGAATGCGGCCATCGGCGATGAGCTTTTCAAGCGCCAGGCGCGCAATTTCGCGGCGCACGGGGTCAAAGGACGAGACGGTGATGGCCTCGGGCGTGTCGTCGATGATGAGATCGACGCCCGTGATCGTCTCAAGCGTGCGGATGTTGCGGCCCTCGCGCCCGATGATGCGGCCCTTCATTTCGTCATTCGGCAGCGGAACGACGGAGACGGTTGCCTCTGCAACATGGTCTGCCGCGCAGCGCTGGATGGCGGTGGTGATGATCTCGCGGGCAAGGGACTCTGCGTCGTCCTTGAGCTGCTGCTCGATCTCCTTGATCTTGACGGCGGTCTCGTGGCGGACATCGGCCTCAACGCCCTGGATGATGTAGGCCTTGGCCTCCTCCTGCGTCAGACCGGAGATCTTCTCAAGCATCTCCATCTGACTGCGCTTGAGGCTTGCCACTTCTTCCTGCTGCGCCTGGACGTTGGCGATCTTCTTCGCCAGCTCGTCCTCCTTTTTCTCGTGCAGGTCAAGCTTCTTGTCGAGTGATTCTTCCTTTTGCTGAAGCCGCCGCTCCTGCTTTTGCAGCTCGCTGCGGCGCTCTTTGTTCTCTCTTTCGTTTTCGGTACGCGATTTATGGATTTCTTCCTTTGCCTCGAGCAGCATCTCGCGCTTTTTGCTCTCGCCGCTCTTGATCGATTCGTTGATGATGCGGCGAGCCTCCTCCTCGGCGCTTCCGATCTCCTTCTCTGCGACCTTTTTCCGATAGGTCACACCAAAGAAGAAGCAAAGCGCGCCAAGCACGACCATTGCGATACAAAGGATGAGACTTAATGTATTGAACTCCATAACTTGCGAACACACCTCCTTCTTTCAGGAATTGGGTTTGGGTCTGCGATTGAATCAGTCAAACCGCTGTGAGACTCCCCTGCGTCTCAGCGCGGCCATACAAATTCCAATTATCTATTGTACTGTTTATGGGATACCGTGTCAAGAAAGAATTTGACTGCGCAAAGCCTGTGTTTGAAAAAACGCCGCCGACAGCCGGGCGGCGCATTGACTTTTTCGGGCTTTTGTGGCAACATGGAGTTCAAAGCCGCCGCAGGCTCTGCGGCAGCCGCCGCGCCACGGCGGGCGCAAGGAGACTGACGGCTGTGATTTTTACAAGGTCGCCCGGAAGATAGACCAGCACGCCGTTTAGAAAAAGCACCCGCGCGCCGGGGCTGCCTCCCAGATAGCCGTTGGCGATCAGCGCCAGATGGCAGAGCCCTACTGTGTAGACGGTGGCCAGAGCAGCCAGCGAGGCGAGGAAAACGCGGCGCGGGCGCAGGGGCGGCTTTGTGAGCCTTCCAATGAGGTATGCGCCCGGAATCAGCCCCAGCACAAAGCCAAAGGTCGGCTGAAGGACATAGGAAAGCCCGCCGCCAAGCGAAAAAACAGGCGCACCGGCCAGCCCGGCAAGCACGTAGACGGCCTGTGAGAGCGCGCCATATTTTGCGCCCAGCAGCGCGCCTGCCATCGCTGTCATAAAAAATTGCAGCGAAATGGTGGCCAGCGGGAAGGGGATTTTAAAAAATGCGCCTGCGGCGGTCAGCGCCGCAAAGAGGGCGCAGAGGATCATGGGGCGAGTTTTCATGGATGCTCCTGAAATGTAAACTTGAATTTCAAAAATAAGGTTTACAATTTGGAAGTATACCAGACCCGAACCGAAAATACAAGGAGAAATTCTATGACGAAGCAAGCTGTTCTGGCGCTTCTGGCGTCTGCCGATGCGCCGGTTTCCGGCGAAGAAATGTGCCGCGCGCTTGGCGTGAGCCGCGCGGCGGTCTGGAAGGCCATTGAGGCGCTGCGCGCGGAGGGCTATGAGATCGAGGCCGCGCCCCGCCGGGGCTATGCACTGCGCGCCTGCCCGCTGAGCAGGGCGGCCATTGCCGCGCGGCTGGAGAAGGCAGGCTGGCAGCCGGAGCTGATCGTTTTGCAGCAGGTCGATTCAACCAACAATGATCTCAAGGCGCGCGCGGCCTCCGGCGCGCCGGATGAGACGGCGGTGCTTGCCATCCGCCAGAGCGCGGGGCGCGGCCGGCGCGGAAGAAGCTTTCTTTCAGAAGAGGGCGGGCTGTATCTGAGCTTTCTGATTCGCCCGCATGCCGCGCCGCAGGCGCTTTTGCATCTGACAGCGCTGACGGGGCTTTGTGTCTGCCGGGCGGTCGAGCAGGTATGCGGCCTGCGCCCGGAGATCAAATGGCCCAATGACCCGGTGCTCGGCGGGAAAAAGCTCTGCGGGATTTTAACGGAGCTCTCTGTTTCCATGGAAACACTGGAGGCGGAGTACGTGGTCATTGGCATTGGCATCAACTGTAACCAGCGCGCCTTCCCGCCGGAGCTTTCGCTGGCAACGTCGCTTCGCATGGTGCTTGGGCGCGCGGTGGATGGAAACGAGCTGGCGGCGGCGCTCTTGCTGGAGCTTCACCGTATGCGGCAGGAATTTCTGACGCATAAGGCGCAGTGGGTGGAGGCCTTTGCCGCGCAGTGTCTGACGGTCGGAAAAGACGTTCAGCTTCTGCAAAACGGCGCGCTCATCCCGGCCAGAGCGGTCTCGATCGGGCCGGACGCAGAGCTTCAGGTCGTCTACCCGGACGGGACGGCGGCAAGCATTTCCTCCGGCGAGGTTTCGGTGCGTGGCCTTTATGGCTATGTATAGCATTTGGGGAAGGGAAGAGGCGGCAGGGCGCAGCGCTTTGGCTGTCCTGGCCGCCCGGGGAATGCCCGGGCGGCTGCCGGAGCAACAGCCTGCCGCGCAAAAGCGGTGCGGCGCGGGCGCGGCTGCAAGAAGCCGGTCTCATCCTGCCCGGACGTTCGGCGCGGGTGTGCTCCGCGCTTTTGCCGCTCCGGCAAGCGCGGCTGTTTGTTTCCGCAGGCAGCGCACCCGGCCGCGCGGAACAGAGCAGACGGAACACAATGGATGCGCCGCGCGCAGACGCAGTAGCTGAAAGCGGCGCGCACGGCAGCTGGCTCTTGGCTTATTGTGCCCGGCGGGCGCGAAAATAGGCCACCAATTTCCGCCATACAGCTGCGGCATTGACTTTCCCGGCGTTTGCAGGTAAGATGAAAGGATAAGAGGTGGTCGAAAATGCAGAATTTTGAAGCGCTTACAGAGCGACAGCTTTCCAGCCGCGAGATTTTTGACGGAAAGATCATGCATGTTTTTGAGGATACCGTCTCGCTTCCCAACGGCAGCGCGGCAACGCGCGAATACATGCGCCATGTTGGCGCGGTGTGCGTGATTCCGCTGCTGGATGACGGAAGCGTGCTTCTTGAGCGCCAGTTCCGTTACCCGGTCGGGCGTGTGGTCGTGGAAATTCCGGCGGGAAAGCTCAATGATAAGGGCGAAGACCCGCGCGAGGCCGCGCGGCGCGAGCTTCTGGAGGAGACGGGCGCGGTTGCGGGCGAGCTTCTGGAGCTTGGGCGGTTTCTGCCCGCCTGCGCATACAGTGATGAAGACATCCACATGTATCTGGCAAGAGCACTTACCTTTCAGGAGCAGAGGCTTGACGAGGATGAGTTTTTAAATGTGTTTACCATGCCGCTGGAGCAGGCTGTGCAGGAAGTTCTGACCGGAAAAATTCAGGACGCCAAAACGCAGACGGCGCTTTTGAAGCTCTGGGTGCTGCAGCAGCAGGGCGTGGTTTAAAAATATTGGCGCAGGGCTTTAGCCAGAGAAGGCTACAGGTGTGTCTGCCCACGGGCGGCGGGAAGCAGGAGAGGCAATGAAAAAAGAAAAACTGTATCTGTCATCCATCGGGCTTGACGCGCCGGAGACGGCGCGTGCGTTTGGCCTCGGGCTGGAGCTGGCGCAGTTCTGCACGGCGGCCTTTTTAGACCATTGCGGCCTCAGACCGCTGGAGGACGGATTTTTAAGAAGTCTGCACGAGTCTTTGCAGCAGTGTCTGCGCGCTTCCGGGCGGCGGGTACTGCATGGGCCATTTAACGAGCTGACGCCTGCGGCCATCGACCCGCTCGTGCTGGAAATCACCGAGCGCCGATACCGGCAGGCAATCAAAAAGGCGGCGGAGCTTGGTTGTGAGAAGCTCGTTTTGCACGCGGGCTTTGTGCCGCTGGTCTATTATCCGGAGTGGTTTATCTCCCGCTCGGTCGAGCTTTGGAAAAGGCTCTGCCGCGAGATCCCGGCGGGGCTTACGGTCTGCCTTGAAAACGTGATGGAGCCCGAGCCCGGCATGCTGCTGGAGATCATCGAGGGCGTCCATTGCGAGAAGCTTCGCATCTGCCTGGACCTTGGCCATGCGAACACGAGCGCAAGCAGCGTCCCGCCTGAAACATGGCTATCGCACTGCGCGCCGTATCTTGCGCACATCCACCTTCACAACAACGACGGCGCGCGCGACCTGCATGCGCCGGTTTTTGAGGGGACGATGGACGTCCCCGCGCTTTTGCGCCAGCAGCAGGCGCTTTGCCCGCAGGCCAGCGTGACACTGGAGGTAAGCGAGTGCCGCGCGTCGGTCTTATATCTGGAAGAACAGGGAATTTTGGAGGATTGAAGCATGTCAGAACAGGAGTTGGCGCTGCGCGCAGCGCTGGCAGAAATACAGGCGCTGGATGCGGGCGCGATGGAAAAGGCCCGCGCAAGGCAGGCGGAGCTTGCAAAGCCGCCCGGAAGCCTCGGCCATCTGGAAGACCTTTCCGTGCAGCTGGCGGGCATTACGGGGCACGTCAAAAATGAAGTTCAAAAAACGCGCATCTACGTTCTGGCGGCTGATAACGGCGTGGTTGAAGAGGGCGTCAGCTGCACGCCGCAGTCTGTGACGCTGGCGCAGTCGATCAACCTTACGCGGGGGCTTACCGGCGCGTCGTGCCTTGCAAAGCATTTTCACGACGAGCTTTTTGTGGTGGACATGGGCATCAAGCTCCCCTACCACTGCCCGCAGATCATAGACCGAAGCCTTGGCCACGGGACAAAGAATTTTGCCCGTGAGCCTGCCATGACGCGTGAGCAGGCACTACAGGGAATCTGCACGGGCATTGCGCTTGCAGAAAAGGCAAAGCGGGACGGCGTGTCGATTCTCGGCGTCGGCGAGATGGGCATTGGAAACACGACAACGTCCTCTGCCGTGCTGGCGGCGCTTACCGGCGCTTGCATAGAAGACGTCACCGGGCGGGGCGGCGGCCTGACCGATCAGGCATTTGTTCACAAAAAAGAGGTCATCGAGCGCGCGCTTGCGCTGCACCACCCGGACGCCAAAGACCCCATCGACGTTCTTTCCAGGGTCGGCGGCTTTGATCTTTGCGCGATGACGGGCGTGTTCCTTGGCGCGGCAAAATCGCGCATCCCGGTCGTGGTCGATGGCTTTATCTCAATCGTTGCGGCGCTCTGCGCGGCAAGACTTGCGCCAAACGCAAAGGGCTATTTCATTGGCTCGCACCGCTCGTTTGAAATTGGCTTCCAGCTGGCAGAGCGTGAGCTTGGCTTAAAGCCCTGTCTGGAGCTTGGCATGCGCCTTGGAGAAGGCAGCGGCTGCCCGATCGCCTTTCGTGTGGTGGAGGCGGCCTGCGCCGTCATGTGTACGATGGCGACCTTCCCGGAGGCAGCCATCAACGACGATTACTTAACGGAAATTCGTGCAAAGGACAGCTTCAGCGTATGACATATTTTCTTTCCGGCGGCTCAAAAAGCGGAAAGTCCATGCTTGCCCAGCGCATTGCAAGAAGTCTTTCCAGGCCGCACTATTATCTTGCGACGCTTCGCCCGACCGATGAAGAAGACCGCGCGATCGTCCGCCGCCATCTTATTGAGCGAGACGGCTGGGGCTTTGAAACGCTGGAGTGCGCCAGCGGAATCTTATCCGCGCTGGAGCTTGCGCCCCGGAACGGAACGTTTCTTCTTGACAGCGTGACGGCGCTTCTGGCAAACGAAATGTTCCGGCCTGACGGCTCGGTCGACGCGCTTGCAGGTGAGCGTCTGGCAGAGGAGCTTTGCGCCTTTGCAAAGCTGGCCGAAAACGTTGTGTTTGTGGCGGACTTTGTCTTTTCGGATGGGCTTGCCTACGAGGCGCTCACCGAACGCTACCGCCGCGCACTTGGGCTGGTCGGCGTCCGGCTGGCAGGCGCGTGCGACAATGTCGCGGAGCTTTGCGCCGGAAGACCCATCTGGTATAAAGGAGGCTGGGAGGCTTGAAAACACAGAGGGCTGCATTTTTTATGGCCTGGGGCATGTTTACGGCCATTCCGTGCCCCGTGAAGCTCTGGGAGGAAAAGGCCCGCCCGTGGCAGCTGGTGTATCTTCCGCTGATTGGCCTTCTCATTGGCCTGTGCTGGGCGCTTTGTGCGTGGGCGCTGGGGCTTTGGGGGCGGTTTTCTGCCGTAGCTGCCTGCATTCTGACAGCGCTGCCGTTTTTCCTCACGGGCTTTATCCATTTAGACGGCTTTATGGACTGCTGCGACGCGATCTTATCCCGGCGGGATTTGCAGACGCGGCAGAAAATTTTAAAAGACTCGCATGTCGGCTCGTTTGCCGTTGTGTGTACGATCTTTCTGATGCTTTTTACCTTTGCCGCCTTTTCTGAGCTTTCGCTTTCGGGCGGCTGGGCGGGGCTGATTTTACTCCCGGTCTTCTCGCGCTTTGCAGCAAGCTTCTGCGTCTTTTCCTGCGCGCCGATGAAGACCAGCCAGTATGCAGGCGGCTTTGAGGCGGTAAAAAACAAAAAGCAGCTTCTTGCGCTTGGCGTTTTGAATCTTCTGGCCATTGCGGCAGGGCTTCTTTTCCTGCCGTATGCGTGGTTTACCGCGGCGGCGGTCGGCGCGGAGCTTTCTGCGCTTCTGGCTTGCTATGCAGCAAGACGCGATCTTGGCGGCATGTCGGGCGATGTGTCCGGCTTTTCCATCACATTGGGTGAGCTTGCAGGGCTTTGTCTGCTGCTTGCCGGACAGGGGGCATTATGGAGCTGATCTTTGGCGGTGCGTATCAGGGAAAAACGCAGTATGCCGCGCAAAAATATCATCTGAAAGAAGGCGAGATCTTCACCTGCGAGGGACTTTTGCTCGACCGCGGGGCGCGCTGCATCTGCCATCTTGAGCGCTTTGCAAAGGCCTGCTGTGAGGCAGGGCTTGACGCGCGCGAGGAATTTGCGCGCCAGAAGCCCACGGCCGTCTGCTGCCTTGCAGACGACATTTCCTGCGGCATCGTGCCCCTTGACCCCGCCGAGCGCAAATGGCGCGAGGGCGCGGGGCGGCTGGTCTCCTATCTTGCGGCGCAGGCCGAAACGGTGACGCGCGTGTTCTGCGGGCTTCCGCTGGAGGTAAAAAAATGAGGCGGCTCGTTTTGCTGCGCCATGGGCGCACGGAGGGGACGGAGCGGCATCTTTACTATGGCGCGACCGATCTTCCGCTTTTGCCCGTTGGCATTGCGGAGCTGAAAACGCTCCGCGCACGCGGCATTTATCCAGACCCGGCGGGCTTCTGCTTTGTGACCTCCGGCATGCTGCGCGCCAACCAGACGCTTCAGACCATTTATGGGGACGTGCCCTATCTCACTGCGCCGCGCCTGCGCGAGGTCGACTTTGGCATCTTTGAGATGAAAAGCTACGATGCGCTGAAGGATACGCCGGCCTATCAAAGCTGGCTTGCGGGCGACTGGTTTCAAAATACGCCGCCCGATGGGGAGTCCTTTGCTGACTGCGAGGCGCGCATCCGGCGTGAGCTCAATATGATCCTGGCCGGGCGGGACGATACGCTGATCGTCTGCCACGGCGGGACAATTCTTGTCATCATGCAGGCGCTTTTCCCGGAGGAGGAGAAAAACGGCTACGCGTGGCAGCCGAAACCCGGCCTTGGCTATGAGATCGATCTTGCCGCGCATACCTACCGCGCCATTACAGACTGACCCTGCCGCAGAGGTGAATGTACAGACGCCTCTGCGGCATTTTTCGGGCTTTTTTACAAAAAAGCCCCGGATTGTATGCTGTTTCTGAAAAATTCGGCAAAATTTTTGCGCTCGACAGCGTTCGACGCATTTCCTTTTTCAAAGCGTGTATGATATGGCCAGTCAGAAAAACACAAGATATTGTGGTTCTCGACAAAATTGATCAGGAAAGAAGGATCTGCCGTATGCAAGCTCTGACAAAGGAGTATCTGTTTCTGTTTGACACCATCGTGGAGGCGCAGCAGGTGCTGGCGCGTCTGGAGGCGCGTCTGATCGAGGCGCAGCAGACTGCGGAGGAGCTCTACCTCCAGCGTACCGACGCCGCCCGCTGAGAGACAACCCGGCGCTTCCCGGCATATGCCGGGAAGTCCACAGTTTCCACAGCTTTCTCCACATGTTGTAGCGTTTCTTCGCCCGATGGCACAATTTCTTGTGCGCATGCGTCCGGTTTCGCGTGTTTTCTCACGCGCCGCCCGGTAGAATAAGGCTGCGCGGGCGCGCCCGCGCAATTTCTTCCAGGGTGGAGGCGCTGCCATGCTCTCACAAAGGCAAAAATCAAACACGGTGCTCCAGCCCGGGCGGGTGCTCTTTCTTCCAATCGGAAGCATTCGCCCCAATCCCGCGCAGCCGCGCAAAATATTTGACCCGGCGGGGCTTCAGGAGCTGGCGGCCTCCATCCGGCAGTACGGCGTTTTGCAGCCGCTGAGCGTGCGAAAGCAGGGCGGCGGCTTTGAGCTGGTCGCAGGAGAGCGGCGACTTCGCGCGGCGGCGCTGGCCGGTCTGCGCGAGGTGCCGTGCCTTCTCATCTCCGCCTCCGACCAGGACGCGGGCATGCTGGCGCTGGTTGAAAATCTGCAACGGCGCGACCTTGACTATATCGAGCAGGCCGAGGGGCTGGCGCGGCTGATGCAGGA
Source organism: uncultured Oscillospiraceae bacterium (assembly GCA_964640905.1). GTDB lineage: Bacteria > Bacillota > Clostridia > Oscillospirales > Oscillospiraceae > CAG-170. The sequence continues at coordinate 21,019 of CAZXIW010000021.1, forward strand.
GTATCATCTCACGCAGGAGCAGGCGGCGCAGCGGGTCGGAAAAAGCCAGTCTGCCGTTGCAAACAAGCTCCGCCTGCTGCGCCTTTCGCCGCAGGTGCTTGCGCTTCTGCGCGCAAACGGGCTCTCAGAGCGCCATGCGCGTGCGCTTTTGCGTCTGCCCGACGAGCAGAGCCAGCTTCGCGCGGCACGCGAGGCGGCGGAAAACGGCTGGACAGTCGCGCAGCTTGAGCGCCAGGTCGAGGCGCTGCTTGCACCAAGTGCGCCAAAAAAGCGGCTGGGGCATTTTGTGCTTCGCGATGTGCGCGTATTTTTTAACGCGGTCAATCATCAGCTCGATCTCATCCGCGCCGCCGGGATCGACGCCGGCGCGCAGCAGCAGGAGACGCCGAGCGAGATCATTCTTACGATCCGGATTCCAAAAAACACACCCTTTCGCTGAGGCAAAAGCCACACAGCGGGCAGGCGTTTCGCCGTTTTTTACAAAGCCGCGGCAGTGCGTGTTGGACTGCCGCGTTGTGTTTCGTTTGCTTTGGGCAAAAAAGCTGTCTGAAAAGGTTGAGTCTTCTGTGTTTTGGAAGAAAGACTCGAAAATTCCAACAAAATTATAAAAAATGCCCCGACATTCCGCAAATTCCGGTTGCAAAAATCGAACTTTGTGGTATAGTATGTAATTGTCTTGAAATCAAACACAAAAACAGTATAACAGCCAAATCGAGTGACGATGCGGCTACAGTTTTGGAAAGGGGTATCAGATGTCTCATAAATACGTTTACCTGTTCTCCGAAGGCAACGGGAACATGCGCGAGCTGCTCGGCGGCAAGGGCGCAAACCTGGCTGAGATGACCAATCTCGGCATGCCGGTCCCGCAGGGCTTCACCATCACCACCGAAGCCTGCACCCAGTACTACGCAGACGACCGCCAGATCAACAGCGAGATCGAAGCGGAGATCATGCAGTACATTGAAAAGCTCGAAGAGATGACCGGCAAGAAGTTCGGTGATCTCTACAACCCCCTGCTCGTCTCCGTCCGCTCCGGCGCGCGCGCTTCCATGCCCGGCATGATGGACACGATCCTCAACCTCGGTCTGAACGACGAGGTCGTTGTGGCCTTTGCCAAGAAGACCAACAATCCCCGCTTTGCATACGACTCCTACCGCCGCTTCATCCAGATGTACTCCGACGTCGTCATGGAGGTTGGCAAGAAGTATTTTGAGCAGCTCATCGACGAAATGAAAGAAGCGCGCGGCGTGACGCTCGACACCGAGCTGACCGCTGACGATCTCAAGGAGCTGGCTGAGAAGTTCAAGGCTGAGTACAGAGAGAAGCTCGGCGAAGAATTCCCGCAGGACCCGAAGGTTCAGCTCATGGGTGCCATCAAGGCCGTCTTCCGCTCCTGGGACAACCCCCGCGCCATCTACTACCGCCGCATGAACGACATCC
>CAZXIW010000022.1:0-22154 GCA_964640905.1 uncultured Oscillospiraceae bacterium
GACGGCGGGAATTGAAAAAGAACCGGGACGCAGAAGCGCGCTTTGCGCCTCGTCTCGCGGCTAAGAATAGACTGCGCGCCCCTGGCTTTGCCAAGGGCGCTGAGACTGTCAGAAAACGATTCCAAAAGCTGCCGGGACAGAGCAGCGGGGGAAGAGTGAAGGGGGCAAAAAGCCCCCTTCGCGTTCAATCAAACCAGTTTTTCAAACTTTTTGAAGTTTGAAAAACTGCCTCAGCGGGGCGAAAATATTTTTTCGACACGCTGCGCGCCCCTGGCAAAGCCAGGGGCGCTTTTATTTTGCTCTGTGTGCGGTATACGCCGGTTTGGCGCTCAGTCCTCCAGCAGCGCCAGCATATCCGGGAACGGCGCAAGAGAGCGCCGCAGGATGCCGTTCATGTGCGCGATGGCAATGCCGTAGTTGACGATGGGCGTGCCGGACTGCTTTGCCAGACGGATGCGGTGCTGCATTTCCGCTTCGTTGAGCATGCAGCCGCCGCAGTGGACGACCAGAGAATACGAAGACAAATCGTCCGGGAAATCCCGCCCGGAGGTAAAGCAGAACGAAAGCTCCTTACCGGTATGCGCCTTGATCCAGCGCGGCATTTTTACCGTCCCGATGTCGCCGCACTGGCGGTGATGGGTGCAGCCCTCGCAGATCAGCACACGCGCGCCATCGTGTAGTCTGGAAAGCGCTGCCGCGCCGCGAACCAGTTCCGGAAGACTCCCCTTATAGCGCGCAAACAAAATGGAAAACGAGGTCAAAAGCACCTCCGGCGGCACATCCTTTGCCACGCGGGAAAAGGCCTGCGAGTCGGTGATGACGAGGCGCGGCGGCTTTTGCAGGGCGGAAAGCGTCTGCGAAAGCTCCGTATCCTGGCAGACAGCCGCAAGGCAGTGCGCGTCAAGAATATCGCGGAGCGTCTGCTGCTGCGGCAAAATCAGCCGCCCCTTTGGCGCGGATTCATCGATTGGGACAACCAGCACGACCAGATCGCCCGGCTGCAGCAGGTCGGCAACGAGCTGCTTTTTGTTTTGCGCCGCGTCTGCAAACGCGCCAAGGCGCTCTTTGAGCGTCTGGATGCCAAAGCCGGTCTTCGCGCTGAGAAAGACCTCCTGCGCCCCGGCCTGCGGCAGCTCGGAAAGAAGGTCTGCCTTGCTGCGCGCGACCAGATAGGGCGTGCCGCGCGCGGTGAAGAGCGCGAGAAGCTCCTTGTCGGCGGCAGACAGGTCGTGCGCCGCGTCGGCCACCAGAACGGCGATGTCGGTCTCTGCAAGCACGCGCTTTGCTTTTTCCACACGCAGCGCGCCAAGCTCTCCCTCGTCGTCAAGGCCCGGCGTGTCGATGATGACGACAGGGCCGATGGGGAGCAGCTCCATCGCCTTTCGCACGGGGTCGGTGGTGGTGCCCTTGACGTGGGACACCACCGAAAGCTCCTGCCCGGTCACGGCATTGACGAGGCTCGATTTTCCGGCGTTTCGCAGGCCAAAAAAGCCGATGTGAAGCCGCTCGCCGGAGGATACATCATTCAGCCCCATACTCAGTTCCCAAAGCCCTTGTTTGCGGCCACAGACGGGCTGAAGATCGACGCGGCCTGATCGTCTGTCAGCGTGATGCCGAAGACGTCGAGATAGTAATCCTTCGTGATCGACACGATGTCGATATCCTCGAACAGCGCCGGATAAGCGTTCTTTGCCAGCCACAGAAGCGTTACCGGCGTATCAACGCCCGGGGTATAGCTGCGGTACATGCCAAGCGGCATTTTAAAGATGTTCTGGTTCTTTACTGCCTCTACCGGGCTCCAGTCATAGCTGCCGACAGTGTTTTCATACAGATCCTGCGGCTGTGCGGTCGTGAAGTTCGTGATGAAGATCAAGGACGGATTCCAGGCGTAGACCTGCTCAAGGTCGACGGCAACGGAGTTGTCCTTCTCCAGCTCCTGCGCAACATTGACCGCGCCAATGGCGTCTGCCCACCACTGGCCGAAGAACTGCCGGCCGGAGGTCAGCATGTTGCTCTCGGTGTACTGGAAGAGGAAGAAGACGCGCTGGCGCTGCTCGTCGGGAAGAGAGGCGACGCGCTCCTGCACGAGGTTATACATCTCAACAGAATAATCCTCTACGATCTGCGTCTTATTGTTCTCCGGGAACAGCTCACTCAGAAGCGAGATCCAGTTGGTCAGCGTCTCAATGGCGTTGTAGCTCCACTTGTTGACGGAAATGGCGATGCCGGGAATACCGGCCTGCTTCAAAAGCTCGCCCTCCTCGGGCTGGCTGGCGCTGTAGAAGACAACGTCCGGCTCAAGCTTCATGAGCTCTTCGATGTTGATGGTCGAGCCGTCGATAAAGCCGGTCTCGGCGTCCAGAATTTCGGGATACAGCTCGCCGAGCAGACCGTTTGCCGCCGCGCTCATGCTGGGCGCTGCCATGCCGACGATCTTGTCTGCCGAGTCAAAGAAGATGCTGATGACCGACGGGAGCGGATAAATATCGCAGACGGCGATGCGCTCAATTTTGGTCGGGACTTCGACCGCATTGTCCGCATGGTCAACGACAATGTGCGTGGTGGGCGCGTCTTCGGTGGGCGCGGCTTCCTCCGTGGGGGCAGCTTCCCCGGCGGGTGCGGTTTCCTCGGCAGGCGAGGCTTCCTCTGTGGGGGCAGCCGTTTCGGCGGCGGGTTCAGCTTTCTGCGCGCAGCCGGCCAGCGCCAGCAGCATCGTCAGAGCAAGGAGCAATGCAAGCAGTTTTTTCATGGGTCACACCTCATTTAAAATTTTTGTGCAGTCTTCTGCAAGATTTAAAATGGAATCGCGGTAAATGCGGCCGGAGAAGGCCTCATGCGCAAGCGGAAGGAATGCGGCCTGCGGCGGGACGATGGGCTTGTAGAGCGGGTCTGCGATGATGGTTCGGGCATTTTGCAGCTGCGGAAGGATCTCATCCTCGTCCATTGCGAAGACGTCCTTTTCCCGCAGAGCGCCGGGGTCACACTGCGTCGCGCAGACAGCGCGCGCGGCACTTCCGGTTTCCAGCTCGATGGCTTCTGCCAGCGAGCGTGAGCGGACGCCTTCTCCGATGATGACGATCTCGCCGCCCGGCAGGGAAGCGGTTCTCTGCGGCGCGCGGCCCTCTGCGGCGGCATGCAGCGCGGCGGCAAGCTGCGCCGCGTATTTTCCCGCCACGGGAAGACCGACCACATAGGGCGTCCCGAACATTTCCCGCAGCGCCTTCGCGCAGGCGATGCCGGACGCACTGACAACAAGGTTCACATGCGCCGCACCTGCGCGGGAAATTTCCTCCAAATCACTTCCCATGGCCACGCGGGCATTGACCGCGAAGCCTGCGCGCCGGACAAAGTCTGCGATGGATTCTGCCTCGCCCCGGATGGAGACATCCAGCGGCGTAAGCCCCAGAATGTTGCACGACGGTGCGGCGGTTCTTGGAAGCTCCCGCACGGCAAAGCGCCGGAGGATCGCCGTAAAGGCCATGGAAGCGCCCGAAATGTAGGTCTCCATGCCGCTGGTCGGAAAGCCGAAGGTGGGGATGCCGGTTTCCAGCTCGACCAGCCTTGCTGCCGCCTCAAAATCAAAGCCCGTCATCATGGGAATCGGTGTTCCCGCGATGGCGATGAAGCGCGGGTGAAGCGCCTGCGCGGCGCTGGCGATGTCGCCGATGAGCTTCTGGTCATCGCCCATGATGGCCTCCATCTCGGAGAGCGCGGAAATATAGACCATGCTCGGCATGTCGAACCAGCGCGGCTCGTCGTGCGTGGTGTAGGTGGAGTTGCAGCCGGAGGGGTCATGCATGACGGTCAGCCCGCCCAGCTCGTAGAGCGCGGAGCAAACGCCGAAGGTATCGGCGGAATAGGTGGAAATGATGCTTGCTGTTGCTTTCATACGCAGCCTCCGCAGCCGAGACCCTTGATCTGAATGAGTCTCTTCATGTCTTTTTTGTGTTCCCATGCGTCCTGAATCAGCCCGCAGAGCTTTTCGACGCCTGCAAAGCCATACAGACCGCCGCCCTCGACAAGATTTACAAAGTGGTTTGTGCCGGTAAAGTGCGCGGCCTTCTGGCCGATGGCGAGGAAGCGGTCTGTTTCCGGCTCGGCGAAAAAGCGCATCTTCGCATGCGTTACGGCGCAAAGCTCCAGCTCTGGCCAGCGCGCCTGAAGCGCCTCGAAATCTGCCCGTTCGATGGACTCAAAGCTGTCGCAGTAGACCCGGCGGACATTCATCCCGTGCTGCAGCAGCAGTCTGGCCAGCCCCAGCGGGCGCGGCACGGCGGTGTAGTCGATGGCAATGGGGGTGTCGCCGATGCGGCTGTGAAGCGTTGTGAGCGCCTGCTCACAGCGCGCGCGATGCTCGCGGAAATCCGGCTTTTTGATGCCGAGCGCCTGCGTAAGCGTTTCGTAGCTTTTTTCGATCTCATCCGGGTCAACGCTGAACGGAAGATGCAGATGCGTTCCGCCGAGCCGCGCGGCCAGCGCCGCTGCGCCCGGCTTTGCCGGTGTGTAGTAGGTCAGATACCAGCTGCTTTCGGCCATGCGCTGGTATTCCTCATAGCTCTGGCAGTCTGTAATTTCGCGGACGGTAAAGCCAGTGTCCCTTAAAATTGAGAGCAGCTCACTGTCAGCGTCTGTTGCAAAATCGTTTCCGAGGATGGCAATCGTTTTTTCATCCAGCGGACGCGGCCTGAGCAGGCTGTAAAGCTGGCGGCGCATGAGCTGGTCGGGGGTAAGGCCGCTTTTTCGCATGATGGGGTTCATGTAGCAGTCGGTAAAATCAATGTCCGGAAAGCGCCGCCGGAGCACATCATAGACCATTTCCAGATCACAGCCCGTGAAATGGTGTACGCAGCTGGTGTAGACCAGAACGGCGGGCGGGCGCTTGGGAAGCTTATGCAGGATGTCTGTGACGCCCTCGATGATGAGCTCCTCCAGGTCGCCATTCAGAAGATTTTCCTCGCGCACGGCAACGGTGGAAAACCGCTCTGCCGCGCCCATCTCTGCCGCCGTCAGCACAACGCCGCGCAGACAGCCGGCCGCGCAGACAAAAATCTCGTGCGCCTGCGGAATCAGCATACCTGTGTGGACAATGTTCCATGTGCCGCGCGCGGGCGAGGCATACTCAAGGCCGATGGAAAACGGCGAAGGGAAGCTGGCCTCGCCAATGCGGACGCATGCGCCCTGGGAGGATACGTCTGCGCCAACCGCTCTCAGCATACCGCCACCTCGCAGGCCGCAAGCATGCTCTTTGCAAGCGCGCGGTATTCGTTGGCCATTTCGCTCTGGCCGAAGGCCTCGATCACGGTTTTTCCAAGCGCCTCCGCGTCCTGGACGATGGCGCTTCTTGTCAGCGCTCCGATGATGGGCGCGTCAATGTCGCGCGCAAGCTCCTGCACCTTTTCTTCCTCGTTTCGCACGTCACGGCGGTTTAAAATGATGCCGCCGAGCGGCGCATAGCCGCGGTCTTTAAAATTATGAACGGCCATGGCGATATTGGCCGCCGCATGGATGGCCATGTTTTCGCCCGAGGTAATGACAAACACCCGGTCGGCGTAGCCGCCGCGCATCGGCATGGAAAAGCCGCCGCAGACAACGTCGCCCAGCACGTCGTAAATGACAATATCCGGCTGATAGCGCTCATACGCGCCCTTTTCCTTCAGCTTTTCCAGCGCCGCGATAATGCCGCGCCCCGCGCAGCCAAGCCCCGGCGTGGGGCCGCCTGCCTCCACGCAGATGACACCGCCGTAGCCGGTCGTGACCATGTCCTCCAGAGAAAAATCATCCTTTTTTGTGCGCACCAGCTCCAGAACCGTGTGCAGCTCCTGCTTTCCGTGCAGGCTGAACGTGGAGTCGGCCTTCGGGTCGCAGCCGATTTGCATCACGCGGTAGCCCATTTCACTCAGCGCGGCGGCAACGTTTGACACGGTGGTCGATTTTCCGATGCCGCCCTTTCCATATACTGCAAGCTTTATCATATGCGTGCCTCCTTCTGAAAGTCGCCCCGTCCGGTCACGACCTCGTATCCAATTTCCTGCATCTGCTTTGACAAAAGGGCAATGCCCTGTGCGGCGGTCATATCCGTTCCGGCCTTGTTGTCATAGAGCATGTATTTTTTCCGCACGGCCAGCGGCGAAAGATTCGGCATGACAACGTTGCAGCCGGCCAGGACACCAAGCTTCCGCCCGTCCTGCTCGGCAGTGCCGAGCGCCGTGGTGGAGGGGATGAGCGCGAAGGGGAGCATCAGCCTGCAAAGCGCGATCATGAAGAGCGTTGTCTCAACGCTTCCGGCAGGCTCGTCCCGGAACGGCGTGTCCTTATGCGGCAAAAACGGGCCGAGGCCGATCATCTCCGGCGCAAGCGTCTGCATGAGGCACATGTCTTCAGCAAGCGCGGCGGGCGTCTGGCCGGGCGTGCCGATCATGCAGCCGCAGCCGGTCTGGTAGCCGATCTGCTTTAAATCGCGCAGGCAGCGCAGCCGGTTTTCAAGGCTGAGCTCAGCGGGGTGAAGCATGGCGTAGTGCTGGCTGCTTGCCGTTTCGTGGCGCAGAAGATAGCGGTCTGCGCCCGCGTCAAAAAGCTGCTGGTAGGATGCGCGGCTTCGCTCGCCGATGGAAAGCGTGATGGCGCAGTCGGGATAGCTTTCCCGGATGGCGCGGACGATCTCCACCATACGCGCGTCGGTAAAGAAGCTGTCCTCGCCGCCCTGTAAAACGAAGGTGCGAAAGCCGCTCTGATACCCCTCCTCGCAGCACAGGAGGATATCCTCCAGCCCCAGCCGGTAGCGCCCGACACAGGCGTTTCCGCTTCGGATGCCGCAGTAATAGCAGCCATTTTTGCAGTAGTTTGTAAATTCAATGATGCCGCGGAAAAAAATCTTCCGCCCAAAGTTTTGAATGCTCAGCGCGCGGGCGCGCTCCATGGCAAAGGCGAGATCGTCCTTGGTATAGGTGGAAAACAGCTGCTCAAATTCCTCCGGGCGCAGCGTATGGCTGGCCTGAAGGGCTTCAATCAGCGCCTGATTTTTCATGTGCAGAACCTCCTTCCTCCGGCGGCGCGAAGGTTGTTTTGACACTCAGACCCTGTAAAATCGAGAGCCTGTGTGACAGCTCGTTGATCTGACTGCGCTGGCCGTCCAGCGTGAGATGAATGATGGAAAGCGACTGCGCGCGGTGCGGCATGCCCATGCGCCCGATGATGAGCGCCTGATATTCATGCAGCAGATGGTTGATGGCCTCTGCGGCGCTTCGCTCGCGCACAAGAAGCGTGATGGCCGCGATGCAGCGCCCGTCCTGCGTCTGCGCGGCGCTTTGCGCCGGTGCTTCGGCCAGGTGCAGTGGAACGACATTGCGGTAAATGTGCTCCGGCGTTTCAATTTCGCCGATGACGGCTTTGACGCCGAAGGCGCGCTGAATATTTTCCTCGGTCAAAATGCCCGCCGTTGCGCCGAAGCGCGCCGTGCCGCCGCTCAGGATGAGCGCCTTGTCCGCCCGTTGCAGGGCGTGCTCCGGGTAATGGGTGTTAAAAACGCAGGCGATGCCGCTTTGCGCCAGACGGCTCATTGCTCCGAGCACGATCAGCTGATTTTTAAAGTCCAGATTGGACTCCGGCTCGTCGAGAATCAGAAGCTCCGGCTCTGCCGCCAGCGCGCGCGCGATGAGAACCATCTGATACTCGCCGCCGCTGATGGCGTTGCAGCGCTGGTCACGAAGGTGCAAAATGCCGAGCGTGTCCATGACCTGCTCTGCCTTTTGCAGATCTGCGCGCCGCGGTCTGGAGAAGGGGTCAAGACGGCTGCTTCTTCCGAGCAGGACAGTTTCAAACGCCGTGCTGGCCGAGGCCGTGCCCTTGCCCTGCGGCACATAGGCCATGCGACTCCAGAGCTTTCGCGGGGGAATGGTGCGGATGTCAACACCGTCGAGCAGGCTTTCGCCCTGCTGCCAGCGGAGCATGCCCATAATGGCGCGCAGAAGCGTGGTCTTGCCTGCGCCGTTTGGGCCAAGGATGGCGAGACACTCGCCGGAATGTACGCGGAAATTGACGTGTTCAAATGCGGGCGCTTTTCCGGGATAGGCGTAAGCGCCGTCTTTTACTTCCAGAATCAAAGCTGCCAGCCTCCTGATTTTCGCATGAGGTAGATGAAAAATGGTGCGCCGATGATCGCGGTCAAAATGGAAATCGGCAGGTCAGCCGCCGAGACCGAGCGCGCGAGCGTGTCGACGATCACAAGAAACGACGCGCCAAGGCTGATCGACGCCGGGATGAGCAGCAGGTGGTTATTGCCGAATTTCATGCGGCAGATGTGCGGAATGAGAAGCCCGACCCAGCCGACCTGCCCGCACATGGAGACGCATGAGGCGGTCATCGCCGTGGCGCAGATGACGCTCACGCCGCGCAGAAGCCGCCGGTTTACGCCGAACGAGCAGATCTCATCGTCTGACAGCGGCAGAAGATTCAACCGCCAGCGGATGAGAAACAGCACTGCCACGCTCAGAACGATCGGCGGCGCGCCGAGCAGCAGACTTTTATATCCGGCGCCACTGAGGCTGCCCATCAGCCAGTAGGTGATGGCCGGGAGCTGGTTCTCTGCGTCTGCGGCGAATTTCACCAGCGAGACCAGCGCGGAGAACAGTGAGCCGATCATAATGCCCGCCAGAACGACGGAGCTGAGCCCCCGCCCCTTTCCTGCGCCGGAAAGCCAGGTCAGGCTTACCGCCGCAATACCAAAGACGAACGAGCAGAGCTGAATGCCGAGCAGATGAAAGCCGAGCAGGATTCCGAGCGCCGCGCCGAAGCTTGCGCCGCTTGCCACGCCGAGCGTATCCGGTGTGGCGAGGGGGTTGGCAAACAGGCTCTGAAATGTGCAGCCTGCGACGGAGAAGCCGGCGCCGGCCAGCATGGCCAGCAGCACACGCGGCAGGCGGATGTTCCAGACGGTGCGCTCAACAAGGTCAGAGACGGTCTGGATACCGGTGATTTTTCCCCAGAAGGTTCGCAGAACGTCTGCCGGGGAGATGGAAATGCGGCCAAGGCCGATGGCAAGCAGGCAGACGAGCAGCGGCAGCAGAATCAGCGCCGCACGCCAGAAGGGCGTAAATGTACCGGTTTTCTGTTTCATGCCGGTGTGATGACGTTGGAGTAGGCGATCTTGGCGTTGACGCCGCTCAGGTTTCCGATTTTTCCGGCCAGCGTGGAGATCTTGTCCTGCGGGGCATCGATGGCGATGCTGATGATGTTGATTCCCTTTTCCCGGTATGGGATTCCCATGCGGCCAATGATGTACATGCCGTACTCGTGCAGAAGGTGGTTGAGCGGCTCAATCGACCCGCTGTCTTCTACGATGATGCTTAAAAGCGCGACCCGCGTCTGCATAACGCTTCCTCCGATCAAACAAAATTGCCGCACCTGGCTTTGCAGGTACGGCAAACACACCTCCGCCCGCGCCGCGCGCCGCGCAGCCGGGCCAGAGAAGCAGGAGCAAAATACGCCGCACCTTGCTGTCAGAATTGGCCGAGGCCGCATCTTCTTATCAGGCACGATATTTTCATGGACAAAATCCGCTGCGCGCAGAGCTTTGGATGAACTGCCAAAAGCCCTGCGGCGGTTTTGCTGCTTTTAGTATAGTTTGAATAAGCGAGAATGTCAAGAGCTTCCACAAATGTATTTTTCAGCAAAAGCACCGCACGCCGCCAAAGGCCGCGCGGCCAAAGCGGCGCGTTAAAGCAGGTGGTTTAATTTTAGAAATAAAATTTATACCAAATGGTATAAAAATATTGACAGCAGCGAAAGAGGTATGTATAATACAATAAAAAAGCAGAAAAAACAGCAAGTAAATTAGGGAAAATGAACACAAGCGCGATGCAAATTTGTTATCGTTCGGGCGCGCGGTTCAGCCGCGCCCTGTTTGATAAATATATTTTTGGAGGCAATTTTTATGGCAAAAGAGAGAAAAGAAAAGGCGCCCCGCGCCAAAAGAGCGCCAACCTTCCTGGAGGCGATTCTTCCGATCATCGTCATGCTGGTTGTCCTGACGATTGGTAAAGGCATCATGGGTCTTGCAACAGAGCCCCTGCTGCTGCTTGTGACGTGTCTGGCCGGTGTGATTGCCTGGCGTGTCGGCACGACCTGGCAGGAAATGATGGACGGCGTCTGCGAGAAGACCGCAAAGGCCATGCCCGCAATTCTGATTCTGATCATTGTCGGCGCGCTGGTCGGCACATGGGTCATCTCCGGCACGATTCCGATGATGGTCTACTACGGCATCCAGATCGTTAACCCGCAGTGGATGCTCGTGACGAGCTTCCTCATCTGCTGCATCGTCTCTGTCTGCACGGGTACCTCCTGGGGCTCGGTTGCAACGATGGGCGTTGCGCTGATGGGCATTGCGCAGACCCTGGGCGTCAACCTGGCTGCAACCGCCGGTGCGGTTGTTGCTGGCTCTTACTTCGGCGACAAGCTCTCTCCGCTCAGCGATACAACGAACCTTGCACCCATTGCTGCCGGCAGCACGCTCTATGAGCACGTTGGCCACATGCTCTGGACGACTGTCCCCGCATCTGTGATCTCCCTGATTATTTACGCCATCGCCGGCCGCGGCGTTGCCGCCGGTGCGGATGCAAGCTCCGAGGCCGTTGTGACCATGATTACCCAGCTTGACCAGATGTTCGACTGGAACATCCTGCTCCTGCTCCCGGTTCTGGTCGTTCTTGTCGGCTCTCTGCTTCAGATGCCCACCATCCCCGTCATGCTTGCTTCGTCCATCCTGGCCGGTATTGAGGCTGTTGTTTTCCAGGGCGCAAGCTTTGCAAACATTATCAAGGCTTCCTCCAGCGGCTTTACGGTCAGCATGATCTCCCGCGAGGGCTTCGATGCTTCCAATGTTGCCTTTGAGGTCACCAAGCTTCTCGAGCGCGGCGGCATGAACGGCATTATGAGCACCTGCCTGCTCGTTTTCTGCGCGCTGTGCTTCGCGGGTATCATGAGCAAGTCCGGCTGCCTGGATGTGATCCTCAGCAAGATCCTTTCGCTGGCAAAGAGCACGGGCGCGCTCATCACCGCAACCGTTGCGGCCTGCATGATTATGGGCTTTTCCACCGGCAACTCCTACATGTCCATCCTGATCCCGGGCGAGCTGTTCCGCAAGGCGTATGTCGCAAGAGGCCTTCATCCGAAGAACCTGTCGCGTACCCTGGAGGATGCAGGCACGGTGTTCGTTCCCCTGATCCCCTGGTCGGCTGCCGGTGCTTACATGACCTCCTGCCTTGGTGTCGAGACGCTCGACTATCTGCCGTGGGCTGTCATGTGCTACCTGGGCTTCATCTTTGCAATCATCTACGGCTTCACCGGCATCGGTATCCGCAAGCTGACGGATGAGGAAAAGGCACACTATGAAGCTGTTATTGATTAAAAACGCGGACGTCTACGCACCAGAGCATCTCGGAATCCGGGATGTTCTGGTCGTGGGCGAGCAGATCGCGCTGATCGAAGAAAAAATCGAGCTGTGTGCGCTGCCGCTTGCCGTTGAGACGCTGGACGCGCAGGGGCGCAGGCTGATTCCCGGCTATGTGGATCAGCATGTGCATATCATCGGCGGCGGCGGAGAATCCGGCCCGCACAGCCGGACGCCGGAGGTCATGCTCAGCAGCGTGACCACCGCCGGTGTGACCACGCTGGTCGGCGTTCTGGGAACAGACGGCACGACCCGCCATCTGGAGTCGCTTCTGGCCAAGGCCAGAGCGCTCGATACCGAGGGCATTACGGCCTACATGCTGACATGCTCGTATGAGATTCCAACGATTTCCTTGACAGGAAGCCCGCGCCGCGATATGATTTTAATTGATAAGGTGCTTGGCATCGGCGAGGTTGCGATTTCCGATCATCGCTCCTCTGAGCCGACAAAGGACGAGATCAAGCGCCTTCTGACGCAGGCGCGCGTCGGCGGAATGCTGGCGGGCAAGGCGGGCGTGATGCAGTTCCATCTCGGCTCTGCGCCGACGGGGCTTTCCATGCTCCGGCAGATCATCGAGGAAAGCGCAGTTCCTGCCAGACACATCATCCCGACGCATGTCAACCGTGCGCCGGCACTGATGGAGGAGGCAAAGCAGCTTATGCGCATGGGTGCGTATGCGGATATTACCTCCGGCGTTCGTCTGGAGGATGGCTTTGAGGGCGGCATTGCGCCGCGCGAGGCGATCCGCCAGTGCTACGAAGAGGGGCTTGCAATGCAGCAGCTGACGATGAGCTCAGACGGAAACGGCTGCATGAGCGAGGTTCGCCCGGACGGCACAACGAGACAGCTGGTTGCAAGGCTTCATTCGCTGCATGAAGAGATCATGGGCGCGGTTGCGTTGGGTGTGCCGCTGGAGGCGGCTGTGGCCGTTGCGACGGCAAACCCGGCAAGAGCCAATGGCCTGTATCCGCGCAAGGGCGCGGTGCGGGTCGGAAGCGACGCGGATCTGCTTCTTCTGGGGCAGGACGGCGCCATCGATACCGTGCTTGCGCGCGGGCGCGTGATGGTGCAGGACGCAAAGCCTGTGGTTTTTGGCACATTTGAGAATTTTGAATAACCGAATGGAGTGGATGCAATGCAGATGATTAAACTGATCAAAAATGCCGACGTTTACGCGCCGGAGCATCTTGGCAAGAAGGATATTCTGATTGTCGGCGAAAAGATCTGCCGCATGGAAGATCACATCGATGGCTACGATACCCTCCCCGATGTTCAGGTTTTTGACGCGGCGGGCTGCAAGGTTCTGCCGGGCTATATTGACCTGCATGTTCATATTACCGGCGGCGGCGGCGAGCAGGGTCCTGCGTCCCGCGTTCCGGAGTCGCAGCTGAGCGTGTTTACCACAAACGGCATTACGACGGTGGTGGGTCTTCTTGGCACAGACGGCATTACACGCAGCCTTGAAAATCTGGTCGCCAAGGCGCGCGCGCTGACCGAAGAGGGCATTACGGCCTATACGCTGACCAGCGCCTACACCTATCCCCCTGTCACGATGACCGGGAGCGTGGAAAAGGACATTATCATGATCCCGCCGATGATCGGCGTGAAGGTGGCCGTTTCTGACCACCGCAGCTCGAACCCCACGGGAGAAGAGCTGATCCGTCTGGCAACGGCTGCGCGGCGCGCAGGTCTTCTGAGCGCCACACCGGGTCTTGTGACCATGCACATGGGCGCAGGGCGCGGCGGGCTTGACCCCATTTTCTATGCGCTGGCACACTCGGATATTCCTGCGAAGAACTTCCTGCCGACGCATATGCACCGCAACAAGGCGCTGATCGACCAGGGCATTGAGCTCGTTCGCATGGGCGGCTACATTGACTTTACCGCCGGCTGTGATGACGAGGAGCTTGAGACAACGGCAGACAAGCTGGTCTACTGCCTCCAGGCAGAGGGCGTCAGCGAAGATCATGTTTCGCTTTCCAGCGACGCATACGGCAGCCAGCCGCGCTTTGACGAGAGCGGCAACTGCATCGGTCTGACCTATGCCTCGCCCAAATATCTGCACAAGACGGTTCAGGCGCTTGTCAAGCGCGGCCTGCCGCTGGAAAAGGTCATTAAGCTTCTGACCACAACACCGGCGGAGCTTCTCGGCAAGACGGGCATCAAGGGCTGTGTGCGCCCCGGCGCAGACGCTGACCTTCTGGTGCTGGATGACGCGCTGAACATCGACGGCCTGTTTGCAAGAGGCAAAACTGCGCTCTGGCATCAGGAGATTCGCATGAAGGGCAGATTTGAATAAAGCGCCCGCAAAAGCGGAAAACAGATATCCCGCAGTCAGAAGACTGCGGGATATCAGCGTGGCAAAAAATATTTTTGCCACGCTGAGACAGTTTTTCAAACTTTAAAAAAGTTTGAAAAACTGGTTGATTGAACGCGAAAGACACCCCTGATGGGTTTCTTTCACACTATCTTCCTTTCCGAAATCTTTACCCCGGTGGGTTTTTCGACAGCCTGATATCCCGCAGTCAGAAGACTGCGGGATATTTTTAAATATTGTGAAGTGAGAGAGATGAGAAGAGTTAAAAGACAGTGGTTTTCTTGGGGCGGGTGCGGAAGGCGGGGTCCATCAGCTCCAGCGGCAGAATTTCGTTTTCGCACAGATAGTTTTGTAGCGCCTCAAACTTTTCCCGGTGGCTGTCAAAGACGGCCTTGTTTTTGCTCAGGAACATGGAGGCCAGGACGTTGATCGTTGAGATGGTCGGCGTCATGGAGTTGAAGAAGAAAATGTGATTGGTGGAGCTGGTGAGCGCGACGCTGGAGGCCAGCGCGGCGGGGCTGGTCTGGCTGTCTGAGAAGCACAGCACGCGGTATCCCGCGTTATGGAAGTACTCAGCCAGCGCGATCACGATTTTGGAATAGACCGGGAAGGAAAAGAGCACCAGAAGGTCGGTTTTGCGAAGGTCTGCCAGCGCATGCAGCGCGTCGGTCAGCGGAAGATGGGAAAGATCGACGACCCGCACGCCAAGGCGCTCAAAGCGGGAGGTAAAGAACTCCGCGAGCACGGGCGAAAAATCGTAGGCGAAGGTGTAGATGCATGCGGCGTCTGCGATCAGCTCGACGGCAGTTTCGTATTGCCGGGGGTTGATGGCGTCGAAGGTGGCCTGAACACTGTCCTTTTCAGACTGGATGGTCATTTCAAACGCGTTGTCGGAGTAATCGTCTACCGCAGCGTCAAGATGAATCGGCATCATACATTTGGAGATGCTTGACTGAATGGCGGCGCGCATTTCTGAGAAGCCCTCAAAGCCCAGCCTGCGCGCAAAACTCAGAACGGTGGCGCTGGTCGTCCCGGCCTCGGCGGCAAAGAGCCGCAGCGAGAGAAAGCCGCACCGGTCCGGATGCGCCAGCACAAAATCCGCGATTTTGAGCTGTGCCTTGTTAAAGCCGTCATATTGCTCCCAGATTTTAGAAAAGATGTCCATGCTGCCTCCTGCGTCTGCGTGATGATCCTCTGCATTATACCAGAAAAATTTGTAAAAATCAACACTGCCAAAAAAAGTAACCGGATATCTGCCGAGGTTTGCGCGCACCGCGCGATGAAAGCGTTGCGGCGGCAGAGAAAGTATGCTATAGTTACAGCGGAAACAGAAAACAGACAGGAAAGGGACGAGATACCATGAAACAGCGATTGACGGCGCTTTTGCTTTTGCTGGCGCTTTTGCTTCTGCCGGGCTGCGGCGTGGCGCAGAGCGGGGTGGATACAGCCGCGCGGGAAGAGGCAATCATACAGGCGGCGCAGAGCGTCGACGCGCTTTTTGAAGCGCTGGAGGATGAGGCCGCCGGGGACGAGGCTTTTGCCGCGCCTTCGCAGGATCAGGTCTTCCCAGAAGCAGACGACGCACCTGTACCGGATGAAGAAGCGGCTACCGAAGAGGCAGAAGAAGCAGAGGTCTTTACCGAAGACGCGCCATCCGCCGCGCCCACTGGCGAAGAAAGCGCCTCCGCCATCGACGAGGCGGGCAGCTACACGAGCAAGGAGGACGTTGCGCTTTATCTTTACACCTACGGCCATCTGCCCGACAATTTTATCACCAAGAAGCAGGCGCAGGCGCTCGGCTGGGAGGGCGGCTCGCTTGAGCCCTATGCGCCCGGCAAGTGCATCGGCGGCAGCCGCTTTGGCAATTACGAGGGGCTTTTGCCGGAGGCTGAGGGCAGAACCTACACTGAATGTGACATCGATACCCTCGGCGCAGACCGGCGCGGCGCAAAGCGCATAGTCTTTTCCAACGACGGGCTGATCTACTACACAGACGACCACTATGAAAGCTTTACGCTTTTATATCCGGAGGCGTCGTGATGCGCGTGGTATTGGACGTCAGCGCGATTGAATCGCGCGAGGCGCTGCATCAGCTGCTGTGGCAGGCGCTTGCGCTTCCGGCGCACTATGGCTGCAATCTCGATGCGCTGTTTGACTGCCTGAGTACCCGCGCTGAGCAGACGGAGCTTGTGCTTTGCGGTCTGCCGCAGCTTTGCGCGCGGCTCGGCGGATATGCGAAGGCGTTTGCCCGCGTTCTTTCCGACAGCGCGCAGGAAAACCCGGCGCTCAGCATAAGCATGGAAGACCTGCCGGAATAACAAAACATTCCGCCGCAGACGCTTTGCGTCTGCGGCGGCTTTTTCGCATGCTCAGGCTTCCTGCATGCCTGCGCGGTAGGCCGCGCGCAGGGCGTGTGCATACTGACTGTCGTTGACGCAGAAAAATGCGCCGGGCGGCGTCTGCACAAGATGGTGAATGGGAACACCGGCGGCCTCGATTGCCTCTGCGATGCGCCAGACGCGCGCGCCCGTGCGGCAGAGCGCGAGGATGACGCTTAAATTTTCCCGCAGCTTGATCTGTGCGCCGGGAAGCTCGCGCCGCAGCGCGTCGCATGCGGCATGCAGCGTATCCGGGTTTTCTGCCGCGCGCAGAAGCATGCATGCGCCCTCCGGGCCGTTTGCCGCGTGGAAGACCGAAAGACCGCGCCGGGAAAAATCCCCGGCAATTGCGCAAAGCGCCTGCTGGGAAAGCGCCTGCTCGCCTGTGATGCGCAGCATGCTCAGCGGGCGCTTGCCCGCGAAGCAGACGCCCTCTTCCTCCTGCGGTGCATGGCTACAGCTGATGCACGTACCCGGAAGCTCCGGCTGAAGCGTCGAGCGGATTTGCAGCACGATCCCCTGCGCCCGCAATGGCGCGATGGCGCTTTCGTGCAGAACCTGTGTGCCGCCGGACGAGAGCAGCTGCAATTCCGCATAGCTCAGATGCGGAATCGGTCTTGGCTCTGCGATGATCCGGGGGTCGGCGGCAAGCACACCCGGCACATCTGTCCAGTTTTCATACACATCCGCATGGAGCGCTGCCGCCGCGAGACTTCCCGTGACATCCGAGCCGCCGCGCGAAAAGGTATGGATGCGGCCATCTGGCAGCGCGCCATAAAAGCCGGGCGTGACGATCTTACGCCCGTCGGCCAGCGAGCCGAGCGCCGCATAGGATGCATCCGCCAGAATGTTTCCCGCGTAGTCAAATTGCAGCCAGTCTTTCGCGTCTACAAACGAAAAGCCGAGAAACGCCGCCATCAGCTTTGCCGAAAGATACTCCCCGCGCGAGGCCAGCTCATCTGCGCTCGTCTGCGCGGAAAGCCCCGCGTAGATGGCCTGAAGGTCGTCTTCAATGGGGCAGGCGATGGCGCATTCGTCGCGGATGGCGCAGTAGCGCCGGGCAATTTTTTGCCACAGCTCCCGGCATGGCACGCCACAGCGCAGGTGCGCGTGGCAAAGATACAAAAGGTCTGTGATTTTATGGTCATCCGGATGGCGCTTTCCAGCCGCCGAAACAACGACGACCCGGCGGGAAATATCAGAGTCGATAATGCGCCGCACCTGCTGCCAGCGCGCCGCGCAGCAGAGCGATGTGCCGCCGAACTTTGTAACACTTAGCATGGGCTTCACCTCATAACATTCAGCTTGCTCTGCAAAAGAGCATCTACCACTTCATTGTATGAGGCGAAGGCTGTATTTGACAAAAGCCGCGCAGGAGCTTCCTGCGCGGCTTTTGGGCTTTCTTTATTCGATGCCGGTGACGGGGTAGTCCTGCGCCTCAACGGCGGCCTTGAGAGTCTCGTTGGAGACGTCCTTGGAAAGCGTTACAACGGCCGTTCCTGCCTGATGGCTGGCCACGGCTTCCACAACGCCGTCAACGGTCTCAAGCGCCTTTTTAACTCTGGCCTCGCAGTGCGGGCACATCATGCCGGTGATATGAAGGGTCTTGTTCATGGTCTTGGATTCCTCCTTTAAAATTTCAGCGGGGTGCTGTTTTTGCTTTGCTTTTCTCCTGTGGTCGTGGCGCGTGCTGCGAAGGTCAAAGAGATTCAGCCGCAGCGCGTTTGAGACCACGCAGAAGCTTGAAAGGCTCATTGCCGCCGCGCCGAACATCGGGTTCAGTGTCAGCCCAAGCGGGATAAACACGCCGGCTGCCAGCGGGATGCCGATTGAGTTATAGAAAAATGCCCAGAAGAGATTTTCGTGGATATTTTTAAGCGTCGCGCGGCTCAGGCGAATGGCCGCCGGGACATCCAGAAGGCGGCTTTTCATGAGAACAACGTCTGCCGCGTCGATGGCCACGTCCGTTCCCGCACCGATGGCAACGCCAATGTCCGCTCTTGTGAGCGCGGGCGCGTCGTTGATGCCGTCGCCGACCATTGCAACCTTGCCCTGTGCTTTCAGGCGGCGGATCTCGGCTTCCTTTCCCTCCGGCAGAACGCCTGCGATGACCTCGTCCACGCCCGCCTGCCGGCCAATGGCCTTTGCCGTGCGTTCGTTGTCGCCCGTCAGCATGACAACGCGGATGCCCATGTTCTGAAGCTCACGCACGGCCTGCGGGCTGTCGGGCTTGATCGTGTCGGCTACGGCGATCACGCCAAGGAGCTTTCCGTCCAGGCTAAAATAGAGCGGGGTCTTGCCTTCGTCACTGAAGGCCTGCGCCCGCGCCTGCATGGCGGCGGGGATGGCGGCCTGCCTGCCGACGAAGCTGTCGTTGCCGCCAAGAAGCGTTTTGCCGTTCCAGCTTGCCATCAGGCCATTTCCGGGCAGAGCCTGGAAGGCGGAAACCTCGCCAGGGGCAAGGCCAAGCTCCTGCGCCCGCTTCAAAATTGCTCTTGCAAGCGGGTGCTCGCTTTTCTGCTCCAGAGAGGCAGCAAGGCGCAAAAGCTCCTGCTCGCAGATGCCTTCTGCCGGGAAAAGGTCTGTGATGGAAGGCTCGCCGGAGGTGATTGTGCCGGTCTTGTCGAGCGCGACAATGTCGATGCGCCCGGCCTCTTCCAGACTTGCCGCCGTTTTAAAGAGAATGCCGTTCTTTGCGCCAAGGCCGCTTCCGACCATGATCGCGACTGGCGTTGCAAGCCCCAGCGCGCACGGGCAGCTGATGACGAGCACCGAAATGCCGCGCGCAAGGCTGTAGCCAAGCGGATGGCCGAGCAGAAGCCAGACGGCCGTTGTCACAGCCGCGATGGAGATGACCGCCGGGACAAAGATGCCGGAGACCTTATCGGCAATTTTCGCGATCGGCGCTTTGGTGGCCGCCGCGTCGGAGACCATCTGGATGATCTGCGAGAGCGTTGTGTCTTCGCCGACCCGCGTGGCGCGGCAGGTCAAAAAGCCCGACTGGTTGACCGTTGCTGCCGAGACCATGTCGCCCGTCTGCTTATCGACCGGAAGACTCTCGCCCGTGAGCGCTGCTTCATTGACCGCGCTCTCGCCGCTTAAGACCACGCCGTCGACCGGGATGCTTTCGCCGGGGCGGACAACAAAGACATCGTCCTTTTGCACCTGCTCGATGGGGACGGTTGTCTCAACGCCATTTTTCAGCAGAACTGCCGTCTTTGGCGCAAGCTTCATGAGGCTCTTGAGTGCGTCGGTGGTCTTGCCCTTCGAGCGGGCCTCCAGCATCTTGCCGACGGTGATGAGCGTCAGGATCATGGCCGCAGACTCAAAATAGAGATCCATCATGTAGCCCATCACGGCATCATGATCGCCGCGCACCTGCGCGCCGGTCATGGCAAAGAGGGCATAGGTGCTGTAAAGAAAGGCAGCCGAAGAGCCAAGCGCCACGAGCGTGTCCATATTGGGCGCGCGGTGGGCAAGGGCGCGAAAGCCGCTGATGAAAAATTTCTGGTTGATGACCATGACGATGGCCGCAAGCAGCAGCTGGCCGAGCCCCATTGCGACATGGTTTCCTTCTAAGAACGCGGGCACTGGCCACGACCACATCATGTGCCCCATCGAAAGATACATTAAAACCGCCAGAAAGCCGAGCGACCAGCAAAGCCGCCGCTTGAGCCTTGGCGTTTCATGGTCTTCGAGCTGCTTTTCAGCCTCCTGCGAGGCGGCGCTTTTTGCCGCGCCCTTTTCGCTTGCGCCGTAGCCCGCCTGCTTGACGGCCTCGATAATTTCCTGCGCGCTGGCCGAGCCGTCCACGCCCATTGAATTGGTGAGCAGGCTCACTGAGCAGCCTGTCACGCCCGGCACTTTGCTCACGGCCTTTTCCACGCGCGCCGAGCAGGCCGCGCAGCTCATGCCTGTTACGTTAAACTGTTTCATTGCTGACACCTCATCTGATCAGGATTCCCGGATACGCCTATTTCATCAGCTTTTGCAGCGTCACGACCAGCTCGTCGATGATCTCGTCGTGACCCGCGCGGATATCATCTGCCACGCATGAGCGCAGATGGCTTGCCAGCAGCTCTTTGTTAAACGCGTTGATTGCCGCGTTGACCGCCGCCGACTGCACAAGAATATCCGGACAGTATGCCCCGTTTTCCACCATGCTGCGGATGCCGCGGATCTGGCCTTCGATGCGGCTGAGGCGGTTGATGAGCTTTTTATATTCCTCCGGCGAACGCTCTTTTTTGCGCTGCGCGCACAGAGGACAGTTTGCTTCCTGCATGCGGTTGCCTCCACTTCAAAATACCCCTTGGGGGTATTTCTACTATATACCCACCGGGGGTATTTGTCAAGCCCTGCGTGTTCATTTGTCAAGGATGGGAGAGCGCAAAAAGCAGAAAGAGTTCTGATTCAGGAGATCGGTTTTCCTAACAAAATGTTATGACGGCTCTGGGATTTCTGCATTGCCGATCAGTTTTGGGTGATTATTCTTTGTATGTAGCTCCTGCAAAATAAAACGATTATTTTAACACGTTGCGAGACGACAAAATTTTGAAGGGTGCTTCTCTATCTGTAGTATGTAATCTCACAAGGCGGGAATTGGGAAATTCTCACCACTGCTATATGAGAATCTGTACCCTGTTATTGAACAAGTCATTTATTATTTCAATTACAATCGTCCTGTTTGCAAGCGAAACAGAAAAACACCAGTTCTGTTTAGAACAGAACTGGTAGCATGGGGAATTTTTGTTTATTAACGATTGACTACTTCAAACAAAATAGCCTGGTTGATTTCAGGCTGCCGTTCCATCTCAGAGCTGAAGGGTATTAGGGCTTATGGCTTCCTGATTGCGAATCTCACGCAGGTAGTTATAAAGCGTAGCCTGCGAAATGGAGAGCAGCCTGCACACACTTGGAACCGCATCCTTCACAGCGAACACACCCTTGATCTCCAGCTGCTGCAGCACGCGAAGCTTGCCTTCCTTCGTGTCGATGGAGGTCGGCTTCAGCTTCTCAATGGAATCGATAATAGTCTGCCGCGTGATTTTCTGAATATAATTTGTTTCGTCTGCCGTTTCCTCCGGCACAGCCGAGCTGAGCGGCTGTAAACGAATCAGGGAATCCAGCACCTCTCTGGCCGCCTGGAGGCGGGAGGTATCCTGATTGATGCAGATCAGCGCTGCCGGTACGCCGTCTTCGTCGCGGACAAGGAAATGAGACGAGCGAAGCGCCCGCCCGCGTGCAGACTTTGTGCCGTAGCCAATAAGATGGCCGTCTTCATCGACCAGATTTTCAATCACGTCATAAACCGACAGATCCATCCGGTAGCCAGGCGAGCGGCCAGTGATGTGGCCGTTTACGATGTAGACCATTTCCTTCTTCTGCAAATCATGAAGGACGATCTCCGTATCGCTGCCAAGCAGCTTTCCCATCCCCAGAACGATATTTTTTAAAACGGCCAGCCGCTATTCCTGCTTCATTGTCTCCGCCTCCTGAAAATCGGCGTGCCTGCTGACGGCGCGCCCACTATAAGAGAATTATACCAATTTTTGCAAGCCTTTACAAGAAAAATCTACACGCTGCCGCAGTGCGATTTGCGCAAAAGCCCCGGCCAGCGGAAGCTGGCCGGGGCAGTGCATTTTATTGTTGGCAGAGCCAAGCGCAAATTACTTGTTCTTTGCCTTGATTGCAGCCTGCGCAGCAGAGAGTCTTGCGATGGGAACGCGGAACGGGCTGCACGAGACGTAGCTCAGGCCGATGCCGTGGCAGAACTCGACGGTCGAAGGATCGCCGCCCTGCTCGCCGCAGATGCCGAGCTTGATGTCCGGGCGGGTCTGACGACCCAGCTCCGCTGCCATCTTGACAAGGCGGCCAACGCCAGCCTGGTCGAGCTTGGAGAACGGATCGGACTCATAGATCTTGTTGTCGTAGTAGGAAGCGAGGAACTTACCGGCGTCGTCGCGGGAGAAGCCGAAGGTCATCTGCGTCAGGTCGTTCGTGCCGAAGGAGAAGAACT
>CAZXIW010000023.1:0-21996 GCA_964640905.1 uncultured Oscillospiraceae bacterium
TTGTCGTGTCTTTCTTTTTTGGAGCTGCTGGGCAGATTCGAACTGCCGGATGTACGCCGCTACGCGGCCAACATCCGTTGCAATTTAAATCTGCGCTTCGCGCAGGAGGTTGGCAGCTCGAATACCAGGAAAAGCAAAGAATCGATATACCCTGATGGGTATATCGATTCTTGGAGCTGCTGGGCAGATTCGAACTGCCGACCTCGTCATTACCAATGACGCGCTCTACCGACTGAGCTACAGTAGCATGGCTCTCTCAGAGAGCTTCATTATTATAGCATAAATCGGCGGATTGTCAAGTGGAAAATCAAAAAAATTTTGAATCCGGACAAAGACGCACGAATTTCGCCGCCGCGCGGCGCTTTCCCGATAAAAAATCCCCCCACCTGTTGGCGGGAGGATTTGGCGGAGTGGGAGGGATTCGAACCCTCGGGCCGCTCAACACGGCCACACGATTTCCAGTCGTGCTCGTTATGACCGCTTCGATACCACTCCATGGCATAGCTGTCATATTTGACACGCTGTCAGACTTTCTCAAACAGCTCAGTTATCATACACGAAAATCGCGCATTTGTCAAGCCTTTTTCTTCATTCCGCCGCAAAAACCTCTTTGCAGACCGAAAGCACCTGCGCCGCCATCGGTGCGGCTACCGCGCTTCCCGCGCCGCCGCCCTCAACGAACACCACAAATGCCACCGGGCACGCCTCATCCTGCACAAAGCCCGCAAACATCGCGTTCGCCGCCTGCCCTTCGCGCTCAGCTGTGCCGGATTTGGCGCAGACCGAAAGGCCGGAAAACTGCCAGTCGCCATAAATCGTCTGGACATTCTTCCGCATCAGCGCCGCCAGCGTCTGCGCCGTCTGCGCGTCAAGCAGCGTCAAAAAAGCAGGCTCTGCTTCATAGGTGATCTGCTTGCCGTTTCGCACTCTCTGCATCAGATAAGGCTGCGCGCCGCGCCCTTCATTTGCAATTGCGCCAAGAAAGCGCAAAAATGCCGGCGCGCTGACTGCGTCCGTATACTGGCCGATACCCGCCCAGGCAAGGTCTCCATCGTCGGCAGAAGAAAGGTCAACATTGCCGCTTGCGGCGCGGTAGCCGTCGCAGGTCATGGACTGCGTCAGGCCGAGCTTCTTTGCATAGCCTTCAAGCTTTTTTGCGCCAAGCTCGACCGCAAGCTCGCCGAAGGCGATGTTGCACGAATGCGCCAGCGCCGCCGAAAGATCGACCTCCCCGTGTACGCCGCCGCAGATGATCTCCTGCCCGCCGATGATGCGCTTTCCGGTACAGGTGAATGTTCTTGTCTGCACATCGTCAAGCTCCTCCAGCGCGGCCGCCGTGGTCACGAGCTTGAAGATCGAGCCGGGGGTATAAGCCGCGTCAAAAAAGCGGTTGAGATACACGCCATTGTAAGCGCCCGTCTGATCGTTTGCAATATCCGGCACATTGTCCGGGTCATAGCTCGGCGAGGTCACAGCGCAAAGAAGCTCGCCCGTTTTATAGTTATAGACGCCGATCGTTCCCGGATAGCTTCCAAGCGCCTGCAAGGCCGCCTTCTGCACCCGCGCGCTGATCGTAAGGCGCGAGGAGACGGTTTTCCCGCCCGCCTCATAAAGGCCGTTTACCACGTCAAAGCCGATCATCTGGGAAACATAGGTCTTTAAAAGGGGTGCGCTGATAAATCCATCCCGGTCGCCAAGCAGGTGGATGGTCGCTTTTCTTGTCTGCGCGTCCGCGCTGTAGCTTCTGCCGTCGGTCATGTCCAGAAGCAGCTCGCCGCTTCGGTCATAGACTGCGCCGCAGTCTGGGTTCACGCCCGTGTAGACATGGGGACTTCCCGGAAACGAGACCCATTTGCCCGCATTCAGAAAATAGCTCCCGAAAAACACCAGCAGCCCCAGCAGCAAAGCCAGCGCCAGTGCCAGCGCCAGCGCACTGCGCGAGGAGATCTTTTTCATGCCGCGCCCCCCTTTCGATGCGGCAGACGGATGGCAAGGCTTGCGTTTTGCCGCGTATCAGCTGCCTTGATGAAGGCAAGAAGCCCCCACACGCAGATCATGCTCGACCCGCCGTTGGAGACAAACGGGAACGTCACACCCGTCAGCGGCAGAAGATCTACCGTGCCAAAGACGTTCAGCATCGTCTGCACCACATAGATCGTCACCGCGCTGGCCGCGCAGATGGCGTAGAAGCAGCTTCTGGCCTGCGGCAAAACGCGCAGCGTAAAGACCGCCAGCAAAACGATCGCCATGACCATCATCGCCGCAATGAGAAGACCCCACTCCTCGCTTACAAACGCAAACACGAGGTCTGTATCCGCCGCGCCGACCCGCTTCAGCCAGCCCTCTCCCGCGCCAAGACCAAAGAGCCCGCCCGATGCGATGCACATCATGGCTCTTGTCTGCGAGTAGCCGCTTGTAAGCGCATTTTCCCACACATGCCGCCAGGCGGAAAAGCGCCGCATGGCGTAGGGCTTGAACTTCAGGGCCAGCACACCTGCAAAGCCCGTTCCCGCGCAGGCCAGCGCCAGCGTCGCAAAATTGCCTGAGCGAAGGAAGGCGATGATGAGAAACGTCACAAAATAGATGATCGCCGTTCCAAAGTCGTTCATCAGCGCAAGGCACGCGCAGATGGCCGCCGAATAGGCAATGAATAAAATCAGATTTCGCTTTGCAAGCAGCCGTTGCAGCGTTGATGCCCCTGCAAAGATGAAGCAGAGCTTCACAAGCTCCGACGGCTGAAAGGAGAAGCCTCCAAGCTGCATCCAGTTTCTCGCGCCAAATTTCTCAACGCCCAGCACCAGATTGGCCGCCAGCAGCAAAAGCCCGCCCGCCGAGGCGAGATAACGGATCTTCTTCGCCCGCTCAAGGTCGCGCAGACTCCAGCTGATGACAAGGTAGGCCAGGATTCCGCCCGCGATGGCGATGAGCTCTTTTAAGATGCTCTCCGGCGCAGACGACGAGACGACGCAAAGCCCCATCGTTGTGAGGAAAAAGGCCACCGTCTCCACATCAAAGCTCCGCCGCCGCGCCAGACGCAGCAGCGCAAAAAGCCCCCACTGCATCACAAGCAGCCCCGCAAAGCCCAGCAAAATCGCCGCGCCGCTTTCCGGCAGATTGCAGCACAGCTGCGCGCAGGCCAGCAGCTGAAACACGCTCAGAAGCCCAAGCGTTACCCCCGGCCGCAGCGGCGCGCGGCGGGTTCTCACATCGGCCTGAATGCGCTCCTGCTCCTGCGTGATCGGCACAAGCGTAAAGGGTACGCCGCCAAAGGAAATGACGTCGCCAAAGCGCACCACAGCAAGCTTTTCGCGTCTGCCGCCCACCTCTACGCCGCCTGTCGACCCGGCATCCATTACCGTCCAGCTGCCGTCATCATAGCGCGTGAGCACCGCGTGGGCGCGCGAAATGGTCGGGTAGTCCAGCATGATATCACAGCCGCGCCCGCGCCCAATGAGGCTCTCCCAGTGCATGACCGGAATACGGTCGCCCGTCGGCCCGGCCAGCCAGGCCCATACCTCTGCCTCGCGCCGAAAGCGCAGAAGCGAAACCGCGCACCGCAGCAAAACAAGCAGCGCCAGCGCCGCAAGGACATAGCGCAGCACCCCGCTGCAAGCCGCCAGCACCGACGAGGCCTGCATGGCGGACAGCAATTGGTCAAGAACGTTCTGCATAGCATCCCCCGTATCATGGAAGCAAAGCCGCTGCAACGCAGCGGCTTTGAAACTGTCGACAAATCTTCGTTCGCTGTACTGGCGCGCCCGGAACTACCCCTGTATAAGAGGCGCTGCCGGGCTGTTTGCGCGTCAGTCTGCCTTCTGCTCCGCCTGCTCTGTGGCCGCCTCTGCCTCCTGCGGCATCTGCGCCGGGGCGCTTGGTGCGCCATCGAGATCAGAGACCATATGGATGGCATAATAGTCCTCTGTCACGGTGCTTCTGCCCTTCCGGCGAAGGGCGGAGTTGACGATGTCACTGATGATGAGGTAGATCACCGCAAACACCGGCACACCCAGAAGCATCCCCGTAAAGCCAAAGATGCTGGCCGCGAAGGTGATGGAAATAAGAACCCAGAAGCCCGAAATGCCAACGGTATTGCCCAGAATCTTGGGGCCGATGACATTGCCGTCGATCTGCTGCAAAATGATGATGAAGATCACAAAGTAGAACGACTGGAGCGGATTGACCAGCAAAATAATAAGCGCGCTCGGCAGAAGGCCGATCAGCGGGCCGAAGACCGGAATCACATTCGTCACGCCGACGATCGTTGAGATCAGCGCCGTATACGGCATCTTCATAATGCACATTACAATGTAGCACAGAACGCCGATGATGGCAGAGTCGATGATCTTGCCGATGATAAAGCCGGAGAAGATTCTGTTGATGTTGCTGCCAAGCTCCAGAAGGTGGTTGGCGGCCGACGGCTTAAAGGTCGCCACAACGATTTTCTTGGCCTGCGCCTGGAAGGTGGTCTTCGACCAGAGAATGTAGATCGACGCCACAAAGCCGATGATGAGATTTGTAACCAGATTGACCAGCGACATCACCGAGGTCGTCAGCGTGGTCAGAAGCTTCTGCATGTCGCTGAGCAGGCTTGTCTCGATCCACTTGTGGACATAGCTCTGCGCCGTATCGAGCGCCTTTTCCACGTAGGTCTGAAGCTCCGGATTATCCTCCAGAACGTTGACCGCCCAGCCCTCAAGCTTCTGGTAATACCCCGGCGCACTGTCTACGATGCTCATCACGCTCACATACAGCTGCGGCAGCAGCATCGCGAAAAACGCATAGACGATCAGCCCGCCAAAGACGAACGCAAAAATGATGGCGACCGCGCGGCTGAGCGTCTCAGCCCGCTTAACCCCACGCCGCGCCAGAATCGGGCACAGGCGGTTATGGACAAAGTTCATGACCGGGTTTAGCAGGAAGGCGATCACAATGCCGTAAATCAGCGGCGAGATGATCTTTCCAATGCTCTGCAAAAGGGCGAAGAAGCCGGGAAGATTTGTAAAGATCACCACCAGCAGAATGCTGATGAAAATTACCGTCAGGGCGGTCAGCCCCCATTTGAAATACTGCCGGTCGTGCTCATGACGCATGTGTGTGCCTCCTGCTCTGTTTGTATTTTAGAGTAACATATCGCCGAAAATCCGTCAAGAATCCTTAAGAATATCTTCACATATTATTTGCAATTTGGTCATACTCGCGCAGAAGGGCAATCTCGCGCGCGTAGCCGTCAAGCTCATTTGGCGTCTCAAGGATCATCGGAAGAGAGCACAGCGCCGGATGGGAGATGATGCGGTAAAAGGCATCTAAGCCAAGGTATCCGTTTCCAAGCGTCTCGTGGCGGTCTTTTCCTGCGCCGAGGGGATTTTTGCTGTCGTTGATGTGAAGGGCATAGAGCTTTGAAAGGCCGACCTCGCGGTCAAATTCCTCCAACACCGCCTCCAGATTCCCCGCAATGTCATAGCCCCCGTCGTGGACATGGCAGGTATCGAGGCACACGCCGAGCTTCTGCGGATACGGCGCGGCGTCAAGAATGGCACGAAGCTCGCGAAAGCTTCCGCCGACCTCCGTCCCCTTGCCGGCCATTGTCTCAAGAAGGACGGTCGTTTTCTGTCCCTCAAACATGCAAAGCGCAAGCGTTTCGGCAATTTTCCGGATTCCCTCGTCCATCCCCTGTCCCACGTGGCTTCCGGGATGGAAGTTATAGAAGTTCCCCGGCAGATGCTCCATGCGCAGAAGATCGTCCTTCATCGTCTGCCGCGCAAATTCGAGCGTCTTTTCCTCCTTCGCGCAGGCGTTGAGCGTATAGGGTGCGTGGGCAACGATTTTCCCAAGCAGCCCGTCCTCCTGCATTTTTACAAGCTTCGCCGCGTCAGCCGGGTCGAGCGCCTTTGCCGCGCCGCCTCTTGGGTTGCGCGTAAAAAACTGAAAGGTGTTTGCGCCAATCGACAGCGCCGTTTTCCCCATCGCGGCAAAGCCCTTGCCGGAGGAGAGATGGCAGCCCAGATAGAGCATGGAAAAAATTCCTCCCTTGTTAAAAATTCTTAAAATTGCGCCGCCCGCTTGTCATTGCCCCGCTTTTCAGGTACAATGCTTTACAGGGGAGGCGATAGCATGGCGCGGTCTGAAAATCAGAAGCTGAAGCTTCTGTATCTCAAGGAGCTTTTTGAAACGCAGTCGGATGAGGCGCATCTGCTTGGCATGCAGGACATTTTGTCTTACCTTGCCGCGCGCGGCATTAAGGCCGAGCGCAAGAGCGTCTATGCCGACATCGCCAGCTTGCAGGAATACGGCATGGACATCATCCTGCAAAAAGGGCCGGGCGGCGGCTACTTTCTGGCCTCGCGCCCGTTTGAGCTGCCGGAATTAAAGCTTCTGGTCGACGCGGTGCAGGCAAGCCGCTTTCTCTCTGAGCGAAAGTCGATGGCGCTGATTGAAAAGCTCTCTTCGCTTTGCAGCCGCTTTGACGCGCAGAAGCTCCACCGGCAGATCACCGTCTCCGCGCGCGTCAAGACCATGAACGAGAGCATCTACTACACCGTCGACCGTATCCACGAGGCCATCGCCGAAAACCGGCAGATCCGCTTCCGGTATTTTGACTGGGGCGCAGACGGCAGGCGCCATGAGCGCCCGGGCGAATATTTTGCAAGCCCCTATGCGCTGGTCTGGGATCACGAAAACTATTACCTCATCGCCCACTCCGCGCGCCACGGGCTGACGCATTATCGCGTGGATAAAATGGCAAAGCTTGCAAAAACTGACCAGCCGCGCTTTTTCTGCGAAGAGGCACAGACGCTTGATCTCAGCCGCTACGGCAAAAACGTCTTCGGCATGTACGCCGGGACGCCGCAGACGGTAAAGCTCCGCTTTGAAAACAGCCTGGCAGGCGTTGTGCTCGACCGGTTTGGAAAAGACTCCATGCTTGTCCCGGATGGAGATGGCCACTTCACCTTCACGGCTGAAATTGCCCTCTCCCCCGTCTTTTACGGCTGGCTGGCGGGCTTTGGCGCGCAGGCCGAGATCGTATTTCCCGAAGCCGTCCGCGCGGAATTTGCCGCGCGCTGCCGCGCGGCGCTCGCGCCGTATGAGCCGCCCACACCCGAAACGGAATAAAGCAATCCCGGCAGGGCGCGCCCTGCCGGGCTTTTTGCATGTTATGCCTTTGCGATCAGCTCTGCTGCCGGGAGAAGCCCGGATACATCGGCCTGCTCCATTTGTCCTGCGTCGCAGAGGCTTGCCGTCTGCGGGTCGATGGGAAGGCGCGCAAGAACCGGAAGACTGTACTGAAGGGCGATCTCGGTGAGCTTGCTCTTGCCGAAGATCTCGACCTCCTTGCCGCAGTCGGGACACTTGAAGTAGCTGTAGTTCTCCACAAAGCCATAGACCGGCACTTCCATCATCTTTGCCATGTTAACTGCCTTGGAGACGATCATGGAAACAAGGCTCTGCGGGCTTGTGACGAGAATCACGCCGTTAATCGGCAGCGACTGGAACACCGTCAGCGGCACATCGCCCGTTCCGGGAGGAAGGTCTACAAACATATAGTCCACATCGCCCCAGCAAACATCCGACCAGAACTGCTTGACCGCGCCCGCAACCACAGGCCCGCGCCAGACGACAGGGTCGGTCTCATGCGGAAGCAGAAGATTGATGGACATGAGCTTGATGCCCTCTTTGGTGATGGCCGGCTGGATGCCGTCGTCGTTGCCGACGGCCGGCTCATGGATGCCGAAGGCCTGCGGGATGGACGGGCCTGTAATGTCTGCGTCCAGAATCGCCGTCTTGTAGCCAAGCCTGTTCATGGCGACCGCCATCATGGACGTGACGGTCGACTTGCCGACGCCGCCCTTGCCGGAGACTACGGCGATGACATGCTTGATGTTGGAATGCTGATTGGCCGGCGCAAGCAGGCTCTCAGCCGTGCGGTCAGAGCAGCTCTCGCCACAGCTTGAGCAGTTGCCGCTACACGATGCACTCATATGAATAACTCCTTTGTTTTTTGTTTTTATGATACCTCTCAAATGGCAAAATGTCAAATCCCTGGCGGCTTTTCCGCCAAAATATGTGTATTTTCCGTTTCCCCCGGCGCGTGCAGGCGCTCACGGCGATAAAAGCGCCGCCTTTACAAATGCGAACACCTCGCGCAGAAGATAGTTTACCCTTAAAATTTCCGGCCAGGTCTGGCTTGCAAGGCCATAGGCCTGCATGCCAAGCTTTTCTGCAAGAAATTTTGCCCGGCAGAGATGGTAGTCGCTCGTGATGATCAGAACCCGCTCTGTGTCAATGCCGTGCGCTTTGACAAGCGCGCGGGAAAAGGCAAGATTTTCGCGCGTGTCGCTGGCCTTGTCCTCCTGCATGATGCGCGATGCGCCGATGCCCTGCCGCACTAAATACGCGGCCATGACAGACGCCTCCGTATACTGTTCATCCGCGCCCTGCCCGCCGGAGACCACGACCGCAGCCTGCGGGTGCTGCGCAAGATACTCTGCCGCAAGATCAAGCCGCTTTTTAAGTGTCAGCGACGGCCGGTCACCCTGCACCTGCGCGCCAAGCACCACAACAAACTCCGGCGCGGCATCATTTTCAAAGCTGTCGCTTTTCCCCTGCCGGTCGATATAAAGCATCGCCGCAAAAACGGCCAGCATGCACGCGCCCGTCAGGCTCAAAAGAATCACGCGCCACATCCTCTCGTGTTTTTTCCCGCGCAAAAGCCACAAAAGCCCGCACACTGCGGCAAGGGCCAGAAAGCAAAGCCCCGTCATCGCCACATGAAACGGAATTACAAGGCAGAAAACGCCAAGCGCCGCAAAAATGCCCGCGAGAACGAGAAGCCTCATACGCTCTCCTCCAGCTGAAGGCTCAGGCTCTCCCACTCGTCCATCATCGCCGCAAGCGCCTGCTCCTGCTGCTGCTTTTCCTCCATCAGCCGGGCAAGCTCCATGTAGTCTGCCGCGGCCTGCTCGATCTTCTCGTCCAGCTCTGCAAGCAGCTGCTCCTGCTTTTCGATCTCGCGCTCAAGCTGGCGCACCTTCTTTTCCAGCGCCTTGCTGCCGCCGGTGGGCTTTGGCTTCTCCTTTTTTTCGCGCTTCTGCTTTGCCGCAGGCGCCGGCTGCATGCGCGCGAAGGCCTTGATCGAGCGGTATTTTTCATAGCTGCAGGGATAGTCTGTAATTGCGCCGCCCTCCAGCTCCCAGATGCGCGTGGCAAATTTATCGACAAAATAGCGGTCATGCGAAACGAACAGCAGCGCGCCTTCATACTCTTCCAGCGCATCCTCGACCCACTCGCGCGAGGCAAGATCGAGATGGTTCGTCGGCTCGTCCAAAATGAGAAGGTTGATCTTTTCATCCATCAGCATGCAAAGCCGAAGGCGCGACTGCTCGCCGCCAGAGAGAGAGCCAACCGTTTTAAATACATCCTCGCCCTCAAAAAGATACGCGCCCAGCCGGTCGCGCGCAGTCTGCACGGTGCAGCCCTTCTCATAGAGCATCGTGTCAAGCAGCGTCCGCTCGGGATGGGCAAAATGGATGATCTGCGGCAGATACGCCCATTTGACCGTAGGGCCAAATTTAATTTTTCCTGCGCCCGCTTCTTCTCCAAGCAGAACCTTTAAAAAGGTCGTCTTGCCCGTTCCATTGTCGCCAAGCAGCGCGATGCGCTCGCCGCCTGTGACCTGCAAATCCACATTTTCAAACAGCGTCCGCCCGTCAAAGGCCTTCCCAAGCCCCTTGACCGACAAGACCTCGTCTCCAAAAAAGCTCCGCTCGGCAAAGCGCGCGCGCATGGTCTTATCATGCTTTGGCTTTTCGGTCTTTTCAATGCGCTCCATGCGGTGCTGGATGGACATAGCTCTGCGGTAGAGCGTGCGGTTGTTGATGCCCCAGCCCTTCATGCGCTCAAGCGTAAAGCCGAGCTGCGAAAGCTTTGCCTGCTCTTTTTCATACTGCTTGAGCTGAAGCTCGAATCTTGCCTGCTTTTCCTGCATGTAAAAGGAGTAGTTGCCGGAGTAAAATTCGAGCTTGCCGTTTGAAATTTCGATCACGCGGTTTACCACGCGGTCTAAAAAATACCGGTCGTGGGAGATGGTGAGCACCGTCCCCTTAAAGCGGGAGATATACTCCTCCAGCCACTCTACCGCGTGCATATCCAGATGGTTGGTCGGCTCGTCAAGAAGCAGAATATCCGTCTTTTCCAGAAGCAGCCGCGCAAGATTCACCCTTGTCTTTTCGCCGCCGGAAAGAGAGGAAAAAAGCTGCTCTCGCTGCGCGGTCGGAATTTCAAGGCCGTTGCAGATCTTATCCGTCTCGGTGTCCGCCTCATAGCCGCCCCCGGCTTCAAAGCGCGCGGTGAGCGCGTCATACTCCGATAAAATCTCCTTTGCCGTGTGCTCCGTCATACGGCGCTCCAGCTCCGTCATGCGCGCTTTGATCCTGTCAAGGCCGGAGAAGGCCGCGCGCAGCACATCGTTTACCGTATAGTGCGGCGGGTAATTTGGAATCTGGGAGATGAGACCGACCTTTTTCCCCTGCGCAAAGGAGACCTCGCCTGAGGTATAGTCTGTCTCACCGGTGAGAATTTTAAAGAGCGTTGTCTTACCCGCGCCGTTTTTGCCGAGCAAGCCCACGCGCTCTCCGGCCTGCACGTCAAAGCTGATCGCGTCGAGAAGATTTTCTTCCTCATCAAAGCTTTTGACAAGGTCTTTTACTGAAATGTCGATCATAGCGTTTCCTCAAACAGCGCGAGAAACTCCCCGCGCGTATAAAGTAGATTCAAAGCGTCCAGCAGCGCGTTCGCGCTCATATGCGCCGGAAACCGAAGGCGCTTTAAAAGCGCGGCGCGCTTTGCCTGGCTGTCTGCCCGGCCGGAGAGGCCGGCTGTGTAGAGGTCGAGCTTTGTAATGGGCGGGCCTTCCTTTTTCTGCGCCGCGCCGCCCAGTTCCGCGCCCGCGTTCGCAAGCGCCTGCAATAAAATTTCCTTCGTCATGCCCTCCACGCCGAGAAGCCCTTCCTTTCCCGGCTGGCGCTTGCGGCGCTCCTTGCCGGAAATGTCCGGGATGTAGGCGTGAAGCACGCCCTCTTTGGGAAGGACGCTTTTGAGATAGTTGCGGATGACAAAGCCCGCGCCGTCAGAGTCTGTGAAAATAATAAGCCCCGTGGTCTTTGCGGCCTTTCTTAAAAGCTCCACCAGCGCCCGGTCATTCATAACGCCAAAGCCATGCGTCTGAAAGATCGTCGTGTCAACCAGCTGGCTGAGCGTGTTCTGGTCGTATTTTCCCTCAACCACAATGGCCTGCCTGATTTTAATCATGGCGCGCCTCCTGGCTGAGCGCCGCGATGAGCACCTCTAAAATCCGCTCATGCGTGTCGCGGCTGGATTTCATGTCGCGGTCGGCTTGCAGGCAAAGAAGCACCGCCTTCTCGCAGAAGGCCTCTGAGACCTGCCTGGCCGCCGTAAAGGTAAGATTGGCCGCGTAGCTGCTTTTGCTCCCCGTCAGCTCCATAAATGCGCCCGCCCCCTTGCCGCAGGCGGCCAGCGTCCTGGCGTAATAAATGCGCCGGAGCTGTGAGCCGATCGCGCCGAGAATTTTGATCGGGTCTTCCTGCATGGCGTAAAGCTGCTGCAATTTGGAAAGCGCCAGCTGAAAATCGCCGTCTGCGATGGCGTTGGAGATATCAAATGTCTGCGCGTTCAAAGCCGGCGTCACGACTGCGTCGATATCCGGGCGCTGAATTTCCGCGCCCGAGGCGTAGGAGGAAATTTTTTCGATCTCGCCCGCAAGCTGCGTCATGCCGCCGCCCGTCAGGAAGATCAGATAGCTGCAAAGCTGCTCAGAGATCGTCTTGCCC
The DNA here is from genome assembly GCA_964640905.1 of uncultured Oscillospiraceae bacterium. Classification (GTDB taxonomy): domain Bacteria; phylum Bacillota; class Clostridia; order Oscillospirales; family Oscillospiraceae; genus CAG-170. The sequence goes on from CAZXIW010000023.1 coordinate 11,844, forward strand.
GCCGCGCGGAAATGCCGCGCGATCCAGACGCAAAGCTCCCGCTCAGACTGCTTTTGAAACTCCACGACCTGCGCGTGCTTTTTCATCGTCTCGGCAAGCTTTTTGATGCGGCTGTCCGGCTTATAGGGAACGGTGTCATACACGAACACCACGCACACATACTCCGGCAAATCCTCCAGAATGCCCCGGTACTGCTCGCGCGCAGACTCCGGAAGCTTAAAAAGGTCGACATCGTCTACCCGCACAAGCGTCCGCTCGGCCATCATCGGCACAGCCTCCACTGCGTCCAGAAGCGCCTGCGGCGAGAGCGAGGCCGCGTCAAAGCGGTGGACATTAAAATCTGCCGCCGGGCCCTGGGTGAGCCTGTCTGTCAGCTGCCTGAGATAATAGTCACGCAGAAAGCTCTCCTCGCCGCAGAAAATGTAAAGCTGCGCGAGGGTATTGTTTTTTAAATCCTGCTTGAGCTGCCGCAGTGCGTCATCGCCCGGCGGCGAGGGTTTCTTTGCCATAGCTTCCTCCCCGGATGGTGATCGTTCCGTTTTCATCCGTCCGATAGATGGCCGCGCCCGCGTCTTCGATGCGCGCAAGCGTCTCGGCTGCCGGGTGGCCATAGGAATTGTCCGCGCCGACCGAGAGCACGACCGTCGCCGCGCCCGTGCGCGAAAGAAGCGCCGCGCTCGTTGACGTTGCCGCGCCATGATGCCCCGCGACAAGCAGCTCAATTTCCCGGAGCGCATGGCGCGAGAGCAGGCGGTACTCCGCCATCCGGCTTAAATCACCGGTTATTAGAATATCATATTTTTCCCGCGATGCCAAGACGCAAAGCCCGCTATCGTTGCTGTTTGCCGCCGGATTTGGCGCAAAAATCTGAATTTCGCTTTCTCCGGCTGCAAAGCGCAGGTCTTCCGCCACGAGCTGAACCTCTGTCCCGGCTGCCTGCGCTGCGCGCAAAAGCGCGTCCTTCATGCTGCCGTCCTCCGCCGTCGCAGGAAGATAGAGCGTCCTGACCTTTACGCGCGAAAGAAGCTGCCGCGCGCCATTGCAGTGGTCTGCATCCAGATGCGTCAGAATGAGCCGCTCGAGCGTCCCCGCGCCATTTGTCAGAAGATATCTTGCCGCAAGCTCGCCGCTTTCATCCTCGCGCCCGCCGCAGTCAATGACGCTTGTCTCGCCATCGGCCGTATAGACAAGGCACTGCCCCTGGCCGACATCGAGCGCCGTAAAGGTAAAGCCCGCGCTTTGATACTCCAGCGCGGCCAGCGCCATACAGACGGAAAATACCACAAGCAGACTCCCCGCCGCCAGACTGGCGCGCACCTTCCCCGGCCACAGGCAAAGCAGCCAGACGGTCAGGAAAAAGAAGACCGTAAAAATCAGCGCATACGGGCTTTGCAGCGTCACCGCACCATACGGAACGCGCGCCAGCAGCCCGACCGCCCACAAGATCAGCCGCACCGGCCACGCCAGCAGCCACCCCGCCCCTGCGGCAAGCGCAGGCGCGGCAATGCCCAGCACGCAGACCGCAAGCCCCGCCGAAAAGACAAAGCTGATGAGCCCCAGACAAAGCGCATTGGTCAAAAAGCCGGAGACAGACACCAGCGCAAAATACACCGCGCAGATGGGGAGAGAAAACGCACTCGCGGCCACAGAGCAGCTAACCGCCGTAATGGCCGGGGCAAAAAGGCGCGCAAGGCGCGGCGCTTTTTCCCGCAGGGCAGAATAGCTCCGGCTCTTCATGGCCGCGCGGCTGAGCTTTCCTGCAAAGAGCAAAATGCCAAGCGTAGACGAAAACGAAAGCAGCAGCCCCACATTATAAAGCGACCACGGGTTTTCCAGCAGCAGCACCGTCAGCGCCAGTGCCAGCGCCGTTGGCGCGTCGTGCTCACGCTGGGCCAGCGGCGCAAGAAGCAAAAGCGTCTGCATCAGCCCCGCCCGGACGGCGGAGGCGTTCGCGCCCGTCATCAGCACGAAAAACCAGACCAGCGGCACACCCAGAAGCGCCCCAAGCCTTCTTCTGCCCGCGCAAAGCGCGGCCACAAGCCCCGCCAGCAGCGACACATGCATCCCCGAGACCGCGACCACATGATAAATGCCCGCAAGCTCCAGATCATTTTTCTGCGAGAACGTAAGCCCTGATTTATCGCCCGTCAGAAGCGCCGTTAAAAACCCCGCCGCATCGCCCGGAAAGCAGGCCGCGCACGCGCCTTGCATGCGCCTTGCCGCAAGCACCGGCAGATGGCGCAGTGCCGGTTTCCCCTTCTGCACAGAAAGCGTTCCCCGCGCCGACGCGCGAAGCCACACCCCGCGCGAGGCATAATATTCATCGCGCCCAAGCTCGTCTGCATTTGCCGCGCAGAGCTTTGCCTCGCAGAAAACCGTGTCGCCCGGAGAAAGCGCTGCTTCGTCCGAATAATAAAGCACCAGCTGATAGTACCTTCCCTCGACGCGCATGCGCCCAAGCACACCATAGCCGTAGCTGGTCTTTTGCGGATATTCCAGAATTTCCGCGCAGAGCGTCGTCTGCTTCTGCGCGCAAAGCGCCTGCAATGGCTGAACCCGCACCGCCCGGTAGCCCGCGCACCAGAGCGCGGCCAGCGCCGCGCCAAGAAAGACCGGCAAAAGCCGCCGCGCAATCCTCCGCCGCCGCAAAACGGCCAGCACAGCAAAAAGCCCCGCTGCCACAAGCCATGCCAAAAGCGCATGGCCGGTCACGCAAAGCGCGCACCCCGCCGCAAGGCCGAGCGCAAATCTGCAAAGCCGCCTCATTCGCGCTTCTCCGAGCAGCCAAGCAGATAATCCGTCGACACATGATACAGCTGCGCCAGGCGGATAACCGCCCAGACCGGGATCTCCCGCTCGCCAAGCTCATATCGCCGATAGACGCCGCGCTGCATGTTCAGAAGGTCGGCAACCTCCTGCTGGGTCTTGTCCGCGTCCTCGCGTAAATCGCGGATTCTTTGAAAATACATTGTGCATCACCGTTTAAGATGATACCATGTGGTATCACAAGGTGGTCAAAAAGAGACCATCCGGTCTCTTTTTTCGAGGTATTTCGACAATTCTCCCAGATTCTGGGCTTCATCCCGTTCCGCCCGTCCGCCATTCTCCTGCGCTTTGCGGCGCTTGCCGCTGCTTTTCGTCGTTCGTCGCTGCTTTGCGCCGCTTGTCGGTGCTTTGTGGCACTTGTCGGTGCTTTTCGCCGTTCGTCGGCGCTCTGCGGCGCTTATCGGTACTTTGCGCCGTTTGTCGGTGCTTTGCGGCGCTTATCGCTGCTTTGCGGCGCTTGTCGGCGTTCGCCGCTGTTTGTCGCTACGCTTCGATATCTTTCGACACTTTCTTTATTCAAGCAAAGAGAAATTCCAAGCAAAACGCGCCCGGAGCACTGCCCCGGGCGCATGGTTCGCTATTGCAAAAATCAGCTTATTCTGCCTTCGGTGCGTCATCAACGACCTCGATGTTGATCTCCGGTGCAGCGGCCTCTTCCCCGCAGACAGCTTCCGCGCAGGGTGCATCCTCGCAGACAGCTTCCTCGCAGGCAGCCTCCTCGCAGACGGGCGCGAGGTCGAGATCTTCAAAATCGGCATCCTCTGCGCAGGGCGCTTCGGGTGCGTCCTCGCTGGTCTTCAGCTCGTCGATGTAATCCTTCAGCTCGGCGATGAGCTTCTTGGACTCGTCGATCTTCTGGCACCACGGAAGATACTCTGCCGTGTCCATCTCCTCACCAACGGCATAGTCGCGGTAGTAAAGCTTGCCAAGCTGCGCTTCGGCCTTGCGAATCTTGTCTTCCTCGGCATAGATCGAAACGTTTGCCTTTGCGACTGCCGCCAGCACCTTGGCCTTCTGCGTTGCGGTCTGCGCTGCGCCCATGGCAAAATTCTTGACGCTTTCAAAATTTTCAGACAGGTTCATAAGAAAAACTCCCTTCTAAATTTCAACATTTTTCCTTGCTGAGCATTATATCATATCATGGCACAAATGTGTAACCTTTTCGTAACTTTTTTCAAAAAGTTCACATTTCCTCCCCCTGCGGCGGCTCTGGCTACTGGCCGGCGCGGTTGACAAAGAGGGTCTGTGCCGTCGGCTTCCTTTTCAGACGAATCCACACGATCGCCGCCCCTGCCGCCAGGAAGGAGACTGCCGCGACCAGCTGGCTGACGCGGATACCGGTTGAAAAGAGATACAGGCTGTCGGTGCGCAGCGCCTCGATCCATGCTCTTCCAAGGCCGTACCACGCGATGTAGAGCAGGAAGATCTCGCCGTCAAACCGCCGCTTGCCCGCATACAGGTGCAGCGCCAGAAAGCCCGCCAGATTCCAGACCGACTCATAGAGAAACGTCGGGTGGTAATAAACAACGCTCCCCTGCGCATCGGAAAGACCCATTTTAAAAAATGCGTCTGTCACGCTGCCATGCGCCTCGCGGTTAAAGAAGTTCCCCCAGCGCCCGAGAATCTGGCCGATGAGAACGCCCATGGACGCCAGATCCAGCATGACAAGCTTTGGGATCTTCTTGACCCGGCTCAGAACCAGAATGGTCAGCGCGCCGCCGATGATGCCGCCATAGATGGCAAGCCCGCCCTGCCAGATATAGAGCACGGAGATGAGGTTATCGGCATACAGCTCCCAGTAGAACACGCAGTAGTAAAGCCGCGCGCAGATCACGCCCACCGGCACGACCCACAAAACAATATCGAGCGCGTCGTCCGGGCTCATGCCAAATGTCCGGGCGCGGTACATCATATAGAGCGTGGCCAGCAGAAAGCCGCCCGCGATGATAATGCCGTACCAGTAGATGTCCTTCCCGAAGATCGTAAAGGCCACGGGGCTTGGGTCTACCGTGATGCCAAGATTCGGGAAACAGATCGGTGAAGTCAGAAACATTGCCTTACTCCTTTCCGCGCTTCGGCGTGATGACCGATATGAATGCCAGTTCTTCTTTGACGTTTTCGCGGATGAATTGTTCCACATCCTCCGCCGTTACGGCGGCATAAATATCCGGATAGTCAAAATATTCTGCGCCATCAAAATAATATGCACACATCCGGAAGCACGTTCCCTCAAAGCCGTCGAGCGCGCGAAGCCGCCGCCCAAGGATGGATTTTTTCAGCCGCGCCAGAAGCGCGCGGTCAACGCCTGTCTGCAAAACCTCCTGCGCGCGCGCAAGCACGGCCTGCAAAATGGTATCCGGCTCTTCACTCTCGCCGGAAAGCTCCAGAAGCGCCATGCCCTTCATGCGCTCATAGTCGACGCAGAAGCCGCTGTCGATGATGTTCTCGTCATAGAGCTTCTGATAAAGTGCCGTAGACTCGCCAATCAAAATCTCGCCTGCCAGCTCGCCGACCAGCTCCATGCGCATCGCATCATTGCCGCTTCCGGGGTCTTTGCAGCGCAGGCCAATGGCAAACGTGGGCATGGAGATCTCCATCTGCTTTTCCACGCGCCGGCTTTCACACACCGCCGCCTCCGGCGCGCCATAGCAGCGCGTCAGCTCTGCCGCATGCCCCGCTGGCGTCTGCGCGCGCACCTGGTCGATCACCGCCTGCGCGTTGACATCGCCGATGACGCAGACGATCATGTTGGACGGGTCATAGAACGTCTCGTGGCAGAGGCGAAGGGTCTCGGCAGTGATGTCCTCAATGCTTTCGACCGTACCTGCGATTGGATTGCGGACAGGGTGGTTCTGATACATGAGCGCAAAGAGATTTTCCTGCACACAGGAATCCGCGCTGTCATCATACATCCGGATCTCCTGCGCGATGATGCCGCGCTCTTTCTGCACGCTCTCGTCTGTAAAATAGCCGGTCGTAACCATGCGAAGGAGGATTTCAAGATTCTCTTCAAAATGCTCCGCGCACTCTACATAGTAGGCCGTCATGGTGTAGCTGGTAAAGGCGTTGTTGGCCCCGGCGTACTTTGCAAACATCTGCATGGCGTTTCCATCCGGCAGGTCAAACATCTTATGCTCCAGATAATGCGCAACGCCCTGCGGCGTCTGATACCGGACGCCGTTTTTTGTAAATGCAGCGTCAATTGAGCCATAGTCCACTGCCGCAAACGCATAACGCTTTGCAAAGCCCGGCTTTTCGATCACGCGCACCAGAAGGCCGTTTGCAAGCCGCTCTTCAAAATAATGCTCCCCGAGCTTTGGAAAATCCTTTTTGATCATTCCTGCATCCCCCGCAGTTCATAAATGGTATCAAGGCGCAGCGTTCCGGCCGCCTGTACAAGCTCCCCGCGCGTCACGCGCGCGATGGCCTGCGCCTGCTCGTGCATGCTCTGGCTGCTTGCAAGAAGACTCTGCCCCATATAAAAATCATCCAGACGGCCTGGGCTGTCCATCGCGATTTTAAGATCTGAGAGAAGGTAGCCTCTGGCGGCCTCCAGCTCCTCATCGGTAATGCGCCCGGCCTTCACATCCTCCAGCTGGCGCAGGATCTCCTCCTTTGCCGTCTCGAGCTTTGAAAACTCCACGCCGGAGGAGACGATCATCACGCCCTTGAACTTTTCAAGCGCCGCGCCCGCGTAGTAGCAAAGAGACAGCTTTTCGCGGACGTTTGTAAAGAGCTTGCTCGTCGCGCCGCCGCCAAAGACCGTACAGGCCAGCACCAGCGCGGCATAGCGGGGGTCTTTGGCCGTAATATCGGTAAAAAAGCCAAGACTCAGCTTTCCCTGCGTAATATCCAGCTGCTCACTGCGCGCGCGTACCGGCCGCGCCGCAGGCGCGGGCGTGGTCTGCGCCTGCACAAAGTGCACTGCGCGCGGAAGCTGCCCCAGCACCCCGCGCAGGCATGCGCCGACCGCCCCGGCGCTCAGGCTTCCCATATAAAAGATCTCCACACGGCTTTCAGCCAGCAGCGCGCGGTAGTGCGCGTACAGGCTTTGCGGCGTAATGGGCGCAAGATCCTCCAGCTCACCGAGGCGCGGCACACCGTATGGCTCGCCCTGGCACATGGTTTTTAAAAGCTGAGAGGTCGCGTAGCTTCGCTTGTCGTTGATGCGCGCTTTGATATCGTTTGCAAGATTCTGCTTCTCGCTTTTAACGATCGCCGCGTCAAACACGCCGCCCTCCAGCCTTGGCCGCAGAAGAAGCTCTGCCAGAAACGCCATCAAAGGCGCAAAGACCGCCTCGCCCGCAAACTCGTCCTGCACATAGTCGCAGTAAAAGCCGACCAGCTGCACCTCGCCCTTTTTGCGGATGAGCGTGCCGATGCTTGCGCCGTAGAGCTCATCGAGCCGGGCCGAAATAGAGGCGATATCCGGGCAGCTCTCGCTTGCGCGCAGCAGAACACTCGGGATCAGCGCATTGGCCGCCGCCTCGTCTCTTCGCATCGGCCGCAGAAAATTCAGGCTCACACAGCCGGTCTTAAACTTGTCAGACTGCACCGCCGTGAGATACACGCCGGGCAGAATTTCACTTCTCTGGTTCATGCCATCATCCTTATCCTTATCATTGGGACGTCCATCCGGCGCGCCGCGCGCGCCCCGCCCCGCTTCATTGTGTCACATCATACCATAAAGCCCCGAAAAAGTAAAATGCTCCTGCCCCTTTTGCGCAAAAATAACTTGTTATTCCGGCGGATTTATCGTAGAATGTATGGTACGAATTTATGCGCTGAACACATCGGCGCTTTCAGGAGGGAAAGTATGCAGTGGATCGAGGTTTGCATCAAGACCACCTCACAGGCCATCGAGCTGGTCGGTGAGCGGCTGACGGTGCTTGGCTTTGACAGCTTTATTGTAGACGATCAAAACGAATTTCATGAATTTCTGGAAAACAACCGCCAGTATTGGGACTATGTTGACGAGGGGCTTGAAAAAAGGATGCACGGCCTGAGCCAGATCCGGCTCTATCTGGAAGACTCCCCCGCCGCGCCCGATACGCTCTGCTGGCTCAAAGACCAGCTCCGCCAGCTCCCCGCGCAGTATCCTTCTGTGAGCTTTGGCTCGCTGGAGGTTGTGCTGGAGCACGTGAAGGATGAGGACTGGGAAAATAACTGGAAGCAGTATTATCAGCCGCTTCCCATCGGAGAAAAGCTCCTTGTCGTGCCGGAGTGGCTGCACCCGGAGAACCCGGAAAACCGGGTGGAGGTTCTGCTCGACCCCGGCATGATCTTCGGCACTGGCGCGCATGCCTCCACGCAGATGTGCATGGAGGAGCTGGAGCGCGCTATTCAGGGCGGCGAGGAAATTCTTGACCTCGGAAGCGGCAGCGGCATTCTCTCCATCACCGCGCTGCTGCTCGGCGCGGCGCACGCCACAGGCGTTGACATCGACCCCAAGGCCGAGGACGTTGCCCGCCAGAATGCCGCCATCAACCAGCTTGGGGCAGACCGCTTTACCGCCGTCACCGGCGATGTGATCGCAGACGCGGCCATGATGCAGACCCTTCAGGGGCACTACGACATCGTTCTGGCCAACATCGTCGCCGACGTCATCATTCCGCTTGCCCCCGCCGCGGCAGCCTTCCTCGACGAAGACAGTGTCTTTATCTGCTCCGGCATTTTAAATACCCGCCTTCCGGAGGTTCTTCAGGCGCTGGAGGCCGCCGGGATGCAGATCCTCTCCACACAGCAGCAGGACGACTGGTGCCGCGTGACGGCCGCGCTCGCGTAAGCGGCAGGAGGCACTGAGCATGCGCATTTTTTCCTACCGCAACAAGCGCCTTGTGCGCAGGACGCTTCTGACGGCGCTTCTGATCGTGCTGGGGCTTGCCGCGCTCATTTTCTGCCGCTTTCTTTATCTGGGGCGGTATGTGGCCTACGATGCCACGGGCGCGCATCTGGACTATGAGCAGAGGTTGCGCTCTGAGCGTCTCCCCGCGCCCGAAGCGGCGCAGGAGACAGATTTTGCATTTGATATCGTTCTTACCGACGAGACCGACGAAGACGGCGCACAGGCCGGCCTGAGCCGCCTTACGGGCTATTATATCACAACCAGCATGCTGGCCGAAAGCGTTGCCGACGTCCGCCAGGCGCTTTCGCAGCAGGAGGACTATAACGCCATTCTGATTGACGTCAAGAGCATCTACGGAAGCTTTTACTACTCCAGCGCCATCACCGGCGCGGCCAAGGCCACGGTTCTCGATATCAAGCAGGTCGACGCGCTGATCGAGGAGCTGAGCCAGAGGAAGGACATTACGCTCATCGCAAGAGTCCCTGCCTTCTCAGACCCCGAATACGCCCTCAAGCACCAGTCGCAGGCGCTTCCGCTCTCAAACGGCGCACTGTGGACCGATGAGAACGACTGCTACTGGCTCAATCCCTACAGTAACGACGTGCAGGGCTATCTCAGCTCCATCGCGCTGGAGCTTGCGGGGCTCGGCTTTGACGAGGTTCTGTTTGACGGCTTCTATTTCCCAGGCTCTGAGCGCATCTCCTGGACAGGAAGCGTAACCAAGCAGGAGGCCATTTTAGACGCGGCAGACAATCTCTCGGCAAACCTTCTGAACCAGTCCATCCGCCTTTGCCTCGGCACAGATGACCCGGAGGTCGCGGCCTACGGCCAGCGCGCGTTCCTCACCACAAACAACGCCTCGCAGGTCTCCGCCGACCTTGAAGCGCTCTCAGGCGTCTTCTCCGACACATCTGCGCAGCTTGTCTACATCACAGACTCCCGCGACACCCGCTTCGACGCCTGCGGCGCGCTGCGGCCGCTGCTTGACGAAGCGTCTTAACCACTTGACAGCCGCCCATTTCTCCCTTATGATAGGAGAAAGACCATTTTCCGGGATTTTCAGACATCCGCGCCCGGCTTCATTTTCAAAATTCAATACAGAACGGAGGAAAATTATATGTTCGGAAAAGAAGAATTAGAGTATCTTGAAAAAATGGAAGACCGCATTTTGCAGCAATCGGCAAGAAACACCCAGGTCATCATCGAAAATGTCGTAGACAAGAAGTTCAACCTTGTCCTTGAGGCGCTCGAAATGCAGACTGAGCAGATCAAGCAGCTTGCCTCCAAATCCAGAGTTGAGGAGCTGGAGGATGAGATGCGCCTTATGAAATCCGTCATCCGTTCGCAGTCTGACCGTATCACCGCGCTGGAGCGGAAATTTGCCTGAACCCAAACTTCCTCCCATAAAATTCACCAAGCCCCGTACAGGCATTGAACAGGTCCAGTAAAAACGGACAATAGACAAAAAGCCCCCTGATGTAG
>CAZXIW010000024.1:0-21960 GCA_964640905.1 uncultured Oscillospiraceae bacterium
AGCTCCGTCAGCATTTCCGGCGTGAAGGCAAAGGGCGCGTCAAAGTCATAGTAGAAGCCGTTGTCGATCGACGGGCCGATCGCCAGCTTTACCTCCGGATGCAGCCGCTTGACGGCCTGCGCCAGAACGTGGGAGCAGGTGTGCCAGTAGGTTTTGCGGTACTGCTCGTTTTCAAAAGAGAATTCATTGTTTTCTGCCATGATAGGCGCTCCTTTCTGATGTTCGGGGCAAAGAAAAACGCTCCACCCCCGATGTTCTCAGGGGTGAAGCGATACGCTCCACGGTTCCACCCTGCTTACGGAACATACTTCCGTCGCTCGTGACCTCTGTAACGGGAGGGCCCGGCGCAGCTTACTGAACGTTCTGCCGCGCAGCTCAAAAGTGGTATCCCAGCCTGCGCGCTTTAAGGCTCTTGCACCAACTGAGCCTCTCTCTGCAAAGCCGCTTTCGGCGGGACATGTCTTTCTCCATGCCATTTGCATAGAAAAATATATCACTTTTTTTCGCACCTGTCAAATATGTTCGACGAAAAAACGCAAAATTTACTAAATTGATATATTTTATTCTATTTTGTAACATTTTATTAATCTTTTCGCCCCGTTATTCCAGCTACACATTCCTTTATTTTGCCCGATTTTTACGAAAATTATAGCGCATTATTCGTAATTTTACATATTTCTCTTGACTTTTTCCAGAATATCGGTATAATATACAAACAGATACGAAATTGTAAATATTTTGTGTCTATTTTGTAATGAATATTTCTAATTGTTTCTATTCTTGGAAAGGAGAGCTGCTGAATGCTGCTGAGTGCAAAATTCAAATCCTGCGCCGCTGCCGCTGCCGTGCTTGCCGCGTGTCTGCTTCTTCCCGGAAATCAGGCCAAAGCGGAGGCCGCCCCCACCCCCGCGCGCAAGAGCGCGGCGCAGCATACCGTCGCTTCCGCGCCGCAGACGAACCGCGCGCAGACGCCGCGTTATCTTCCCGCCGTTACCGTCTCCGCAAGCAGCGCGCAGACGGCGGACGAGCCCGCCGCCCCCGCCGCAGAGGAGGCGCTGCCCGGCGAAGATACCGCGCAGGAAAGCGCTGTTCACGAAAGCGCCATCGCGCTTGCCACGAAGGCCGATCTGGAAGCGCCAGACGATCTTGTGAAGCTCGGCGACTTTATCGCAACTGCCTACTGCGTCACCGGCACGACCGCGACCGGCACGCAGACAACCGTTGGCCAGACGCTGGCCGTCAACCCCTATGTCATCCCCTACGGGACGGAGGTCTGGCTTTACCTGGAGGACGGGAGCTTCGCGGGCGACTTCATCGCCGAGGATACCGGCTCAAACATGCTTGCAAACTCCAACGTGATCGACATCTACATGGGGCAGGACTCCTACAACGACTGCATCCTGTGGGGCGCGCAGAATGTCTCGGTCTACATTCGCGCGGCAGACGCAAATGCCGCCGCTGACGCAGAATCATGATTGAAAAAACGCCTTTCCCTTGGTATACTAAGGGAAAGGTTATTTTTATGCTTGTGTTGAGGTTTTCCATCATGGATCTTTGTAATATCAACGACATCAAGGCGCTTCTTGCCCGCCACGGCTTCCATTTTTCCAAGGCCAAGGGGCAGAATTTTCTGACGCAGAGCTGGGTGCCGCGCGAGATCGTGCAGAGCGCAGGCATCGACGAGACCTGCGGCGTGCTGGAGGTCGGCCCGGGCATCGGCCCGCTCACGCAGCAGCTTTGCCGCGGGGCAAAGAAGGTCATCGCCGTAGAGGTCGACCGGACGCTCCAGCCCGTTCTGGCCGAGACGATGGCCGGAAACGAAAATCTGGAGATCATCTTTGCCGATATTCTGAAGACGAATATCCTTGCGCTTGTGCGCGAGGAATTTCCGGGTCTTCGCCCGATGGCGTGCGCCAACCTCCCCTACTACATCACAACGCCCGTCCTCGCCGCGCTTCTGGAAAGCCGCGCGTTTGAGGCTGTGACGGTCATGGTGCAAAAGGAGGTTGCCCAGCGCATCTGCGCCCCGGCAGGAAAGGGCGATTACGGCGCGTTCTCGGTCTTCTGCCAGTATTATGCCGAGCCGGAGCTGCTTTTTGATGTGCCGCCCTCGTGCTTCATCCCACAGCCGAAGGTCACCTCGAGCGTCTTAAAGCTCACGATGCGCGATGCGCCCGTCTGCCCGATTGCCGACGAAAAGCTCTTTTTCCGCGTTGTAAAGGCAAGCTTTGCCCAGCGGCGCAAGACGCTTTTAAATGCGCTCTCGTCAGGCTTTGGCGAGTTTTCCAAGCCGCAGCTTGCCGCCTGCATTGAAGCCGCCGGCTTTTCGCCCACGGTGCGCGGCGAGACGCTGGACATCCCCGGCTTTGCCGCCATCACGGCGGAGCTTTTGAAGCTTTGAGCTGGTATGTGTATATTGTCCGCTGTGAAGACGGCTCACTTTACACCGGCATCACGACAGACCCCCGCCGCCGCATGCAGGAGCATGTAAAGCGTCTTCCCGCCTGCGCCAAATATACCAGAAGCCACCAGGTCTGCGCTCTCTGCGCGCTCTGGTCGGCTGAGGCAAAGGGCGCGGCTTTAAGGCTTGAGGCGCGCATCAAAAAGCTCCCGCCCGCGAAAAAGCGCGCGCTGATCGCTGCGCCATCCTCCTTCGCGCCCATCTTTGAAGATACGCTGGACGAAGCCGACTATCACCCTGAGCCGCTTTTCCCGCTTGCGCCGCTTCTGGCCGAAGAAGCATAATGAAGCCGGGCGCAGCCCCGCGCACACACCCGTTGCACGATTCTTTTAAAAGGGAGTTTTATGATGAAGCTTTATAAACTGCTCGGCGCAGACGGGCGCACATATTGTTCCGAAACGCCGGGTCTTTTTGGTGGAAACAGCCAGGCAAAAATCTACGGGCGGCTCGATTGCCCCGCCGCGCTTTCCGCGATTCGCCGCTTCCCCGGAAGCTATGAAGCCTCCCGCGTATTTTTTGCCGACGAAAAAACCGCCCTTGCTGCCGGGTATCGCCCCTGTGGCCGCTGCCTTCGGGCGCAATACCGGGAATATCAGGCAGACCCCCTCGCATACCGCAGGAAATTCCTGCTGTAATTTGTCTCCCTGAAAGGCTTCTCTCCGTATGCAAAACGCCCGCGCGGAACTCCGCGCGGGCACTCGTTTTGCTCTTATTCGCTTTTGATAAGTCGATTACGCCTTCATACCATGAACCGTCATCACGACCATGCAGGCCAGATACGCCGCGCCGCAAACTGCCAGAGTGCTCAGCATGTTCAGTTCCTCCATTTTTTGAAATTCACGCTGCATTTTTGCAGCAGTTGTTCTCTTCTTTACAGTTCATATTATACACCAGCGCCGCCAAATTTCAACTACTTTGTACAAATCACTTTTTCTGTTTCTATGCATTTTGCACAGTTTTCCTGTTTCGCCATGAATTGCAAGCTTCTTTTCCTGCAATTCATCCTGCATTTTCTGTCCTGCAACGTCCCCTGCCAAAGCTTGCAGATTTCGCACCGCGCGGCGCGCCAGCGCCGCCTTTTTTGCAGGTTTTTATGCCGCCGCTCCCACCGCTCCGCCGCGCCTGCAAGCGCCGCTGCATTTTCAGAATCCATTCCTGCATCCCACTGCGCGCCCGCGCGCAAAAACGGGCGGCAAAGCCCGGAAGGCTGCCGCCCGCACAGAAATTGCGCGTAAAATTTTGTGAAAATCCGCTACATTTCCGACTTCTACACGACCATCTCGTACTCACCCGTGCCGCCCTGGCGGAAGTAGGCATGCAAATCAAAGGGTGAGTAGACGCCCCGGTCGGTCACAATGCCGGAAATGAGATGCGGCGGCGTCAGATCGAACGCCGGGTAGTAGCCCTTGACGCCCTCGGCTGCCGTGCGCACGCCCATCGCCTGCAGGGTAAACGCCGGGTCGCGCATTTCAATCGTAACCGTGTCCTTCGTCTCATGCGCCGCGTCGGGCGCACCGGTCACAAAAACAGGCACGCCAAAATGCTTGGCGCAGATGGCGATCTGGAACGTTCCGACCTTGTTGACAACATAGCCGTCGAGGCAGATCGCGTCTGCCGCGCAGGTAAAAACGTCGATTCCCTCGCGCTCCATGACAAAGGCCGGCATATTGTCGGTGATGACCGTCACATCAAAGCCCATGTCGCGGCAGACCGTCGCCGTCAGGCGCGCGCCCTGAAAATAGGGTCTGGTCTCGGGGCAGAAGAGCCGGAGGTCTTTTCCGGCCAGCCTTGCCTCCTTTAACATCATGCCGACGATCGTCTCGCCAAAGCACTGCGTCATGACGCGCGCCTTCTGCGGGAACATGGCAACAAGATAGCGGGCAATTTCGTTGACCTTTGCGTACCGGGAATTGTTTGCCCGCACAACATGGGCGCGAATCGCCTCGTCAACGCGCGCGCCCGCCGCAAGCGCCTGCTTTGCCGCCGCGAGGCAGCCGCTGCACACCTGCTCCATGCGCTTTTTGGTGGTCGGTCTGGCGTTTGCGATGCATGTGGCCGCCGCTTCAAGACAGGAAAGCTGGCCGGCCTCCGGCCTTTCCCGGCACTCCCACGCGGCAAGCGCCATGCCCATGCCAGCCGCCGTATATGGCCCTGCGCTCTGGGTCACCATGTCGCGGATGGCCTGCATCACTTCAACATGGCTGCGGCACGTCACAAACTCGACTTTTGTCGGGTAGACGCGCCGGTCTAAAATTCTGACCGCGCCTTCGTCATACCATGCAACATTTTCATATTGCAGCATGAACGCAAGGCCGGCATCCTGCCGAATTTCCTCCATCATTACATCTCCCCGATCAGCGCCTTGAGATACGCGCTGAAGCGCGCCTCGACCATTCGCCCGGTCTCGGATACCTCCTCGGTCGTAAGCGGCTGGTTGAGCATTCCGGCGGCCATGTTTGTAATGACCGAGAAGCCGAGAAGCTCCATCCCGCAGTGCGCGGCGGTAAGCGCCTCTGTGACCGTTGACATGCCGACCGCGTCGCCACCGAGCAGACGGATGGCGCGGATTTCCGCCGGGGTCTCAAACTGCGGGCCGGGCATGAAGAAATAGACGCCCTCATGCACACGCAGGCCGGAGTCGCCCGCCAGACGCAGCGCAAGCGCGCGCAGGCGCGGGCTGTACATCGTGCTCACGTCAAAAAAGCGCGGGCCAAACTCCGGAAGATTCTTCCCCCGCATGGGGCTTGCGCCGCAGAGCTTGATATGGTCGGAAATGACCATCAGATCGCCCGGGCGGTACGCCTCGTTTACGCCGCCGGCGGCGTTTGTAACGATCGTCTGCCTGACGCCAAGGAGCTTAAAAAGGCGCACGGGAATGGAGAGCTGCTCAAAGTCATAGCCCTCGTAGCTGTGGAAGCGGCCCGACATGCACACAAGCTTCTTTCCTGCCAGCTCGCCGAAAATCAACTTCCCGGCATGCTCCGGCGCGGTAGAGACCAGAAAGTTCGGGATCTCGCGGTAGTCGATCTCGACCGGGTTTTCCAGCTGCGCCGCCAGCGCGCCAAGCCCCGTCCCAAGAATCAGTGCGATCTGCGGGACAAAGGGCGCGCGCGATTTGACAAAGCTTGCCGTTTTTTCATAAAAAGCAAATGGTTCGTTCATAAAAAGCACCTCACGCTCTGTTTTTTCTATCATACCAGAGAGCGGCGCAAAGCGCAAGCCGCCTGCGCGGAAATCATACGCCGCGCGCGGCCAGCTCTGCCCGGCAGCAGATGAGCTCAGCGGCAACGGAGATGGCAATTTCCTCCGGCGTCTCGGCCTGAATCGGAAGGCCAATGGGCGAGTGGATGCGCGAAAGCGCCTCCTGCGCGATTCCGTTTTCCAGCAGGAACGCATTCGTTGCTGCGATTTTATGGCGGCTTCCGATGCAGCCAATGTAGCATGCCTGCGTCCGCATTGCCTGAAGCAGAACCTCGCGGTCTGCCTGATGGCCGGGCGTCATAACGACCACATAATCGCGCGGCGAAATTGGAAGCGCCTCTTCGATTTTCTGAAAGCTCCCGAAGATCACCTGCTCCGCCTGCGGATAGTTTTCCGGCTTTGCAAAATCCGCGCGGTCATCGAATACCGTCACGCGGAAGCCGACCCCCGCCAGCACCGGCACAAGCGCCCGCCCCACATGGCCGCCGCCAAAAATCAGGACGCGCCCCGCGCGGACAAGCGGCTCGATATAATACCCCGGCTCACCCTTCTGATAGACCGCGCGCGCGGTAAGCAGCGGGCGGATTGCCGCCTCGTCAAGCGCTGCAAAGCGAATGCCGTGCGGCGCGTCAAAGGTCGCCATGGCCGTGACCGCGCCATGCTCAATGCGCCAGATGAGCCAGGCGTCCTCGCCCCCCGCCAGAAGCTCCAGGATTGCCCGGACGCAGGCTGCATCCTGCGCCCGCCGGGCGGCAAGCAGCTGAAAATAGACCGTCACCTCGCCGCCGCAGATCATGCCGATATCGCGCACCTGATTTGGCCGCAGGCAAAAGCTTTGCAGCTGCGCCGCGCCGGTCTCATGCACGCGCATGGCCTGCGCAAGTGCAATACGCTCGACCGCGCCGCCGCCAATTGTGCCGCAGGTTCTGCCGTCTGCAAAGACGGCCATCTTCGCCCCCGCGCCTCTGGGCGCAGAGCCGGAGGAGGCCAGAATGCTGCAAAGCACAACGTTCTGCCCCCGCTCCAGCGCACAGGCGATTTCTGAAAACAGGTTTTTCATTACAAATCCTCCCCAAGCTCGTCTGTCTGAATCGTAAACAGGGCAAGCTCCTTTTTCTGCGGCAGGTAGAGCGGAAAGCGCCTCTGCCCCGTCTGCACCAGCCGCGCCGCGACCGCCTCGGGCGTCACCGCGCCGGGGTCGTCTTTACTGTAGAGGCGGAAAAAGCGAACGGCCTCCTCCAGCGAGCGAAGCGGCTGCCCCATTTCAAAGCTTTGCGTCTGCATCGCAAAGGGAATCCCAAGCGCGCACAGCTCCTGCGCGGCAGTACGCTGCGTCTCATCGCGCAGGGGAACCTCGCCAAGGGAAAAGCGGTGGTGCGTGTAGCCCTTTTTGACCATCACAATGCGCCCCTTACAGCAGCGCTTTGCAATGCGAAGCGTCTGCCGCGTGCTTCCAAACATGCAGAAGACCATCGCCTCATAGGGCTCGGGCGGCGTGAAGCGGGTCAGGTCGGTTTGCAGAATCTGCACATTGGAGATTCCCCGCGCCGCCGTCTGCGCCCGCAGTACCTCCAGCGCGCGCCCGGAGACATCCGCCGCCGTGACCAGCGGAAAGCGCGCGGCCAGCTCACAGGACAAAAAGCCCAACCCACACCCCGCGTCGCAGACATGGCGCGCAGGCGGAAGCCTTTCACAAATTGCGTCTGCAAGCAGACGGTAGCAGGCACTGTACTCTGCCGCGTCGCGCATGAAATCCACCATCTCCTGCGTCCAGTAAAACACGCTCCGCCTCCCCGCGCGCCGTTTGGCGCGCTTTTCCTGATTCTTTCGTACAAATAACGTACTGCATTCTGCGGCGCTTGTCAAGCGGCAATGTCGAAAGTATTCTCTTTTCATTCGATATCCCCGAATATCGCCATACCCGTCTGCCGCTTTTTGCGCGCGCGGGCTTGACCGCACCGCAAAAGCGCGCTATACTGAAAAAAAGTCCGGCGCACAGCGCCGGGAACATACCAGGAGGCCACCATGAAAACAGGAATCGAAACAATCTGGGAAGACCGCAAGCGCATCTTGGGCATGCCCATCAGCTTCACCCGATACTACCTGTCGGAGGATCGTCTGTTCGTGCAGACTGGCCTTTTCAGCATGCGGATGGAAGAGACGCTTCTGTATCGCGTAACGGATATCTCCGCGCGGGTCGGTCTGTTCCAGCGCATCTTCGGCGTTGGCACGATCATCGTCCATTCCTCTGACAAGACCACGCCCCACATTGACCTTGTCAACGTCAAAGAGCCGCTCGTGGTCAAGGAGATGATTCACAAGCACGTCGAGCAGATGAAGCTCTCGCGCGGCATTCGCGTCAGCGAATTTCTTGACGATGGCTTTGCCGCCGCAGCAGACCCCTGCGTCAAGCCGCCCCATCACTGAGCGCCCATAAAAAACGCGCCCGGCCGCCGCGAAGCGTTCGCGGCGGCCGGGCTTTTCGGTCTTGCTATGCCTGCTGGTCGGTCTGCATGGCTGTGATCTGCTTTCCGATGGGGCACTCCGCGCGGTAGGCGCAATCTGCGTAATCGCAGTCTGCATCCACCCCGTCACGCTCCACCTCCACCAGCACGATTCGCGCGCCATCCTGCACGCGGCAATAGCCGGAAACGCTTTTCTCCATTTTTTCCAACCCTCCCTTTTTTTCGCAAATCCACATATTTTTTTCCACTTTCAACGTCTCCAATCATTATACCACATCAAACCAATTTTCCAATACTTTTTTCGTTTTCCACATATCAATTTTGGAATGGCTTCTTGTCAATTTTCATATTGCCAACCGTAAAAATTTATGCTACCATTGAAATATCTTATAAAGAAACCGCAAATTTTTCATGCTGGCACGCAAATAATCCTTATCGCCCGTTCCTTCTCCGGCAGACAAAGCTCCGCGTGCCATGCTACAACCGATATTGAAATGGAGACACCGCCCATGCAGCGAATGCAGAGCATGCAGAAAATTTTCCGTGGAATCGCGCTGGTCGGCCAGCTGGGCTTTTCGCTCATCACACCCCCGGTCGCGCTTTTGTGGCTGGCGCAGTATTTGCAGCAGCGCTACGCGCTCGGCCTGTGGCTCACACTCCTGGCGCTTGTGATCGGGCTTCTGACCTCCTTCAGTACGGCACTTCAGTTTTACCGCAGGCTGACCGCGCAGAAAAAATCCCGCCCGGCGCGCGAGGTGCGCGGCTATGGTGAGCATATTTAAGAGCCCCCGGCTCTTATAATATAAACCCAAAAGGGGGAATGCCTATGAAAATCCAAAAAGCGATTCTGACTGAAACGCTCCACATCGCGCTCGGCGTTGGAATCGCAGACATCATCATGTGTATTGTCTTTGCTGTGCTTGGGCAGTTTGACTACACCGTGGTTCTTGGCGCGCTGCTTGGAACGGCCATCGCCGTCGCAAACTTCTTTCTGCTCGGCGTAACCGTTCAGAAGGCTGTCGGCATGAAGGAATATGCCTCGCGATACGTCCGCCAGTCCTACTCGCTGCGCATGGCCTTCTGCTTTCTCGGCGTTCTGGTCAGCGTCATCGCGCCATGCTTTCATCCCATCGCGGCGATCATCCCGCTGCTCATGCCGCAGATCGTCATCTACGCGATGCGTCTGCTCGGACTTTACAAGCCGGACCAGCCCGCCGGGGCTGCCGGAGCTGATTCTGATTTGGAAGGAGACCGTTCGTAAATGAATGTCAATATTCAGGGCGCGCCAATTTATTTTGAGATCCCCATCCTCGGCGGCATTCCCATCTCGGCATCCATCGTTGTAAGCTGGGTCGTCATGCTGGTTCTGACGCTGCTTTGCATCTGGCTGACGCACGATTTAAAGGTGCGCGGCATCTCCAAGCGGCAGGCCGTCGCGGAAAAGATCGTCATGACGGCGGAAAACTTTGTCCGCAACAATATGGGAGAGGCCTGGATGCGCTATACGCCGTTCGTGAGCACCATCTTCGCGCTCTCGATCTTCTCAAGCCTTTCCTCGCTCGTCGGCCTCTGGCCGCCTACGGCGGATGTGTCGGTCACGCTTGCCTGGGGCATTGTCGTGTTCGTCATCATCACCTACACCAAGCTCAAGACCAACGGCCTTGGCGGCTACCTCAAGGGCTTCTGCGACCCCATCTTCCTGATGGCGCCGTTCAACGTCCTCGGCGAGGTCTTTACGCCGATCTCGATGGCCTTCCGTCATTTCGGCAACATCGTCTCCGGCACGGTCATCACCGCCCTCGTTTATGCGGCGCTGGTGGTTGCCAACCAGGCGCTGTTCTCGATCATTCCCGGCGTGGTCGGGCAGTGGCTCGGCGCGATCCCCTTCCTCACCGTCGGTCTTCCGGCTGTCATCTCGCTGTACTTTGACTGGTTCGGAAGCTTTATGCAGGCCTTCATCTTCTGCATGCTGACGATGATGTTCATCTCCACCGCTGCGGAATAACCTTTCTTCATCGACCTGCGGCAGCTGCCGCTTAAAATTGTGAATTATTTTTAGGAGGAACTCAACATGTTAGAAAGAGCAATCGTACTCATGGGCTGCGCGATCGGCGCAGGTTTGGCGCTGATTGCCGGTATCGGCCCTGGTATCGGCGAAGGCTACACCGCAGGTAAGGCCGTCGAGGCCATTGCCCGCCAGCCGGAAATGAAGGGTGAGCTGACGTCGACGATGCTGTTTGGTATCGCCTGCGCAGAGACCACCGGTATTTACGGCTTCGTGACCGGCCTGCTTCTGATCTTTGTGGCGCCGAACCTGTTCCTTGGCATGCTGTAAGAGGCAGCTTACAAAGTCTGAAAGGAGGCAGCAGCCTTGTCCTATCAATCCCTGGTAGCCTTTGAAGGCTGGACCTTCATTGCAACGATCCTGAATCTGTTTATTCAGATGTTCCTGTTCAAGAAATTCCTGTTCAAGCCTGTCAAGAACATTCTCGCCCAGCGCCAGCAGGAAGTCGACGCGATCTACGCCGAAGCAGACTCCGCCAAAAAAGACGCTGAGTCCGCCAAGGCCGAGTATGAGGGGCATCTTCTGTCCGCGCGCACCGAGGCCGAGGCCATTACCGCCCGCGCCGTGCAGAATGCGCAGACGCGCTCCGACGCGCTGCTTGCCAGCGCCCAGAGCGAGGCCGCCGCGCTTCGCGAGAAGGCAACGCGCGACATTGCCCTTGAGCGCCGCAAGGCCATGAACGAGATTAAGAGCGAGATTTCCGGCCTTGCCGTGGAAATCGCCTCGAAGGTCGTGGAAAAGGAGATCGACGAGAAGCAGCACGAAGCGCTCATCGAGCGTTTTATCGACGAATTGGGTGAACAGGCATGATCAGTAAAACTGCCATGACCTACGGAGGCGCGCTGTATGATCTGGCCCGCGCAGAGGCGCTTGAGGCGCAGATTCTTGCCGAGCTTCGCATGCTGACGGGTCTCTTCCGGGAAAACCCGGACTACGGAAGGCTTCTGGCCGAGCCGTCCATTGAGACGGCGCAGCGCACACAGCTGCTCGACGAAGCCTGCCGCGACCAGGTACATCCGTACACGCTGAATTTTTTGAAGATTCTGTGTGAAAACGGCACGATCTCTCAGCTTGCGGACTGCACAGAAGCCTTCCGCAGCCGCTACAACCATGACTATGGCATCATGGACGTGTGCGCCGTAAGCGCCGCGCCGCTCAGCCAGGCGCAGATCACCCGCCTGCGCGAGGCGCTGCAAACGCGCTGCGGCAAACAGGTGGAGCTTTCCGTCCGCGTTGATGAAAGTCTTCTCGGCGGCATCCGTCTGGAGCTGCCGGACAGACAGCTCGACGGCTCGGTACAAAGCCACCTGAGCCAGATCCAACAGCTGCTTGCAGGCAGCACCCTGTAAGGAGTTTGCAACAGAGTGTAAATTCTACTGAAAGCTGGTGAAGCAATGGAATTAAGACCGGAAGAGATTTCAAGAATCATCCGTTCTCAAATCAAGCATTATGAAACCAAGATCAACCAGTCCGAGACCGGCACTGTCATTCTGATCGGCGACGGCATCGCAAAGGCCGCAGGTCTGACAGGCTGCATGGTCAACGAGCTTCTGGAATTCCCCGGCGGCGTATACGGCATGGCGCAGAATCTGGAGGAAAACTCCGTTTCCATCGTCATGCTCGGCAGCGACGCGGGCATCCGCGAGGGCGATACCGTTCGCCGCACGGGGCGCGTTGTTTCCGTTCCCGTCGGCCAGGCGCTCATCGGCCGCGTTGTCGACGCGCTGGGTCAGCCAATCGACGGCAAGGGCCCGATCGAGGCAAAGCAGTATGCCGCCATCGAGTCTCCCGCGCCCGGCATTTTACAGCGCCGCAGCGTTTCCGTCCCGCTTCAGACGGGCATCAAGGCCATCGACTCCATGATCCCCATCGGCCGCGGCCAGCGTGAGCTCATCATCGGCGACCGCCAGACCGGTAAGACGACCCTGGCCTCCGACACCATCATCAACCAGCGCGGCAAGGACGTCATCTGCATCTACGTCGCCATTGGCCAGAAGCGCTCGACCGTTGCGCAGCTGGTCTCGACGCTCGAAGACGCCGGTGCGATGGACTACACCATCGTCGTCTCCGCAACCGCATCGGAGCTTGCGCCGCTGCAATACATTGCGCCGTACTCCGGCTGTACGATGGGCGAATACTTCATGCACGAGGGAAAAGACGTGCTCGTCATCTACGACGATCTGAGTAAGCACGCCACCGCGTACCGTGCCCTTTCCCTCCTCATCCGCCGCCCGCCCGGACGCGAGGCCTACCCCGGCGACGTATTCTATCTGCATTCCAGACTTCTTGAGCGCGCAGCGCGCATGGCGCCGGAATACGGCGGCGGCTCGCTGACTGCCCTTCCCATCATCGAGACGCAGGCCGGCGACGTTTCGGCCTATATCCCGACGAACGTCATCTCCATCACCGACGGCCAGATCTTCCTCGAGACGGAGCTGTTCCACTCCGGCGTCATGCCGGCAGTCAACCCCGGCATCTCGGTTTCCCGTGTCGGCGGCAGCGCGCAGATCAAGGCGATGAAAAAGGTCGCAGGCCAGCTGAAGCTTCTCTACTCGCAGTACCGCGAGCTGCAAAGCTTCTCGCAGTTCGGCTCCGATCTTGACAAGGATACCCGCGACCGTCTCGATCAGGGCGCGCGCATCGTGGAGGTTCTCAAGCAGAACCGCAACGCGCCGGTCGACGTTGCCTATCAGGTCTGCATTTTCTACGCCGTCATCGGCGGCCATCTCAAGGACGTTCCAATCGAGCGCATCCGCGCCTTTGAGGCGGAGCTTTATCCGTGGCTTGAGGCCAACGCCGCAGATGTTCTGTCGGCCATCCGCACAACGGGCGATCTGAGCAAGGAAACAGAAGCCCTTTTGAACAAGGCCATTACCACGCGCGTCGCCGAGTTCCTGGAAGCTCAATAAGAAGGAGGCGCGCACATGGCCGGTTTATCCACAAAAGCGATCAAAACCCGCATCAAGAGCATGCAGTCCACCCGCCAGATCACCAAGGCCATGGAGCTGGTCGCAGCCTCCAAGCTGCGCTCCGCGCAGGCCCGGGCGATTGCCAGCCGTCCGTATTTTCAGGCGCTGTATGCGGCAATGGACGAAATTGCGGATACCAACAACGATTTTTCCTCCCCCTATCTGCACGCCAGCCCGGACGGCAAGCCCGTCTATCTTGTCATCGCGGGCGACCGCGGCTTAGCGGGCGGCTATAACAACAACATCCTCAAGCTGGTCTATGGCCAGATGGAGGAGCAGGCCGCCGTGCTTCCCATCGGCAAAAAGGCGCTGGAATTCTTCCGGCGCAAGAATGTCGAGATCATCACCGAAAGCTACGCAGAGGCCGCAGGCGTCTCCATTGGCGACTGCTACACGATCGCAAAGCTTCTTGCCGATGGCTTCCTGGAGGGCAAATACCGCAGGCTCGTCCTGGGCTACACGAATTTTGCCTCCATGCTCTCGCAGACCGCAGGTACGCTGGAGCTTCTGCCGCTTCGCATTTCGGAGGAAAAGCGTCCGTCTCAAAACATGATTTTATACGAGCCCGGCAGCGAGGCCGTTTTCAACGCCATCGTGCCGGAATACCTCGGCGGGCTTTTGTATGGCGCGCTGTGTGAGTCGACCGCTTCCGAGCAGGCCGCCCGCCGCACCGCCATGGACTCCGCCACCAAAAACGCCGATGAGATCATCGAGGATCTGAACCTGCGCTACAACCGCGCGCGCCAGGGCGCAATTACGCAGGAGATCACCGAGATCGTCGCCGGCGCAGAACAGTCTTGAAAGGAGTGACCGTATTGCCTAATATCGGTACTGTCGTACAGGTCGTCGGGCCTGTCCTTGATATTCGCTTCCCCGAGGGTCACCTTCCCAATCTGAACCATGCCGTGACGCTGCAAAACGGCGAGCGCACCATCGTTGCCGAGGTTGCCCAGCAAATTGGCGGCGGTCTGGTTCGCTGCATCGCCATGAGTTCCACGGATGGTCTTGTCCGCGGCGCAGAAGCCGTAGACACCGAGTCGCCCATCACCGTCCCCGTCGGAGAGGCCTGCCTTGGCCGCATCTTCGACCTCATGGGAAATCCGCTCGATGACCAGCCCATCGACGAGGGTCTGGAGCGCTGGCCGATCCACCGCCCCGCGCCGTCGTATGCCGAGCAGGAATCGTCTACCGAGATTCTGGAAACCGGCATCAAGGTCGTCGACCTCATCTGCCCGTATGCCAAGGGCGGTAAAATCGGCCTCTTTGGCGGCGCTGGCGTCGGCAAGACCGTTCTGATTCAGGAGCTGATCTACAACATCGCGACCGAGCACAACGGCTACTCCGTCTTCACCGGTGTCGGCGAGCGTACCCGCGAGGGTAACGACCTCTACTATGAAATGAAGGAGTCCGGCGTTCTGGAGAAGACCGCGCTGGTCTTCGGCCAGATGAACGAGCCGCCCGGAGCGCGTATGCGCGTGGGTCTGTCCGGTCTTACGATGGCGGAATACTTCCGCGACGTCAAGCATCAGGACGTGCTGCTGTTCATCGACAACATCTTCCGCTTCACGCAGGCAGGCTCTGAGGTCTCGGCGCTGCTTGGCCGTATGCCCTCTGCCGTTGGCTACCAGCCGACGCTTGCAACCGAAATGGGCGCTTTGCAGGAGCGCATTACGTCTACCAAGGACGGCTCGATCACATCCGTTCAGGCCGTCTATGTCCCGGCGGACGATCTGACCGACCCCGCCCCGGCTACCACCTTCGCCCATCTGGACGCAACGACGGTTCTTGACCGCTCGATTGCCTCGCTCGGCATCTATCCGGCCGTTGACCCGCTGGATTCGACGTCGCGTATCCTCTCGCCGGACGTTGTCGGCCAGGAGCACTACGAGGTCGCGCAGTCTGTCATTCATATCCTCCAGCGCTACAAGGAGCTTCAGGATATCATCGCCATCATGGGCATGGACGAGCTGTCTGAGGCCGACAAGCTGACCGTCAGCCGCGCGCGTAAGGTGCAGCGCTTCCTCTCGCAGCCGTTCCACGTTGCCGAGCAGTTTACCGGCATGGCCGGCAAGTATGTTCCCGTTCGCGAAACCATCCGCGGCTTCAAGGAGATCGTGGAAGGCAAGCACGACGATATCCCCGAGTCTGCCTTCCTCTTTGCCGGAACGATCGACGACGTGGTCGCCAAGGCGAAAGGCGGCAATGAATGAGCAGCTTCCATCTGCAAATCGTAACGCCCGACGGTCTGTTCTATGACGGGCAGGCAGAGCGGCTCAACCTGCGCGCCGCGCAGGGCGGGCTGACCATCCTCCCCCGGCATACGAACTTCGTTACCACCGTCGGCATGGGCCCGGCCACCGTTACGCTGGACGGTCAGGCGCGTCTGGCCGCCTGCATTGGCGGCATGCTGAGTGTGATCAATGGCGAGGTTCGCCTGATCGCCACGACCTTTGAATGGGCGCAGGACATCGACACTGCGCGCGCAAAGGACGCCCTGGCGCGCGCCGAGGAAAAGCTGGCCAATACCACGCTTTCCAAGGAGGAGCACCGTCTCGCTGAGGCCGCAAAGCGCAGAGCGCAGATCCGGCTGAACGTTGCACAGGCCTGATTTTCAAAGCCATTCCCCGGCGCGGGTCATCCGCGCCGGGGAATTTTGCATTTCTTCCCAAAAAATGTTTTTGGCTTTTGACTTCCGCCATATTTCGTGCTACACTAGAGAAAATTGCAACAGGAGGCGCGTATGACACTACTTGAGCGTTATCTTGACGCTTTCTCCGGCCTGTGTGAGGGCGGGCGCGAAGCGCCGGAGGGCATCGTTTTAAAGCAAACCTCCCCCCAGGCGCGGATTCAGGAGCTGATTCCACAAATCGAGGCGCTCGGTATCCCGGAGTTCCTGCGCCGCTGCGCCGCGCAGGATGGCGAGGTGCTTTCCGAGCGTGAGCTTGCAGCGTTTGACCTTGCGCGGCTTCTTCCGCCGTCCGCGCCGCAAGCGCCGGATGTCCCCGCCGCCGCGCAGGAGGCGCCGGGCGCGCCGGAAGCTTCGCCCGAAGCGCAGGAATCCGGGCCTGTCAAATCCGAGATCCGCGATATCTATGAGGTCTTTTTAGACAGCGTGTGTCTCGATGACCGTCTTTTAGAATACCTGATCGATATTTTAAAGCGCGGCGCAAAGGACGAGTTTCAGACCCTTTCCCATGCTGCCGCGCGCACCCTTCTCGACATGGAGGACTTTCTTTTCTGGCTTGGCCATAAGGAGCTTCTTGGCACAGAGCGCGAGCGCGCCTGCGTATTTTTGATGGATACGGCGCTCTCGCGGCTGGTAGACGAGGGCGAGCGTGAGCTTGCCGCCGCGCTTTTATCCGGCGATGAGCAGACCTTCAAGCTCTTTCGCACGCAGGCGCCGGAGCTTCTTCACCTGCCCGACGCGACCTATGAATGGTACTGCGAGAATTATCTCGACCGCTATTACCCCGTTCGTTTTTTCCTGCGCCAGAACGGCGTGTGCTTCCCGGAAACTGAGAAGGAGGACTGAATATGGATCCCATCTATGTCACCGGCCACCGAAACCCCGATACCGACTCCATCGTCTCTGCGATGGCCTACGCGGCGCTTCAGAACGCGCTGGGTAACCGCGAATATGTCGCTGCCCGCCTGGGTCATATCTCTGACGAGACGCGCCTTGTGCTTGAGCGCTTTGGCTTTGAGCCGCCGGTGCGCATCCAGACCATGCGCACACAGGTGCAGGACCTTGCCTATGACACGCCGCCCGCGCTCTCGCGTGCGGTCACGGTCAGCAGAGCCTGGAACGCCTTGCAGGCCGACCGCAGCGTCGCCGCCATCCCCGTTACAAACGACGACGGCACACTTTACGGCATGATCTCCCCCTCTGAAATTGCTGAATACGACATGCAGACCGTGCAGAGCGCCTATGCGGAAAATCTTCCGATCTTTAACGTTCTGAGCGTGCTCGACGGAAAGATCATCAACGAGGCTGGCTATCTTGTCGACCGGGTTTCGGGCGAGGTCTCCATCGCCCTGCCGCAGCAAAATGAAAACCTGCTCTTTTCCGGCAAAAGCTCCATCGTCATCTGCGGCGACCAGCCGGAAATGGCGCGGCGTGCCATGGAAATGAATGTCAGCTGCCTGATCGTCTGCCAGGCAGAGCTTCCGGCAGAGCTTCGTGAGCTTCCGACCACGACCTGCGTCATCGCCACCCCCTTTGACGCCTTCAAGGCCGCGCGCATGATCTACCACGCCATCGAGGCCGGGCGCATCTGCCGCACGGAGGACGTCAAGGCGTTTTATCTGACCGACTTTGTCGACGATGTGCGCGAGGTCATGCTCTCCAGCCGCCACCGGAGCTACCCGATTCTGGACGAAAACGACAAGGTCGTCGGCACGCTCTCGAGATATCATCTCTTAAAGCCGCGCCGCAAGCGCGTGGTTCTGGTCGACCACAACGAGATGGCGCAGTCCGTCCCGGGGCTGGAGCAGGCCGAGATCCTTGAGATCATCGACCATCACCGTCTGGCAGACATCCAGACCGGCGCTCCAATCTACTTCCGCAATGAGCCTGTCGGCTCAACGGCTACGATCATCGCCGGGATGTATCAGGAGCGCGGGCTGCTTCCGTCCAACCGGCTGGCGGGGCTGATCGCCTCGGCAATCGTGGCCGACACCGTCATGTTCAAATCCCCGACCGCGACGCTGCGCGACCACCGCATGGCAGAGCGCATGGCGCGCATTGCAAACGTCTCGCTTGAGGAGCTGGGGCAGGTCATCTTCTCGGCCTCCATCTCCGACAGCAAGTCCTCTGAGTCGCTGCTGTTCGGCGATTTCAAGGATTTCCATATCGCAGACCACGACTTTGGCGTCAGTCAGATCACCTGCATCGACTCCAAGCACATGATGGAGCGCAAGGACGACTTCCTTGCCCTGATGCAAAAGGCCATGAACGAGCGCGGCTACACGCTGATGATTCTGATGCTGACCGACGTTCTGCTTGAGGGCACGCAGATTCTCTATCTCGGCGACGAGGAGATCTTCGCCCACGCCTTCAACACCCAGCTCAAGGAGCACACGTGCTTCTTGCCGGGCGTTGTCTCGCGGAAAAAGCAGATCATCCCGATGCTCTCCGCCCTCTGGGGCTAAAAAGCAGCCGGCTGGAAAAGGAAGCTTTTCCAGCCGGCTTTGATTGCGTCCTGCGCCTTTTGGCATTACGGCTCTTCCGGCCCCATGGCCGCAAAAAGCGGCTCGCGCACAGCGCCGCGGAAGAGGCTTCCGGCGTTTCCGTGGATCACATTGAGCGCAGGCACAGCGTGGTCGAGCGGCGTCCTGCCGTCAAAGTACACGTCCAGATCCAGCATGCAGACCCGCTGCTCCTGCGTCTGGCCGGTGCGGTTATTGGTCTTGCGCAAAACAGCCGGGCCGCACTTGATGTTGCCCTTCGCGCCGCCGGGCATGGCCGCCGTGACATTCTGCTCACACTTGAAAAATGCCTGCTCCTGTGGGCTGTCCCCGTCGGCCATCAGCCCAAGATAGCCCGGCGTAAGCAGCTCGCTCCACGGCGTCTCGGCCAGACCGATGGCCTCTTTGTTGAATGCGTTTACATACCGAAGCCCCACGCGCGTAAAATAAGCCGGCTGGCAGGTCTTGATAAACGCGGCCAGCACCCGGTCGAGCCGCCGCGCAAATTCCTCCCAGCGGGTATAGCCCGTGGTCGACAGGGCAACAAAGCCCTTGCTCAGGCTGATCTTCCATCGTCCGTCTCCGGAAATAAACTGATAGTTGTTGACCGTCCCCTGCGGAATCAGCTTTCCCCCGACATTCTGGGGCGGAAGCTGCTCAATTTTTTTGCCGTACTGCGGGTAATCCATGCGGATCTCCTCCTGAAAGGCAGCCGGCTCCTGACTTTCAATGCGCAAAATCTCCGGAAACCGGAGCTGGCAGATCACCTCAATGAGCTGGTGGCGGCTGAGAATTTTGCGCGGCTGGTTGGAAAACATCATCATCTCTCGCTTTCATGTGGTCTTTGTTACCAGTATATCGGTTTTTCACGAAATTGCAAGTCATCTTCCCCGTTCCCTTTCTGAAAAAACTGTGCTATACTCTGGAGATAGAATCGCGCCCGTCTGGCGCAAAGGAGCATGCTATGGAATTTTTAAAACTTCTTGCATCAATTCGTACCCCGGCCATGAATGCGTTTTTCTCCGCTGTCACTTACCTTGGCGACGAGCTTGCGTTTATGGCGCTGGCGCTGCTGTTCTTCTGGTGTGTAGATAAGCGCACGGGCTATTACTGCTTTGTCGTGGGGCTGTTTGGAACGCTTGCCAATCAGTTTTTAAAGATCGTCTGCCGCGTGCCGCGGCCGTGGGTCTTAGACCCGTCTTTTACCATCGTGGAGTCTGCGCGCGCCGCCGCGACGGGCTACTCCTTCCCCTCCGGGCATACGCAAAACGCCGTCGGAACGTTCGGCGCGATCGGTCTTATGACAAAAAACAAAGCCGTGAAGACGGTCTGCTTTGCCCTCTGCCTGCTCGTACCCTTTTCCAGAATGTATCTTGGCGTCCACACGCCAATGGATGTCGGCGTGGCGTTTTTAATGGCAGCAGCGCTTCTGGCGCTTCTTTATCCCGCCTTCCGGGAAGAAAACGGCGCGCAGCGCGCGCTTCGCGTGTTGCTGCCTGCCTGCCTTGCGGCGGCGCTCGGCTTCCTTTTCTATGTGACCGCGCTTCGCGCCGATTCTTTTTCCTCTGAAGAAGACCTGAGTAATCTATCTCATGCAGTCAAAAACGCCTGGACGCTCTCCGGCTGCATGCTGGGGCTGGGGATCGTGTATCTGTTTGACCGCCACCTGCGCTTTTCCACCCACGCGCCCCTCCCCGGCCAGATTTTAAAGCTTACGCTCGGCCTTGCGCTTGCCGTTCTGATTAAAAGCCTTCTGAAAGCGCCCCTGCGCGCAGCTTTTGCACAAGGGCCTGCCGACGCCGTGCGCTATTTTGTGCTGGTGGTGTTTGCGGGCGTCGTCTGGCCGCTGAGCTTTCCGTTTTTTGCGCGGCTTGGAAAAAAGGAGGCTACATGATGGTTTTTCTGCTCCTTACCCTACTCACACTTGCGCTTCTTGCAGGGCTTGCGCTTCTGCGCGCCGGGACGACCGGGCGGCGCTATACGCAAGACTCGCTTGCCGCGCAGCTCAATAAGCCGCCCTACCGCGAAATCAAAGCGGCCGCGCTGGCCGCCGACGGCTGGGTCGCGGCGCATGCGCCGCAGGAGCTTTTTGTCGTAAGCTATGATGGAAAGCGCCTGCATGCGACCCTTCTGCCGCAGGAAAACGCCAGGGGCACGATTCTTCTCTTCCACGGCTACCGCTCCTGCTGGCAAATTGACTTTGGCGCGTCGCTCTCTTACTACTATGACACACTTGGCTATCAGCTCCTGCTCGTTGACCAGCGGGCGCATGGCAAGTCAGAGGGGCGCTTTCTGACCTTCGGCGTGCGCGAGCGCTACGACGTCATTTCCTGGGTCACGTATCTTTCGCAGCTGTTGGGGGAACATCACCCCATGTATCTTGGCGGACTGTCAATGGGCGCGACGACCGTCCTTTTGGCCAGCTGCTTCGAGCTTCCTGCCAACGTGCGCGGCATCACCGCCGACAGCGGCTTTACAAGCCCGTATGAGATCGCCAAAAGCGTCCTGCGCCGTGACCATCCGCGTCTTCCGCTCTGGCCGTTTCTTGCCTTCTATGGGCTTTTCACGCGCCTTTTCGCGGGCTATGGTCTGCGGGAGGCCTCGACCTGCGACGCTGTGCGTGAGAGCCGGTATCCCATTTTGTTCATCCACGGCACGGCAGACACCTTTGTGCCGTGCGAGATGACAAAGCGCGCGTTTGACGCCTGCCGGAGCGAAAAGACGCTTGTGCTGGTCGACGGCGCAGAGCACGGCAAAAGCTATCTCGTCGACAAGCCCCGCGTCCAGCAGGCGCTGCAAAGCTTTTTTGCCGCGCACCTTCCGCGCTGAACGCGGCTTCCCCTGCGCTTTCGCCCGTGGAACACAAGATGTAGTGTTCCACGGGAGTTTTTTCTTTTTAAACTACTACATTTTGATTGAAATCCATTTTTTACTCTTGACAAGCCTCGCGCAATCCTGTATATTGTGTTTACTGGCGTATGCGCGCCATCAAGATATTGTGTTTTGTGTGCAGGAAAATACCAACATATCGTGTTTTCCTGCACAATGTCTGTCATATTGAGTCTATCAGAGGGAGAGGAATGCCATGAAAATCATCAAGCGCAACGGCTCAGAGGCCGTCTTTGATATCATGAAGATCATCGCCGCCGTTACAAAGGCAAACAATGTCGTTGAGGAAGCCGAGCGCCTGACGCCGATGCAGATCCGCCGCATCGCTGAGAGCGTGGAGCTTTCCTGCCAGTCCATGAACCGCGCGCTCTCGGTCGAAGAAATTCAGGATCTTGTCGAGCATCAGATCATGGCGCACGGCGCTTATGAGGTTGCAAAGAACTACATCACCTACCGCTACACGCGCTCGCTTGTCCGCAAGTCCAACACAACGGACGACAAAATTCTGACGCTCATCGAGTCGAACAACGAAGAGGTCAAGCAGGAAAACGCCAACAAGAACCCCACCGTCAACGCCGTCCAGCGCGACTATATGGCAGGCGAGGTCTCCAAGGACTTAACGCGCCGCATGCTTTTGCCGCAGGAGATCGTTGAGGCGCATGAGGCCGGTATCATCCATTTCCACGACGCAGACTATTTTGCCCAGCATATGCACAACTGCGA
>CAZXIW010000025.1:0-21554 GCA_964640905.1 uncultured Oscillospiraceae bacterium
AGAGCGTTTTGAGCCAGTCGAACAGCTCCATGTTCTGTACCTGCGGCAGATTGCGCGAAAAGACCTGATACAGATGGTGGTGGGTGTTCACCAGGCCGGGGTAGCAGAGCATGCCGCTGCCGTCGATCACCTCGTCGGCCTCGTGCGGCGCGGTGTCCAGCGAGACAATGCGCCCATCGCGGCAGAAAAGATTGACGTTATTTAAGATGCGGTCTTCGCCGTCGCAGGTCACGACGGTATCCAGATTTTTAAGAAGAAGAGTTGCCATAAAAACACATCCTTTCCTGAAAGCCTTGATCTTGCGCTTTCATTTTATCACAGTTCCTGCCGAAAATCTACTGCGCACAAACTGCCCTCCCTGCGCGTAAGCTGACAAAGAGGTGATGAAGATGCGCCCGTGTATGCAAAGACTGCAAATGCTGCTTCTGGGGCTGGGGCTTGGGCTGGCGCTGTCGCTGCTGCTTGGAAGCTGGCCATGTACGGTGCTGCTGGCCGCGCTGCTGCTGGCTGCTGCGCTCTGGATGGGCTGCTGAATTTCCGGGGCATATCCGGCGGCTCTGGCGCGTATATACTTTTAAGGGACACACGCGGCAGGGAAAACCTGCCAGATTCAGCAAGGAGTGAAGGACATGGAGCTTGAATTCAAACAGCAGACGATCAGCTATTTGCAGCTGTCGTTTTCCAAAACCATTTCGCAGGAGCAGACACAGGAGATGATCGTACCGGACAGCTTCCCGGACTGCGCGCGCATTGTCTTTACCGGTGCAAGCGCCATCATGCGTGGGCGCGAATGCCGGGAGGGCAATGCTCTTGTGACCGGCAGTGTGCGCGCAAGCGTCCTCTACGTTCCGGAGGACGGCACACAGCCGCGCGCGCTTTCGTGCGATCTGCCGTATTCTATCCGCGCAGACGATGGCGCGCTGACGCAGAAGACGCAGCTTTACGCCTGTGTGCGCGTGTGCGCGGCCGAGGCGCGGCTGATCAATTCGCGGAAGATTCTTGTGCGGGTGGAGCTGGTCTGCGAGCTGGCGGGGTATGCGCAGGCGGAGCAGACGCTCTATGAGGTGCAGAATCCACCCGACATTCTACAGCGCAAGACAGCGCACTACCGCCTTTCGCTGCCGCAGGAGCTTGCGGAAAAGACCTTCTCGACGACCCAGGAGCTGGAGCTGAGCGGCGCTGAGCCGGAGGCAGAAACCATCGTCCACTACTGGCTCACGCCCACGCTTGCCGAGCAGAAGCTCAACGGCACAAGAGCCGTCTTCAAGGGGACGCTTACGCTGAAGGTTCTCTATCTCACAGCCGACGGCGCGCCGGAGATACTTCTGCGGCAGATTCCGTTTTCACAGTTCTGCGAGCTTGCGAAGGCCTATGATGACGATGCGCTGCGGCTTTGCATCTGTCTGACCGGCAGCGAGCTGGCACTTTCGCGCGCGGCGGATGCGCCGGAAAAGCTTCTGCTTTCGGTAAGCGTTCTTTGCCAGTGTGTGAGCCTTCGCGCGCAGGAGCTTTGCATCACGCAGGACGCTTACACGACGCGGGGCGAATTTACCCCGCAGTGGGAGGCGCTTGCGATTCCGTGCCTTCTTGACCGGCAGACGCTCTGCGCGCCGCTTCGCGGAAGCGTTCCGGCGGAGGCGCGCTCGGTGGTCGACAGCACGCTCTATCTTGCCGCGCCGAGCCAGCAAAGAGGCGATTGCGGTGCTATCCTCCGCGCGCCGGCCACGGTCAACATTCTCTACTATGACGGACAGGGGGCGCTGCAATCGGCTGTGGTGCGCGATGCGGTGAGCCTTGAAATTCCCTGCGGCGCGGGCGCGGTGTGCGAGGCGGCGCTGCTTCCGGGGCCAGACGGCTTTGCCGCGCCCTCTGGCGGCGGGATGGACATCCGGTATGATGTGGCATTTGATGTCTTTTGCCGGTGTGAGCAGGCACTGACAACGCTCTGCGGCGGCGAGATTACGCAGGAGCAGGCACAGACGGAAAAATTCTGTGTGGTGGTGCGGAAAAATACAAAGACGCAGCCCCTTTGGGAGCTTGCCCGCCAGTACCGCACGAGCGTGGCGGCCATTGCGCAGGCAAATGGTCTGGAGACGGAGGAGGCGGAGGCCGGGGCGCTGCTTCTCATTCCCGTGTAAAAATTGCGCGGCGGCTATTCCGCGCCGCCGGGCGAAAGACGCTTTATGGTAAGCCCCGGAGGCATCTGCGAGCCTGCGGGCAAAGCAGCACAGGCAAACGGTAAAACAAGGAGGCGGTAGTGTGGGCGAAGCAGGAACACTTTACGATCAGATTGCAAAACGAACCGCCGGCAGCATCTACATCGGCGTTGTCGGGCCGGTCAGAACCGGAAAATCAACCTTTATCAAGCGCTTTATGGAGCAGCTGGTGCTTCCAAATCTGGAAGACCCCTATCAGCGTGAGCGCGCAAGAGACGAGCTTCCGCAGTCTGGCTCAGGGCGGACGATCATGACGACAGAGCCAAAATTTGTGCCGGAGCAGGCGGTTGAAATTTCGCCGGACGGAAAGTCAAAGCTCAAGGTGCGCCTGATCGATTCGGTGGGCTATCTTGTCCCCGGCGCGATGGGCGCAGACGAGGAGGGGACGCCGCGCATGGTCATGACTCCCTGGGCCAGCGGCGAAATTCCGCTCTCTGAGGCGGCGCGCATCGGCACAAAGCGGGTCATGGATGAGCATTGCAGCATCGGCATTGTCATGACGACCGACGGCTCGATCACAGAGATCCCCGCGCAGGAGTATCAGCAGGCGCAGGCGCAGGCCATCGCGGATATGCAGGCGACGGGAAAGCCGTTTATGATTCTTGTAAACTCAGCCGACCCGCAGGGCGCGGCGGCAAGAGCTCTTGCGCAGGCGTTATCTGAGCGCTATCAGGTCGGCGTGCAGACGATCAATGCGCAGAGCATGGAGCTTGCGGAAATTCAGAGCATTCTGCTTGGGCTTTTGTATGAGTTCCCGGTGACGGAGCTGCAATTTTTCCTCCCCGGGTGGGTGCGCGCCGTGCCGCGCGGGCAGCCGCTCTGGGCATCGCTTTACGACGCAATGCGCGGCTTTGCGCAGGAGGTCACAAGGCTTCATCAGGCAGAGCCTTCTCTTGCGCGCTTTGCGGCGCTGGACGCACTTGAGGCGGCGGAGCTGGGAAGCATTGACCCCGGTACGGGGTGCGTGTGCGTGCAGCTGCATCTTCATGAGAGGCTTCTTTATGACGCGCTCTCCGAGGCTGCGGGGCTTAGCATCACCAGCGGCGAGACGCTTTTAAAGACGCTTTGCGAGCTTTCGCAGGAAAAGCAGGAGTATGCGCGCGTGGCCAGCGCCATGGAGCAGGTGCGCGCGACGGGCTACGGCATTGTCATGCCGGACGCGTCGGAGCTGCATTTGGATAAGCCGCAGATCGTCCGCAAGGGGAGCAGCTACGCGGTACATCTGAAGGCCAGCGCGCCGTCGATTCATCTCATGCGGGCGGAAATCGAGACGGAGCTGAACCCGATCGTTGGCGATGAGCAGCAGTCGGATGAGCTCATCCGGTATCTTCTCGGCGAGTATGAGGGCGACACGGAAAAGCTCTGGCAGAGCAATATCTTTGGAAAGTCACTTTATGATCTTGTGAGCGACGGCCTGAACAGCAAAATTCACCGCATGCCCGACGACGCGCGGCAGAAGCTGACGCGGACACTTTCGCGGATGCTTAATGAAAATACCGGCGGAATGATCTGCATCTTACTTTAAAGCCTTGCAGGCTTTAAAAAACTGAGCCTGAAAGCAATGCTTTCAGGCTCAGTTCAGCTTTCAGGCTGATAGTCTTTAGATGATGCGCCGCGCGCCGATGTAGCGCGTGTTGTAATAGGTCTCGTTGAGAGAGTTGATACGAACGCCGGTCGAGGGGGTGGAGGCATGGACGAAGTTTCCGTTGCCGATGTACATGCCGACGTGGTTAGCATAGCCCGTGTAGCCGAAGAAGACGAGGTCGCCGACTTGCAGGTCGGCGCGGGCAATGGCCGTACCCTGCGTCATCTGGTCGTTGGCTACGCGCTTCATGCTGTAGCCGTACTGCGTGAGGACGTAGTACATAAGGCCGGAGCAGTCGAAGCCGGTCGAGGGGGACATGCCGCCCCAGACATACGAATAGCCGATAAAGCCCATGGCGTAGTTTGCAATTTCCTCGGCAAGTGTTGCGTTTCCGGTGGCGCTGCCGCCAGAGACAACGCCGCCGATGCTGCTGCCGCCGCTCTCAGTGGACAGATAGTCGCCGGAAATATAGGCCGTGTGCCCCTCAAAGCTGATCTGATACCAGCCGTTGGAGCATTTGCCGGTAACACTGACGGCAGTGTAGATGTCAAGCACACCGTAGCTTGGGCTGTCCTTTGTCCAGCGGTCGCGGACGTTGACAGAGGTCGTTGTGTACATGGTCGCGCTGTAGGGCTCTACGGTAACATCGATCTCAGCCGTGTTGACCGCAACGCCTGCGGTCGTGACGTTGACGCTGTACCACTGCCGCACGTCTTTATACGCGCGCAGGAACATAACCATGGCCTCCTGGCGGCTGGCGCCAGAGGTGGGATTGAGGTAGGTGGCAGAGCCGACCGCCGTGCCGGTGACAAAGGAGTTGGACACGCAAAGCTGCGCGGCCTCATACGCCCAGGAGTCAACGGCGGCGCTGTCTGCAAAAGAGCCGAGGTCTTTTGAGCGCGTGGAGGTATAGGCCGCAGCCTCGCAGAAATTCTGGATGATCTTGAAAAATTCCTGACGGGTGAGCGTCCTGTCCGGCTGGAACGAGCCGTCCGGATAGCCGCTCACGATGCCGTATTCATAGGCCTTGAGGATGTTGACATCCGTGGTATCGGTAAAGTAGCTGGTGCTGTAAAGCTCATCGATGACGTTGCCCGTTGCCTTTTCAAAGGCCGCGACCGCAAGCGTACACATCTCGCCGCGCGTGATGCTGGCGGTCAGATTGCCGGTCGTAAAGGCCCCCGGGAGAATGCCGAGCGCGGCCATCTCCTGATAGTAGGGCGCAAACCACGAGCTGTAGCTTGCCCCGGCAGCAAACGCGCCGGTTGAAAGGCTCAGTGTCAGCAAAAGCGCAAGCAGCAGCGCCGTCAGGCGTCTGAAATGTTTCATAAAAGAAGTTCCTCCTTCAATTCCAGCCCGACCGGGCAATGGTCTGAGCCAAAAATCTCATGATAGATGGGTGTGGCCTCGATGTTTTCCGCCAAGCGGTTGGAGACCAGAAAATAGTCGATGCGCCAGCCCGCGTTCTTTTCCCGCGCGTGGAAACGGTAGCTCCACCAGGAATAAGCGCCGGTAAGCTCCGGATAGCGGTAGCGGAAGGTGTCGGTAAAGCCGGCGGCCAGAAGCCTTGAAAAGCTCTCGCGCTCTTCATCGGAAAAGCCTGCGTTGCCGCGGTTCGGGCCGGGGTTTTTGAGGTCAATTTCCCTGTGGGCAACGTTTAGATCGCCGCAGGCGATGACAGGCTTTTTGGCGTCCAGCTCGCAAAGGCGCGCACGGAAAGCTCTGTCCCAGCTCAGGCGATGGTCGATGCGCTTTAAGCCGTCCTGCGCGTTTGGGGTGTAGCAGGTGACAAGATAAAACTTCTCGTATTCAAGCGTAATCATCCGCCCCTCATGGTCCAGCGCCTCTTCGCCCACACCGCAGGAAACCGAGAGCGGTTCGCGGCGGGTGAAAATCGCCGTGCCGGAGTAGCCCTTTTTCTCAGCCGAGTTCCAGAACTGGAAATAGCCCGGCAGGTCGAGGGAAATCTGCTCCGGCTGCAATTTTGTTTCCTGCAAGCAGAAAAAGTCTGCGCCAAGCGCCCCAAAGACATCCAGAAAGCCCTTTTGCATGCATGCGCGCAGACCGTTGACATTCCAGGAGATCATTCGCATTCGATCGCCACCTTACCGATTCTGATTCTATCCGATTATAACAAAAGTCGACACGGAGGGCAAGAGTAAAATTGTAAACATTTCGTAACTATTTGTCATAGATTTTTGCCAGCCTTGCCAATCCGCGAAAAATATGCTATAACTGTGGCATGAAAATCAGAGTAATGCTCGCAGTGCTTGCCTGTAAGTGCTGCCGGTCGCTGATCCGCCTGCTGGGCAGAGGCGGAACCGACTTTCCGGGGCGCGTGGCGCTCAAGATCTGCCCGAATCTGCTGGGTGAGCTGGCAAAGAACGTAACGACCGTGATCGTTACGGGCACCAACGGCAAGACCACGACCTCGCGTATGATCGAGCAGTCGTGGGCGGACGCTGGAATTTCTTTCTTTGCCAACAAATCCGGCGCAAATTTACTCAGCGGCGTGACGGCGGAGTTTGCCGTCCACTCGTCCTTCACAGGAAAGTGCCGCCATACGCATGCGCTCATCGAGGCCGATGAGGCGGCGTTCAAGTTCATTGCAAAATATGTCGATGCAAAGGCGGTCGTGGTCACGAACGTCTTCCGCGACCAGCTAGACCGCTACGGCGAGGTCACGCACACGCTGGAGAACATCCGGCTTGGCATTGAAGCCTCGCCGAATGCCACGCTGGTCGTGAACGCAGACGATTCTCTTTGCGCGTCTCTTCAGGCGCAGGTCTCAAACCCGGTTGTCTTCTTTGGCGTGGACACGCCCATTTATGACGCACGCGTGCAGGAGCTTTCCGACGCGCCATACTGCATCCGCTGCAAGCACGAATATGTCTACGACTATGTGACCTACGGCCATCTGGGCGGCTACCGCTGCCCGGCCTGCGGCTACGCGCGGCCAGCGCCGGAGCTGAGCGTGAAGACGGTCTGCAAGACGGATGATGAGCACTCCGAAGTCATCTTTACGGCAGAAGGCCGCGACTACCCGGCGGACATTCACCTTCCGGGCGGCTACAATATCTATAATGCCTGCGCCTGCATGGCGGCAGCAAAAGTTATGGGCATTGACCTCGCGCTTGCGGCAAAGTCGCTTTCCAGCTTTGCCTGCGGCTTTGGGCGGATGGAAAAGTTCAAGATCCATGACGCAGATGTGCGCATGATTCTGATTAAAAATCCTGCGGGCTGCAATCAGGTTCTGAACTTCCTCACCCAGCGCAAAGAGCCCTTCGTCTTTGCAGCCTGCCTCAATGACCGCGCGCAGGACGGCAAGGACGTGAGCTGGATCTGGGACGTTGATTTTGAGCGACTGACGGACATGCAGGAGCTTTTGACGGAAATCTACGTCTCCGGCGTGCGCGCGGAGGATATGGCGCTGCGGTTTTTATACGCGGGCTTCCCCAAAGAGCGCATCCATGTAGAAAAAGACTATGGCGCGCTTATGGAGCAGGCGACAAGGAGTGGCCTTCCGGTCTTCGTCATGCCGACCTATACGGCGATGCTGGCGCTGCGCGGCACGATCGCAAAGCGCTATGGCTACAAAGAATTCTGGCAGTAGGGGGAAGGAATATGGTTTTAAACATCTGTCATCTTTATCCCGATATTCTGAACCTCTATGGCGACCGGGGAAACATTCTGTGCCTGCAAAAGCGCCTGGCCTGGCGCGGCATTGCGGCGGAGGTCGAGGGCGTGTCAATTGGGCAGAAGCTGGACGCGAAAAAATACGACCTGATCTTCATCGGCGGCGGCCAGGACTTTGAGCAGGAGGTTCTGCTCGGCGATCTGCGCGGGGAAAAGACGCAGGAGCTGAAGGCGGCCATTGAAGACGGCATGCCGCTGCTTGCCATCTGCGGCGGCTATCAGATGCTGGGGCAGTATTATAAAACGTGGGACGGTGTGCAGTGCGACTTTACAGGGGCGCTCGATCTTTACACCGTGGGTTCCAAAAAGCGCATGATCGGGAACTACATGTTCTCCTGCGACGAGCTTGGCTGCACGGTGGTGGGCTTTGAAAACCACTCCGGCAAGACCTATCTTGGAAGCGGCGTGAAGCCGGTTGGAAAAGTCCTCTCAGGCTTCGGCAACAACGGCGAGGACGGCACAGAGGGCGCGCGCTATAAAAACGTCTTTGCGACCTACAGCCACGGCTGCCTGCTGCCGAAAAACCCGCAGGTTGCAGACTTCCTGTTAAAGACCGCGCTTGCGCGGAAATATGGCCCGGTGGAGCTACAGCCGCTGGAAGATTCCTTTGAGAACGCCGCGCACGGCTACATGGAAAAGCGCCTGACCGAAAAGTGAAAATGCAAAACAAGCCGCCTGTAAGCTTTGCTTACAGGCGGCTTGAGCTTGTCAAAAGCGCTTCACGGAAACCTCCACCGGAAGTTTCCGTGATTTTTTAAAATGTGTGCGTACAGACCTCGCGCGCCTTGCTTTGCAGCGCTTTTAAGTCGCGGAAGGTATCCGGGCGCTTACGGACATCGCGCAAAAGTGCCGATGGGTGATAGATCGCCGTGAACCAGATACCGCCCTTCTGCTCCCATGTGCCGTGCTCACGCGTGATCTTGAAATCCTCGCGCATGAGCCTTGTGGCGGCAATGCGGCCAAGGCAGACGATGATCTTGGGGCTTAACAGCTTTGTCTGCATGCGAAGATACGCAAGGCAGGCCTCCTGCTCAGTGCCAAGCGGGTCGCGGTTTTGCGGCGGGCGGCATTTGACGATATTTGCAATGTAGCAGTTGTGCCGCCCAAGGTCAATGATGGAAAGCATTTCATCGAGAAATTTTCCGGCAGGGCCGACAAAGGGCTCGCCCGTCAGATCCTCCTGCTCACCCGGCCCTTCGCCGACCAGAAGAATCTCTGCATCCTCCGGCCCTGCGCCGAAGACGACCCGGTTTCTCGTCTGGCAAAGCGGGCACATCATACATTGCAGGCACATGGCCTTTAATTCTTCCCAGCCCATCGCGCGCCCTCCTTTCGCGGCTCACACATCATAGTCATCATGAAACCGGCGGCGGTGATACTGCTTTTCAAGCTCACGCCTGCGGCGCTGCATGCGTCTGCGGCGAAG
The DNA here is from genome assembly GCA_964640905.1 of uncultured Oscillospiraceae bacterium. Taxonomy (GTDB): domain Bacteria; phylum Bacillota; class Clostridia; order Oscillospirales; family Oscillospiraceae; genus CAG-170. The sequence continues at coordinate 8,924 of CAZXIW010000025.1, forward strand.
CTGTCTGCGGCGAATCTGCAAATAGACCAGCAGCAGCAAAAAGGCCGCGACCACACCGAGAATCAAAAACACCAGCCACTTCCACCAGTTTCTCTGGATATAGGCTGAGGAGGACATGGCAACGGAGGAAAGCTCAGACCGCGAGACATTGGCGATGGCCAGAAGCTCGGTCTCATCCATCAGCTCCGTGCCATAGTAGACCTTTGCCATGCCAAGCCGCTGCCCCTCGGTAACGGGCGCTTCAATTTCCTGCGCATCGAGCAGAATTTCGGTTTTCAGCGCATCGGGGTTATAATTGGCCGGCAGCAGCAGCCGCACATCCTTTGCCGGGGCGGCGGCAACGGCCTCAGAGCCGGCAGAGTTGAGGACGCTCACCTGCGCAACGGGGTAGAGGGGCGAGAGCGCCGTCACATACGAAAAGTTGTTGAAGCCATAGTCCAGCAGACTGGTTGTCAGCGGGAAGCTCTCCATCAGAAGGTCGCCGCTTTCCTGCACGGTGGTCTTTGCGCCGCAGAGGATGGAAAGAAGGTGGATATCGTTATACTCTGCCGTCGCGATCAGGCAGCGCCCCGCCGCGCTGGTGTAGCCGGTCTTGACGCCGGTCACGCGCCCGTCGTAAAGAAGGTTGCCGGTCGACTGGTAGATGAGCATGTTGGTCGTCTTGAGCCGGTGCTCCGCGCCAAGCTCCGACTCGGGGATGAGATACTCAGCAGTATTGACGATCTGGCGGAAGTTTTCGCTCTTGAGCGCGGCCTGCGTGATGATGGCAAGGTCGCGCGCGGTCGTGTAGTGGCTCTCGTCGTGAAGACCGTGGGGGTTATTAAAGTGCGTGTCCGTGCAGCCGAGCGCGTAGGCGCGCTCGTTCATCATCCGCACAAAGTCTGCAACCGAGCCAGCGATATATTCTGCGACCACGTTGGCCGCGTCATTGCCGGAGGAGACCATCATGCAGTACAGAAGATTTTCCAGCGTGATCCGCTCACCGACCTGCAGGCCCACAACGCTGCTGTCCTGGTCAAGGCCGGAAAGCGCGCTTTCGTTTACGGTGATCACGTCGGAAAGATTGCCGTTTTCCAGCGCAAGAAGGCTTGTCATGATCTTGGTCAGACTTGCGGGATAGACGCGCGCGTCTGCGTCCTGCTCATAGACGGTTCTGCCCGTGCCAAGGTCAATGAGAAGCGCGGCCTTGGCGTCAACAGAGAAATTGGGGTCGGCGGAGACAATGACCTCCTGCGCGGGCGCTTCCTGCGCGGCTGCGTCCGCCTCGCCGCCGGAGTCAACCTGCGCGGCATCGGCCGCCTCATCGAGCGCCAGCGCGGAAAAGCCGAGGCAGCCCGGAAGCATCAGCAGCGCCAGAAGAAAGGAAAGAATTCTGATTTTTTTCATCAAACATCACCATTTTGTTGAATCGGCATTGCCGAAGTGGAAACACCTGTGTTAGAATATTATATATGCAAAATGAGACTCTGTCAATCTTACTGGGGGGAAGCGGCTTTGCGGCAAAACAGGCAGATGCTTGCGCTCGTAGCGCTGGCAGGAATTACGTTGATCTTTGCGCTGGGCTTTTTCTTTGGAAGAAGGAGCATTCCCTTTGCCGTCTCCGCCGAGGCGGCGCTCTCGCAGGCCGCGCCGCCGGGCGAGCCGGACGGGGCGGAAAGCGCGCAGGCGCAGAAAAGCGGCTCAGACGCTTCCGATGAGCCACAGCGCATTGACCTCAACACGGCAGACATGCAGGCGCTGATGACACTCCCGCGCGTGGGCGAGGTGCTGGCGCAGAGGATTCTTGATTACCGCGCGCAGTATGGGCGCTTTTCCGCGTGTGAGCAGCTGATGGATGTCGAAGGCATCGGCGAGGGGATCTTTGCGGGTCTGCGAGAGTTTATCTATGTGGAGGATGAAGGATGAAAATTCTGGTCGTTGATGATGAAAAGCTTCTGGTCAAGGGCATTCGCTTTAATCTGGAGAACGAGGGCTATGAGGTCGTGACCGGGGCAGACGGCATGGAGGCCGTTGAGCTGGCCGGAAGCGAGAGCCCGGATTTAATCGTGCTCGATCTGATGATGCCGCGCCTGGACGGGCTGGAGGCCTGCGGGAAAATCCGCGAGTTTTCGGATGTTCCGATTATTATGTTAACCGCAAAGGCCGGAGACATGGATAAGCTCCTTGGCTTTGAGCATGGGGCGGACGATTATCTCACCAAGCCCTTTAACATTCTGGAATTAAAGGCGCGCATCAAGGCGCTTCTGCGGCGCAGCGGCGCGGGGAAAAAGGAGCAGACGCAGGAAGACAAGCTCGTCTGCGGCCACATTACGCTCGACCGAAGCGCGCGCGACGCGTATAACGACGGGAAGCTGGTCGACCTGACGGCCAAGGAATTTGACCTGATGGAGCTTTTGATGCGCAATCCGAACCGGGTCTATTCGCGCGAGGCGCTTTTAAACGCCATCTGGGGCTATGATTCGAGCAGCGACATCCGCACCGTGGATGTTCATATCCGAAGACTGCGCGAAAAGCTTGAGCGCAGCCCGGCTGCGCCGGAGCATATTATGACCAAGTGGGGAGTGGGCTACTATTTCAAGTTCTGAACGCCGCATTCGGCTCTTTTCCAACAGCTCACAGCTGAGAAATGCGCTGGCGTATATGCTCATTGCGGGGCTGGCGCTGGTATTTTTGAATGTCTACTCGGCGGCCAATACGCGCGAGCTGATGTTTCAGGCGAAGTATGCCTCCGTGCAGGATAAGATTCAGGTCGTGGCCTCGTCCTTTGAGACAGCCGAGACGCTGAGCGCCGAGACCGTCGACCAGGTGATCTCGGTGCTGGGCGACATTAACGTAAGCCGCCTTCTCATCACAGACGCTGAGGCGAAGGTTCTTTATGATTCCTCCGTCAACCGCAGCGCTGTGGGGGAGTATGCGCTGATGGAGGCTGTAGCGCAGGCGCTCGGCGGCAACGACGCGTTTCATTGCAGCTACCGAAGCGGCGCGCTGCAAAGCTGCGCGGCTGTGCCTATCATGCCGCGCGGCAATCCAATCGGCTGTGTGTATGTCATGGACTATGACGCACAGCAGGGGCAGATCATCGCAAATCTGGAGCGGAACATTCTGCGCGGGTCGTGGATTCTGCTTGGCGGCATGATCGTCTGCTCGGTGATTTTCTCGCTGCTCAGCTCCAAGCGGATGCGCAAAATCCTGACCTCCGTGCGCCTTGTGCGCGAGGGAGAATACAGCCATAAAATTCAGATGCGCGGCGACGATGAGTACGCAACGCTTGCAACCGAGTTCAATAAGCTCACCGACCGCCTGCAGGAATCTGAGGCGGCGCAGCGGCAGTTTGTCTCGGATGCATCGCATGAGCTGAAAACGCCATTGGCTTCCATCAAGCTCCTGTCCGACTCCATTTTGCAAAACGACATGGACGCGGGCACGATGCGCGAGTTTGTCTCCGACATCGGAAACGAGTCTGACCGCCTCACGCGCATGACGCAGAAGCTTCTGACGCTCAACAAGGCCGACGCCGGGGCGGTATGTGAGCACGAGGTGGTCGATTTGAGCGAGATCGTCCGCCGGGTCTTCCGGATGCTGGTGCCGCTGGCTGACCAGACGCATATTGAGCTGACGGCGCATCTTGACCGGGGCTGCTTTGTGCTCTCGATGGAGGATGACGCATACCAGATCATTTTCAATCTGGTTGAAAATGGCATCAAATATAACCGCCCCGACGGGGGCGTGCATGTGACGGTCAGCCACACGCCAGAGGAGGTACAGCTTCTGGTCTCCGACACCGGCATGGGCATTCCGCCCGACGCGCTGGAGCATATTTTCGAGCGCTTTTACCGCGTGGACAAGGCGCGCTCACGGCAGGCGGGCGGCTCCGGGCTGGGGCTTTCAATCGTGCGGGAGCTTGTAACGCGCAATTTTGGAACGATTTCTGTCAAATCAGAGGAGGGGAAGGGAACATGCTTTACGGTCGAGCTTCCCTATTTTGAGCTGGAGGAGGCGGATGGCATTGAAGCGTAGATGGCTGGCGCTGGCGCTTTTGCTGGCGATGCTCTGCGCCTGCGCAGCCGGGGCAGTGGAGGATGAAAACGCGCTCCTTCTTTATTACAGGCAGCTGGGCGAGGGCGCGTTTGAAAGCCCGACGGGCGCGCTGGCCGGGGAAAAGACAGCGCTTACCGCAGACACTGCGCCGCAGACGCTTCTGGCGCGGTATCTGAAAGGGCCTGAGGATCAGACGCTTGCTACAATTTTTCCGGAGGGGTTTCTCTGCACGCTTGTGGGGCTTTCCGACGGCGTTTTGACGCTGGAGCTCAACGAGCGCTTCACACAGCTCTCCGGCGCGGCGCGCACGCTGGCGGCGGCGGGGCTGACAATGACGCTCACACAGCTCGACGGTGTGACAGCCGTGGCGCTGCAAGCGCCGGGAATTGCGCTTTCCGGGCAGAATCAGGTGCTTCTGACACCGGAGGATTTTTTGTTGCAGGATACCTCCTGGCAGTATCCGGAGCGCGTGGTGCAGCTCTACTTCGCCGGGCAAAACGGCGCGCTCGGCATGGAAAAGCGGACACTCTCCTATGTTGGCGCGGAGCTTTTGCCGCAGGCCGTGCTGGAGGCGCTTTTGAAAGGGCCGGAAAACCGGCAGCTCTCATCGTGTCTGCCGGCAAATGTCAGTATTTTGGACGTCAGCCTCTCCGGCACACTTTGCACCGTGGTTCTGTCTGAAGAATTTTCCGCCTGCGATACCGACCGCACCCATGCGGCGCTGGCGGTTCATTCGATTGTCGCAAGCCTGTGTGCGCTCAGTGAGGTTGAGCAGGTGCAGCTTGTGCTTGAGAACGTCGAGGATCTGCAATATTGTTCGATTGCCGCGCCGCTTTCGCCGGAAAGCGACTGGTACGAATAATAGGCAGCATAAAAGCAAAATAAGTCAAAAACTCTTCCTGAGTTTTTGACAGCCAGAGGGGCGGTATCTTACGATACCGCCCCTTTTGCGTATTGGGAAAGAGAATTATTTGCCGTACATTTCGACGAGCTTGAGCAGGTGCTCGTAGCGCTCCTTGGCGTTCTCTTCGTTCTTTGCGAACAGAACCGTTGCGCGCTCCGGGAACTCGCGGGTCAGACGGCTGTAACGAGCCTCGTTCATCAGGAACTCCTGATAGCCGCCAGCCGGGGCCTTGGAGTCGAGCGTGAACTTGCTTTCAGCAGCCGGGTTGAAGCGGAACATGTTCCAGTAGCCGCAGTCGACAGCCTTCTTCATCTCGGTCTGGCAGTTGGCCATGCCGCCCTTGATGGAGTGCATCTCGCACGGAGCGTAGCCGATGATGAGCGACGGGCCATGGTAAGCTTCTGCTTCCTGGATGGCCTTGAGCGTCTGAGCCGCGTTGGCGCCCATAGCGACCTGTGCGACGTAGACATAGCCGTAGCTCATTGCGATCTCAGCCAGGGACTTGGACTTGATTTCCTTACCGGCAGCTGCGAACTGTGCGACCTGGCCGATGTTGGAAGCCTTGGAAGCCTGTCCACCGGTGTTGGAGTAGACCTCAGTATCGAAGACGAAGACGTTGACATCTTCACCGGAAGCGAGGACATGGTCGACGCCGCCGAAGCCGATATCGTATGCCCAGCCGTCGCCGCCGAAGATCCAGACGGACTTCTTGGAGAGGTAGTCCTTTCTGCTGAGGATCTCTGCGCCAAGCTTGCAGGCCTCGCAGTCGCAGTACTTCTCGCCCTTGGCCTTGAGCTCTGCCGCGTGTGCAGCGAACTTGTCAATGGTAGCCAGCTGGTCGACCGTCGTGACGGAAGCTTCGAGCTCAGCAACATAAGCCTTGGTAGCAGCCTGGTTGGCCTCGCCGTCTTCCATGGTGTCGAGCCACTTCTGCGCAGCAGCCTTGAGGTCTGCGTCTGCCCATGCAACATTGATGAGCTGCTTGGTCAGGTCAGCCAGATGCGTGCGGATGGCCTTCTGTGCGACGAACATGCCGTAGCCGTGCTCTGCGTTGTCCTCGAACAGGGAGTTGCACCATGCCGGGCCCTTGCCCTCAGCATTTGTGGTGTAGGGAGACGTTGCGCCCGGGCCGCCCCAGATGGACGAGCAGCCGGTAGCGTTGGAGATATACATACGGTCGCCGAAGAGCTGGGTGACGAGACGCGCGTAGCTGGTCTCGGCGCAGCCTGCGCAGGAGCCGGAGAACTCAAGCAGCGGCTTGCGGAACTGGCTGCCCTTGACGTCGGCAGTCTGAAGCTCGGGCTTGTCCGCGACCTTGGCAACGCAGTAGTCGAAGACTTCCTGCTGTGCAAGCTCTGCTTCCTGCGGAACCATCTTGATGGCCTGAACCTTCTCGGGGCAGACGCTGACGCAGACGCCGCAGCCCATGCAGTCGAGCGGAGAGATGGCCATGGTGAACTGATAGACGCCCTTGCCCTTGCCAGCCTTGACCGGAACGATCTTGGCAGCTGCCGGCGCGTTCTTTGCTTCCTCTTCGGTCAGCGCGAACGGACGGATGGTTGCATGCGGGCAGACATATGCGCAGTTGTTACACTGGATGCACTTTGCCGAATCCCATGTCGGGACGGAGACGGCAACGCCGCGCTTTTCGTAAGCGGCTGCACCAAGCTCGAACTGGCCGGTAACATGATCCATGAACGCGGAGACGGGCAGGCTGTCGCCGTCCATCTTGTCGACCGGGAAGAGGATGCTCTTGACCTGCTTGACAAGCTCGGGCTTGCCTTCGAGCGCATGGTCAACAACAGCGTCTTCTGCGGTAGCCCACGCGGCGGGAACGTCGATCTTGACATAAGCGGTCGCGCCGGCGTCGATGGCCTTGTGGTTCATCTCAACAATGTCCATGCCCTTCTTGGCGTAGGACTGCGTTGCCTTTTCCTTCATGTACTGGATAGCCTCTTCCTCGGGAAGAACCTTGGCCAGCGAGAAGAACGCGGACTGAAGGATGGTGTTGGTGCGCTTGCCCATGCCGATGGACTGCGCCAGGTCGATGGCGTTGATGGTGTAGAGCTGGATGTTGTTCTTGGCAATGTAGCGCTTGGAAGCAGCATCGAGATGATGTGCCAGCTCCTCCGGCGTCCACTGACAGTTGATCATGAACACGCCGCCGGGCTTGACGTCACGGACGATCGGGAAGCCCTTGGTGATGTAGGACGGGTTGTGGCAGGCCACGAAGTCAGCCTTGTTGATGTAGTACGGGCTCTTGATGGGCTTGTCGCCGAAGCGCAGGTGGCTGATGGTGACGCCGCCGGTCTTCTTGGAGTCGTACTGGAAGTAAGCCTGAACGTTCTTGTCGGTGTGGTCGCCGATGATCTTGATGGAGTTCTTGTTTGCGCCAACGGTGCCGTCGCCGCCAAGACCCCAGAACTTGCACTCGATGGTGCCTTCTGCCGCAGTGTTCGGGCAGTTGCGGTCTTCTTCGAGAGACAGGTTCGTGACATCGTCCACGATGCCGATGGTGAACTCATGCTTGGGCTCGTCCTTGGCAAGCTCTGCGTAAACAGCAAAGACGGATGCGGGGGGCGTGTCCTTCGAGCCAAGACCGTAGCGGCCGCCGACGACCGTTGCCTTCACGCCGGCGTTGGCAAGCGCGGTAACAACGTCCATGTACAGAGGCTCGCCCAGAGAGCCGGGCTCCTTGGTGCGGTCGAGAACGGCGATCTTCTTGGCGGTAGCCGGGATCGCTGCGACCAGCTTGTCTGCGCAGAACGGACGGTACAGGCGGCACTTGACCAGGCCGACCTTCTCGCCGTGTGCGTTCATGTAGTCGATGACTTCCTCTGCCACGTCGCAGATCGAGCCCATGGCCACGATTACGCGGTCAGCGTCTGCTGCGCCGTAGTAGTTGAAGAGCTGATAGTTGGTGCCGAGCTTTTCGTTGACCTTGCCCATGTACTTCTCAACGACTGCGGGCAGCTCGTTGTAGAACTTGTTGCAGGCCTCACGATGCTGGAAGAAGATGTCGCCATTTTCGTGGCTGCCGCGCATGGCCGGATGCTCGGGGTTCAGCGCATTCTTGCGGAACTCGGCAACAGCGTCCATGTTGCACATTTCCTTGAGGTCTTCGTAGTCCCAGACTGCGACCTTCTGAATCTCGTGGGAGGTACGGAAGCCGTCGAAGAAGTTCAGGAACGGAACCTTGCCTTCGATCGCGGACAGATGCGCGACGGGGGACAGATCCATGACCTCCTGCGGGTTGGTCTCGCAGAGCATGGCAAAGCCAGTCTGACGGCAGGCCATAACGTCGGAATGATCGCCGAAGATGTTAAGTGCGTGGGTCGAGATGGTACGCGCAGACACGTGGAACACGCAGGGAAGCTGCTCAGCTGCGATCTTGTACATGTTGGGGATCATCAGCAGAAGACCCTGCGAGGCGGTGTAGGTGGTGGTCAGAGCACCGGCGCCGAGAGAGCCGTGGACTGTACCGGATGCACCAGCCTCAGACTGCATCTCGACGACCTTGACGGTCGAGCCGAAGATGTTCTTCAGACCGGTTGCGGACCACTGGTCGACAAGGTCGGCCATCGGGGACGACGGCGTGATGGGGTAAATGCCAGCGACTTCGGTAAACGCATACGATACGTGCGCCGCAGCATTGTTGCCGTCCATGGTTTTGAATTTACGAGCCAATTATATTACCTCCTAAAAGTAATTCATATGGATACAGGCTTACTATAACACATTTTGATGTCAATGTAAACCAGAATTCTTGCAATTTTGTAGATATTTCACAAGAGAAGGAAAAAGTTTGGCTTTTTGCACTGCCCTTGAAATTTTATAGTTGGATTTGCGCGGAAAATGCGCTATGATAGAGAGAAGAATCAGGAAAGGAGACAGCTGCATATGATGGGGCATGTCCGCTCGATGGGTCTGAGCGGCCTGACGGGCTTTGAGATTTCAGTTGAGTGCTACATCACAAATGGTCTTCCCGGCTTTGAGGTCGTCGGTCTGCCGGATGCGGCGGTCAGGGAGGCCAGAGAGCGCGTGCGCGCGGCCATCAAAAACTGCGGGTTTAAATTCCCGGTCAGCAGGATTACGCTGAACCTCGCCCCGGCGGGGACAAAAAAGACAGGAACGCTCTATGACCTTCCGATTTTGCTTGGCATTCTGGAGGCGTCGGAGCTGATTCGTCTGCCCAAAGCGCCGTGCGCATTTTTGGGTGAACTGAGTTTAGAGGGAAAGCTCCGCCCGGTCTGTGGTGTGCTTCCGATGGCGCTGGCGGCAAAGGAGCTTGGCATTCAGGAGCTTTATGTGCCGAAGCAGAACGCGCCGGAGGCCACGCTTGCAGAGGGGCTTACGGTCTATGGCGTAGAGAGTGTGCCGGAGCTTGTCGCGCATCTGGCGGGCACGGCGCCGCTTGCGCCCATTGCGCCCTGGCAGCAGGAGGCGGCGCTGGCGTCGCTGGCCGATTTTCGCGATGTCAAGGGGCAGGAGGACGTTAAGCGGGCGCTTGAAATTGCAGCCGCAGGCGGGCACAATGTGCTGCTTGTCGGCCCGCCGGGCTCTGGCAAGAGCATGCTGGCAAAGCGCCTGCCGTCGATTCTTCCGGACATGACGCGCGAGGAGGCGCTGGAGGTTACGAAGATCTATTCTGTGCTTGGGATGCTCGACGCCGGTGCGCCTTTGATGCGGGTGCGCCCCTTCCGAAGCCCGCACCACACCATCTCGGCAAGCGCGCTTTCCGGCGGCGGAAAGAACCCGCGCCCGGGCGAGATCTCCATGGCGCACGAGGGCGTTTTGTTCCTCGACGAGCTGCCGGAGTTTCACCGTGACACGCTGGAGGTTCTGCGCCAGCCGCTGGAAGACGGGGTGGTCTCAATTTCCCGCGTGCAGGGTTCGGTAAGATATCCGAGCGAGTTTATGCTGGTGTGCGCGATGAACCCGTGCAAGTGCGGCTGGTACGGTGACCCCAGTGGCCGCTGTAAATGCCGGCAGGCAGATATCGATAAATATCTTGGCAAGGTCTCAGGCCCGCTTCTTGACAGAATCGATATCATTGTAGAGGTTCCGGCTGTAAAATTTGAAGCGCTCAGCCGCAGCGAGACTGCCGAGCCCTCCAGCGAGATCAAAAAGCGCGTAGACGCTGCGCGCCAGCTTCAAAACAGCCGCTTTGCCGCGCAGAAGACAAGCTGCAACGCGCAGATGAGCCCGGCTGACCTGCGGGAATTCTGCCAGCTTGACGAGAGCTGCACCCAGCTCATGAAGTCGGCCTTCGAGCGGCTTCAGATGAGCGCAAGAAGCTTTGACCGCGTGCGCAAGGTCGCGCGGACGATTGCCGACCTTGACGCGAGCGCCGACATCCAGCCCCAGCATATCGCCGAGGCCATCCAGTACCGCTCGTTCCGCTTTGGCACGGAGACGGCAGAATAAGGGCAAAAGCTCAGCTGAAATTTTTAGAATAGGATGATTGATGATGAAAGAACTGTTTTTACTCAAGCTTGGCGAGATCGTCCTCAAGGGGCAAAACCGCCGCGTCTTTGAAGACAAGCTCAAAACCAACACCCGCCGCCGCATGGCAAGGTTCGGCGCGTTCAAAATTACGCTCACGCAGTCGACGCTCTACATTGCGCCGCTGGATGATGACTGCGATGTCGACGGCGCGTGGGAGGCCTGCGGCTCGATTTTCGGCATTGCGTCGATGTGCCGCTGCCGCGCGTGCGAAAAGGAGCTGGACGCGATTTTTAAGACCGTGGTGGAGTACCTGGGTGACGAGCTTTCCATGCAGAAAAGCTTCAAGGTCGAGTCCAAGCGCTCGGATAAGCGCTTCCCCTTAAACTCCATCCAGATCTCGCAGGAAATTGGCGGAAGACTGGCTGAAGAGTTCCCGCAGGTCGCGGTCGATGTCCATAATCCGGCCTATGTTGTAAACATTGAGGTGCGCGAGACGGCGGCCTATGTCCACGGCCCTTCTGTTCCGGGCGCGGGCGGCCTTCCCACCGGCACGGGCGGGCGCGCGGCGGTGCTGCTTTCCGGCGGCATCGACTCGCCGGTCGCAGGCTACATGATTGCAAAGCGCGGCGTGGAAATTGAGTGCATCCACTTCTTTTCCTACCCCTATACCTCCGAGCGCGCCAAGGAAAAGGTTCTGGAGCTGGCGCGGCTCATGACGCGCTACTGCGGGCGGATGACGGTCGACGTGGTTGGCTTCACAAAAGTACAGGAGGCCATCCGCGACCACTGCAAGGAAGAGTATTTTACCATCATCATGCGCCGGTTTATGATGCGCATTGCGCAGGCAATCGCAAAAGACCACGGAGCAAAGTGCCTTGTCACGGGCGAAAATCTTGGCCAGGTGGCAAGCCAGACGATGGACGCGATGGCCGTCACCGGCGCGGTCGTGGATATGCCGATCTTCCATCCGCTCATCGGCATGGACAAAGAAGAGATCGTCACCCGCGCGCGCAAAATCGGCACGCTTGATACCTCCATCCTTCCCTATGAGGACTGCTGCACGGTCTTTACCCCAAAGCACCCGAAGACGAAGCCGGTTCTCGCGCTTGTAGAAGCTGAGGAAGCAAAGCTCGATGTCGAGGGTCTGGTTGCAGACGCGCTTGCAAACACCGAAAAGGTGGCCATTCGCTATTATGAAGCAGAGTGATGTGGCCTTTCAGGCGGTCTCGCGCATGAAGTCTTCGGGGCTGACGCTTGCAACGGCCGAGTCCTGCACGGGCGGGCTTCTTGGAAAGCTGCTGACCGATGTGCCCGGCGCGTCGGGCGTCTACAAGGGCGGCGTGATCTCGTATACGAATGAAGTCAAGCGGCGTCTTCTTGGCGTCTCGGTGGAGACGCTTGACGTTTGCACGGCAGTCTCCCGCGAGACCGCGCACGAGATGGCGCGCGGGGCGCGCGAGGTCATAGAGGCGGACATTGGCCTTTCGACCACCGGCCTTGCAGGCCCGGATGGCGACGGCACAGGAAGACCTGTTGGCCTTGTCTATATTGCCCTTGATATGCCGGGCTGCTCTTTTTGCCGCGAGCTTCACCTGACAGGAGACCGCGAGCAAATTCGGATGCAGGCCGCCGAGGCGGCGCTGGCGCTGCTGCTTGAATTTTTATAAGTTGCCGAAAAACAGGTGTTTTTTACAGCCTCAGCCGCCCGAAAAAATCTTCGGGCGGCTTTTGCAGGCGGTAGATTTTTTGATCTATTTCTGCTATACTTTACGAAACGCAGCAGAAGAGAAACGAAAAGGAAAAGGAGCGTGCGCATGGAGCTGAAAGGAATGAAAAACATGCTGCTTGGCATCGCCATAATGCTGGCAGTCATTCTTGTTCGCCTGGTGCTTACAGGCAAAGGCTATCTTACGACAGATCTGCTCGCGATCATCGGCATCATCTTTGTCATCAAAGGCTACTGCCAGAAGGAAAAAGAGCCTGGCGAAACAAAAGACGGCGAAGAAACCTGACTGAATTTTAAAAGGAGAAGGATGTTATGGGAAAAGCGATTCTGGCGGCTCTGGTGACGCTCTTTGCCGGCTATCTTGGCATGGTTGTGGGGCTGGAGTTTTTTGGCGGCTGGGTCGAGCTTGGGACGCTTGTGGCCATTTCGGTCATGGGCGCGTTCATCATCGGCTTTATGGAGAAAAAGAAGTAAAAGAGTCTCGCGCCAGAGAGATAAGACGAATCAAAACAAAC
>CAZXIW010000026.1:0-21537 GCA_964640905.1 uncultured Oscillospiraceae bacterium
ACGACTATGTCCTGTTCACCTACTCCTTCAAGGATGAGGAAGTTGTCACTGTTGACGTTGTCGAAGGCAAGGACGGCCGCCTCTCCGGCTATAAGTTCGGCACGCAGGCAGCATTCCCGACCGAGACTTGCGTTGACGGCGAATACATCACCGACGCGGCGCACTTCCACCTGGGCTTCGATGCTTCCAAGAAGCATAGCAACTACGGCACTTACACCTTCTACTATGATGCATACGGCAACGTGATCGGCATGACCGATAGCAAGGATTCCTCCACGTGGGGTGTTCTGGACGGCGCTTATGTCACCTACACCAAGGGCGAGGCTGCTCTGAACGTTGAAGTCGTTGACCTCGACGCGAAGATGAGCGAAGGTGTTGCCAAGAAGCTGTTTGATAAAAAGACCCTCGATGATGTCGACGTTGCTGACATTGTTGAAGAAATCATGCTCAAAGGTGACATGAACGCTGAGAGCAAGCAGACCTTCAAGCCGTATTACGATCATCTGTACAAGATCAGCACCGACTCCAACGGCAAGTACACCATTGTTTACAACGCTAAGGCACTTTGTGTGAACTGCGGTGGTGCGGGCTACGGCCACAACTTCGGTTGCGATGATAAGGAAATCACTCTTGTGCAGGGCAAGCCGTTTGTCAAGGTCGATGGTGTGGAGACTCTGACGCTGACCTCTGACACGCAGATTCTTGTCCACAAGAACGACGGCTCTTACAAGCCCTACACCGGCTACAAGAACGTTGATTCCATGATTGCTCACCACGGCGAGTATGTCCTGGACGAAGATGGCTTTGTTGAAGTCCTCTACCTCTGCGACGAGGTTTGGATGACCGACGGCAAGATCACTGCTTACGTTGCCGCTGGCGCTGATGTCGAGAACAAGGAAGTCAAGGAAGGCAAGAGCTACTTCGGCCTGCAGGTCTATGTTGGCACGGAAGAGACCACTGTCTACATTGACGAAGATACCATGCACGAAACATTCGATGAGACGAGTGAATTCGTGGCCGGCTTCTATCAGTTCCAGTATCGTGACATCGACGATGTTGCTACTGTTGCTGTGACGAAGACGCCTGCAGACTTCGACAAGTATCTGGGCAGCGCTGTGACGCTTGACAAGTTCAATGAGAACGGCACGGTTGTTGAGCTGACTGATGCAGATGACACGCACCGCTATGCTCTGGCTGATGACTGCGCTCTGTACGCAGTCTACGAAGGCGCTGTTGTTGAGTCCAGTGTTGAGGAAATGAGAGAGGCGCGTGATAACGGCCGTTACTTCTACCTCGAACTGAACGATGACGATCAGGTTGTCGCGATGTACGTTCTTCTCACGAACAAGGACTGATCTGAGTCTTCCTTACACTGTCTAACTCAAGCTTTGCATACGGCTTGATTAGAAAGATCCTTTCTTTACGGGAAACCCCGGGGCTTGCCCCGGGGCTTTCCTTTTCCCCGCCCCGCCCCCGCCGGGCAAAAAACAACGCCACACCCCTTGACAAATCTCCGGCCGTGGCGTATACTGAATATATAAAGAGGAGTGCTACCGAGCAAACGGGCGGTCTCCCAAAAAGAGATTACTAAAAAGAAGTAACCGCCATTGTGGGATGGGCGGTTACTTCTTTGTATTGCAGACCTTAATAACGAGGCCTATAATACTGACGATCAGCATACAAAATTGGAACAAATCCGCATAAGATACCATATGTCGTGGCCTCCCTTCTGAAAGTCAGGAGGCGTGGAAGAAGTGTGCCTCCTGCGAAAAAACGCGGAGGAGACCGCCCGTTTGCCGTTGCTCGGTAGCACCAGAAAAAGCATACCACAAATTTCCGCAAAAAGCAACCGTTTTCCGGAAAAACTCTCTCTTGACAAATCTCCGGGCTTGGCTTATACTGAAATTACAAAGAGGTTCAGACGACAATCGGCTGACCTGAAAAGATTTTGCTAGTAAACTAGCCGCATCCTTTAGGCGGGGGCGGCTAGTTTACTTTTATGGTGAATAAGTAGAGGATAAGCGCTAGATAGAGAATATCTACCATGATGCGAATAATCCGCTTGTACTCCATAAAGTACCACCTCCCTTAAGGGAAGTGTCAGCCGCTTGCCGTTTTGTATCTGAACCTCTCTGACCCTTTCGGGCAAGCCCATTATATAGGAAAACGAAAAATTTGTCAATTCTGCGCCCTTGACTTTTTCGCCCTGCTGGCTTATACTGAATATACAAAGAGGAGTGCTACCGAGCAAACGGGCGGTCTCCCAAAAAGAGATTACTAAAAAGAAGTAACCGCCATTGTGGGATGGGCGGTTACTTCTTTGTATTGCAGACCTTAATAACGAGGCCTATAATACTGACGATCAGCATACAAAATTGGAACAAATCCGCATAAGATACCATATGTCGTGGCCTCCCTTCTGAAAGTCAGGAGGCGTGGAAGAAGTGTGCCTCCTGCGAAAAAACGCGGAGGAGACCGCCCGTTTGCCGTTGCTCGGTAGCACCAGAAAAAGCATACCACAAATTTCCGCAAAAAGCAACCGTTTTCCAGAAAATCTGCCCGCTTCCAAAACAAAAAGCCTCCCAGATGGGAGGCTTTTTCTGGTTCTCAGAGGAAAATAAGCGCGTAATCGTAGATTTTTGAGCCAGCGCCGGGGATGGTCAGCTTGAGCTGGGCGCTCTGCGCGCCCTGCGGGAGCGCCAGCGTATAGCGCCAGAGCGTTGCCGCCGTGCCGCCGGGAAGCACATCCTCGCTGGCCGCGCCGCCGGAAAAGGCAAGCGCCTCTGCGCCGTCAAGGCTGAGCGCAGGCTGGGGTGCGTCCGCCGTGCCGTGCAGAAGCAGCTCGGCGCGTGTCGCGCCGACCGGAATCGCAGTGGGGCGCATGGACGCGCTGCCGCTGGAATAGACAACGGGCGTGACGGTGAACGAGAGCGTGTTGAGCACGAAAAAGGCGTTCGGCATCGACTCGATCCAGACCATCATCACATACTTCTGGTTCGGGTCGAGCGCCAGATTGACCGAGAAGCTTACGCTGTTGTCCTCGCCTGAGCCGCGCGTGATCGTACCAAGCTCTGTCTCAAGCAGCTTTTCGCCCGCCGCGCTCCAGATCGAGAGCTTGACGCTGGCGCTGGTGCTGGTCGTGGCGGTGGAGGTCGTCTTGAGGCTCAGGCGGGTCAGGTGGCCATAGGCGTCCGGCTGAAAGTCAAAGAGCTTGCACCAGCTCTGCTTGGTTGAGATCTGGCGCGTAACGCCCGAGGCATTGAAATCGCCGCCGCCGGAGGTCACGTTTGTCCCGCCGGAGACCGAGCCGCTGGAAAGGCCGCCCGCCAGAAGCTCCAGCCGCTGGTTCTGGAAGAACAGCTGTGAATAGTCCGCGAGATTGCTCATGTCCTGAAATGCGTCAACGGTGATGTTCTGCGCATAGGCCGCGTGGCTGCCGCTGTGCGCCTGCGCGGCCATCAGCCCGCCGAGATTGATAAGCGCGGCCTCCGTCAGCCGCAGCGCCCGTCCGCCGCTTTGGTCGAGGCGGGTAAAATTGTCGTTGACCTCCGCCAGACATACCGGGTCTTCCGGCAGCCAGGTGCAAAGGCCGAGCTCTTGGGTTCTTGTCATAAAAATTCCTCCTGTCAGTTTTGGGGAAAGACCCCTCTACCCATAGGAGAAAAACGCACCTTTGTTGCACGAGACCGTGCAACCGCCGTCAGGTTATGACAAAACCTCCGTTCACACCGAGCACCTGCCCGGTGATAAACGGCGCATCGATGAGAAATTCCATTGTCTGCGCAATATCCTCCGGCGTACCGAGCCGCGCGATGGGAGTCTGCTGGCGCAGCTCCTCCATGACCGCAGGGTCAACGCCTGCGCACATGTCTGTCTGAATGACGCCCGGGGCGATGCAGTTGACGCGGATGCCGCTTGGGCCAAGCTCCTGCGCCAGCGCCTTGCTGAGCGCGATGAGGGCGCCCTTCGTCGCCGAATAGCCCGCCTCGCACGATGCGCCGACCTGCCCCCACATAGATGAGACCGTAATGATCGCTCCGGCCTGCTTTTGCAGCATCCCCGGCAGCGCCGCGCGCACACAGTGGAACACGCCGTCAACATTGACCGCGAACAGCCGCCGCCATGCCTCCGGCGTAATGGCAGAGATCAGCCCAAAATGCGCAATCCCTGCGTTGCAGATGAGCGCGTCGAGCGGCGGCAGCGCAGAAAATGCGCGCTGCACGGCCGCCTCGTCTGCCACATCGCAGCAAATGGCCTCCGCGCCGGTCTGCGCGCAAAGTGCCTGTGCGGCTTCGTGGCTTTGCAGATAGAGAAACCAGACACGATCACCGCGCGCGCGCAGCCGCCTGACCGCCGCTGCGCCAATGCCCCGGCTTCCGCCGGAAATCAAAATATTCATCGAAAACTCCTTAAAAAGCGGCGCTTTTCCCGGGAAAAGCGCCGCGATTGCTTATCTTCTTCTGGTTTTGGTCTTACGCTCGGAGTATTGGCGGATGGAGGACATTTTGCTGTCTGACTCCGTCATAAACTGCTTGAGCATATCGTCAAAGGATTTTTGCTGTGGCTGAGAGGCTTCCGCATTTTTGCGCGGCGCGCTGAAGCGCTCATGGTTGCGCGGCGCATTGCCGCCTGCGTTGCTTCTTTGCGGCGGGCGCGAGAACTGCGGCTTGGCCGGAGGCGGGAGGGTGCGTTTGATGGAGAGATTGGTCTTACCGTTTTCGCGGCCAATAATCATGACCTGGACGGCCTGCCCCTCGCTCAAATGCTCACGTATGTCGTTGACATAGGCGTGGGCGACCTCCGAAATATGAACCATTCCGGTTGACCCATCCGGCAGCGCAACAAATGCGCCGAATTTTGTCAGACTTTTGACCTTTCCTTCCACAACTGCTCCGATTGTAAGCTCCATATGTCTGCTTTGTTCTCCCATCTTAATCTTACCAACGCGCACTGCGCGATCAGTCGCTCACATCAAAAAAGACGATATCATCCTCATCCACCATACCAAGCTTATCGCGCGCCACGGCCTCAATTCCCGCGTCTGTCCCGAGCGCGGCGATTGCATCCTCCAGACGCCGGTTTTCCTGCGTCGCAGTGGCGATGCTGCTGGTGAGCGTTGCCTCCTGCTCGTTTTTTTCGGCGATCTGCTTGCGAAGCGAGACGAGCGTCACCGTAGCGTACACCACCAGAATCAGAAGGACCAGCTTCACCAGAAGGGAAGACTTGACGAATTTCATGTGATGCGTGACCCCTTTCAGAATCCGTGCGGCGGCGTGAAAATATCTTACCGCTAATTGTACCCCATTTTGCGCAGCTTGCAAAGGGTTTTTTTGAAAAAATCAAAATTTTTTTCAGAAGCATAGTGGCTGTCTGAAAAAGCGCAGATCCCGCGCGCGCCAGAAGGTGAAGACAGGCCGTCAGTGCGCGAAGAAGGGGCGCACTGAGCGTCAAAAAATAGAAGCTTGCGCCCAGCAGCATCGAAGGAAACCAGAACAGGCGAAAAACGCCCCGCCCCGGATAAAGCGCAAAGGCCAGCAGCGCAGTGAGAAACGTCAGCAAAAACGTCAGATCGGCCAGCACCACCGTGCGCGGGCATGCCCGGCGCAGTGCGCGAAGAACGTCATACCACAGTCCAAGCGCCGCGCCCAGCGCGACGGCAAGAAAAAACTGCCCCGCCTGAAATCCGACCGGAAGCTCCATCAGCCAAAGAGCCTTGCCAGAAAGCCGCCGGCGGGCGCGGCATCCTCATAGACGAGAGAGTCGATGCTTCCGTCTACCAGAACCTCGCCGCCATCTAAGCGCAGAAGCTGCAAATGGAGCTTTTCGCCGCGCACGATCAGCGTTCCGCGCGTCGTTATGAGGACGATCGTGGACTCATCGAAGCTTTCAACCTCGACAACGCCGGTCATACTCAGCCGCGAACGGGCGTCGAGATGGAGCTGGTGCGGCGCTTCCAGCGCGGCCTGCTGCGGGTTTGTCATATGAATTCCTCCCTGTCTGCCGGATAGTTCAGTATACGGCCTGTACGGGAGAAATATGATTAGCCTTCGGGAAGAATTTCGCGGTACATGGCGGCGGCATCGTCCTTGCGAACCGCCTCGGCCACAGCCAGAACCTCCACCGCGAGCGTGCGCGCGCCAAACTGAATTTCGATCCGGTCGCCGACCTTTACCTCATAGCTTGCCCGGGCGATCTTTCCGTTGACCAGCACCCGGGAGTTGTCGCAGGCCTCGTTTGCGACCGTCCGGCGCTTGATGAGCCGGGAGACCTTTAAGTATTTATCCAAACGCATCGATGCTTTTCCTCCTGTATCAATCAAAATCGGGAAAGCGAATGCTTTCCCGACGCGGTGTTATTTGCTGATCTGATCCTTGAGCGCCTTGCCAGGCTTGAAGACGGGAACGGTGGTAGCGGGGATCTCAATCGGCTCTTTGGTCTTGGGGTTGCGGCCCATGCGCGCCTCGCGCGCCTTGGTCTCAAAGCCGCCAAAGCCGACGAGCTGAACCTTCTCACCCTTGCACAGTGTTTCGCTGATGGTGTCAAACGTTGCGCTGACAGCCTTTTCTGCATCCTTTTTTGACATGCCGCACTTCTTGGCGACCTCCGCGATCAATTCGGTCTTATTCATGATAGCTCCTCTTTTCATGTAGTGTAGGTCAATCCGTGGCAGACGTCTGCTGCGCCGGGCTTTTTTGCGCCGCCCAGAGCGCAAGCAGTTCCTCGCGGGAGCATGCTCCCAGCGAGCGGCCGGCTTGCCTTGCAGCCGATTCCATCGCGGAAAAGCGACGGATAAATTTGTCGCAGGCTCTGTGGAGGATTTCCTCCGGGTCTTCCTGCAGGAAAGCAGCAACATTGACCGCTGCAAACAGCACATCGCCCAGCTCCTCCGCCGGGTCGGCGCCCTCGGAGATGGCCTGCCTGAGCTCTGCTGTTTCTTCTTCCAGTTTGCCCAGACATTCGTTTGCCGATTCCCAGACAAAGCCGCATTTTGCGGCCTTTTTCTGAATCTTTTCGCTGCGCCACGTCGCGGGAAGCGACCGCGCAACGCCCGCGAGCGTATCGCTTACGCTGGTCTGCCCCTTTTCCTGCTGCTTGACCTCATCCCAGCTTTTGGCCTCGCCGCCAAAGAGCGCCGGGTGGCGGAAGATCAGCTTTTTGCATTCAGCATCGCACACATCGTCAAGCGTGAAACGCCCGGCCTCGCGCTCAATGTCTGTGTGGAACAGAACCTGAAGCAGCACATCGCCCAGCTCCTCCTGCATGCAGGCAGCATCATCCCGGTCAAAGCCCTCGCAGGCCTCATAGGCTTCCTCCAGAAAGTTTCGCCGGATGGAAAGGTGCGTCTGCGCGCCGTCCCACGGGCAGCCGCCCGGCGCGCGCAGAAGCGAAACGAGCCGCAGAAGATCGGCAAAGTCATAGCGGTCTTTGCTAGTAAAATTTATCATAATTCGCCCTCTTTCGCAAGGCTTTTCTTCAATTTTCTTTGCGGATTCTCAGGATTTTTGCGATTTTTTCACCCTTCGGCAGAAGCATGCAGTCTTCATACGTCACGCACCGCAGCGCGACCACCAGAACCGCATACAAACACACCGCAAAGGCCAGCGAGGCAAGGCACGAAAGCTTCCAGCCAAGCCGCGCGGCCAGGAAGCTATAAAGGCAGAAGGTTGCCACGCCCATGATGGCGGCGGCCAGACCGGGGCGGATGATGTTTTTGATGATGGCGGGGCGGGCGGAAATGTGCTTTCGCATCGCGGCGACGTCCATGGCCGTAATTGCGATATAGCAAACCAGCGTTCCAATCGGCGCGCCGATGATGTTGAGCGCCGGAATGCCGACCAGGATATAGTTGACGATGATCTTGATGATGCCGCCGATGAGCATGTTGATGACCGGCGTCACCACATCGCCGTGCGCCTGCATGATGGCGTTGAGAAGCAGGACAAGCGAGTTAAAAATGACCGCAAGCCCCAGAATTGCCAGCATCGGCGCGGCCAGCTGGACACGCTCCTCCGTGTAGCCGGAGCAAAGAAGGCGGATGATCGGCTCTGCCATGACGAAAAGCCCCGCCGCGCACGGCATGGCGATGAGCGCCATCGTCCGCACGGCAGACTCCGAGGTCGCCTTGGCTTCGCGCAGATCCTTTTTCGTGATCGAGGCCGTGATGGCCGGGATGATCGCGATGGTGATCGTCGGAATAAAGGCGCAGGGAAGGGCAAAGACCGTCTGGCAGAAGTTATAGACGCCCTTTGCAGAGTCTGCCATTTTTTCTGTCCAGGCAAGCGCCCCGGTAAGTCTTCGCATATAGATCATCGTGTCAAAGAGGTTGATGATCTGAAGGCCAGCTGAGCCCAGCGTGATGGGAACGGCAATGGAAAGAAGCTCCTTCATCGTGCTCCGGGTCGATTTTGCGCTGCCGTCTGTCAAAGACAGGACACTGCTCGACTGGCGGAACTTATGATGAAGATAGAAAACGGAAATTAAGCTTCCAAGCGTCACGCCCAGAATCGCGCCGCCCGCGGCAAGGGTAATATCGCCGTAGTCAAAGGCCGTCTCGCCCGGGGCAAGGACAATGCCCTGCGCGCGCACGGCGGCCTCGCCCGTGAGCTTCATGACGAGCCACGAGAGGCCAAGGCCAACGACGAGCCTTGTCACGGCCTCAAAAATCTGGCTGACAGAGGTCGGCGTCATGTTGCTCTGTCCCTGGAAAAAGCCCCGGTAGGCCGAGACCAGGCAGATGAGCAGCACGCAGGGCGCCAGCGCCGCGATGGCCGCCCAGGAGTTTTCGTTCGTCGTGACCATGACGGAAAGCGGCTTGCAGAAGATGAGCATGCCAAGCGTTCCGACAATGCCAATCGTTAAAAACACATAGAGCGCCGTCTTGTAGATTTTTTTGATCTGCGCGTAGTTTCCAAGCGTCTGCGCCTGCGAGATCATCCGGCTCATGGCCACGGGAAGGCCGGTCGTGGAGATCATCAGCAGGACATTGTAGACATCGTAGGCCGTATTAAAATAGCCGAAGCCGTCTTCTCCGATGATATTGTTGAGCGGGACTTTGAAGAGAAAGCCCATCAGCTTGACAAGAATCGTTGCCATCGCAAGAACGGCTGTCCCCTGGAGGAAGGTTTGCTTCTTTGCGGGTTTTTCGTTCATTGCGCTGCCTCCGCCGGTTCCTCGGTGAAGACTTTGCCGATTACATACTCATGAAGCTCGCGCACTGCGCCGTCCAGGTCGAGCGTCGGGAACTTGCCCGCCGCGTAAAGAACCTGCCCGCGCACCATCGTAAGAACCACGTCGTGGCCGGAGGCAGCGTAAGCAAGGTTCGAGATGACATTGTGGCACGGGATAAGATGCGGCTGCGTGAAATCAAGAAGAATGAGGTCTGCGTCCATGCCGACCTTAATCTGCCCGCACTCTTTTTCGCGCCCCTGCGCCTTCGCGCCGCAGACGGTCGCCATCATGAGCGCGGCCTCTGCCGGGATGGCAGTGGGGTCGCCGGTCTTGCCCTTGGCCATGAGCGCGCAGGCCTTGATCTCTTCAAAAAGGTCGAGATTGTTGTTGGAGGCAACAGAGTCCGTTCCAAGGCACACATTCATTCCGGCGCGCACCATGCCCATCACGTCCGCGCAGCCGGAGGCCAGCTTGAGATTGCTCACCGGGCAGTGCGCCGCGCTTACATGGCGCTTGGCAAGCAGCTTCATGTCCTCTTCTGTTAAGTGGACGCAGTGCGCCGCAACGGTCGGGACATCGAAAACATGGTGGCAGTCGAGCACCTGCGCAGGCGTTAAGCCATAGCGCTCTTCGCACTGCTCGTGTTCCAGCTTCGTTTCAGACAGATGCACCTGCATCGCGATGCCTTCGTTGATGCAGTACTCGGCCAGCGCGTCCCAGAGCTGATAGGTGGAGGTATATTCGGCGTGGACAGAGGCCTCAACTTTGATGCGGCCATTGTCAAAGTTATGCCACTTATTTTTGACCGCCACCAGCTCCTGGCAGGCGGGGAAGGTCTCAAAGTCAAAATCGTCGCCAAGGAACATCGTCATGCCGCGCGCAATGTTGGCCTTCATGCCGGATTTTGCGATAACGTCGCAGATCTCATCGCAGAAGTTATACATATCCGACACGCTCGTCACGCCAAAGCGCAGACACTCGGCCACGCCGAGCGTCGCTGCCGCGCGCACGCACCGGCCATCCAGCCGGTCTTCGCGCGGGAAGATGTAGTCGTTCAGCCACTGCTGTAGCTTCAGATCATCCGCGTAGCCGCGCAGAATCTGCATCGGAAGATGGGTGTGGCAGTTGATAAGCCCCGGCATCAAAACCATACCCGTGCCGTCGATGATTTTCTCTGGCTGCTCCTCAGGGGCTTTTTTTCCGAGATAGCTGATCTTGCCGTCGGTTACGCCGACAAACGCGTCTGACCAGATGGACATCCGTTCGTCCATCGTCACAACGCAGACATGGGAAAAGAGGGTATTCATTCGCATTCCTCCTGATGGGTCTTCATGGGATTTTGCGCAAGCGACTGTAGAATAGAGAAAATCTCATCCTTCTGTTCCAGAATCGTGTCGATGCGCGCAATATAGTCTTGCGGCGATTTGGGGTTGTGGAAGCGCGCAAGCTGCCCGGCGGGGAGATTGATCTTGTTCATGCCGCCGCCGCCCAGGGACAAGATGGTGTGCAGCTCTTCCATCATGTATATGTTGTACCAGCCCGTAAATCCCGGCTTGCACCAGCCGGTGTTTTCAAAGCTGCCGGACATATATTTCTGCCGGTAGAGATAATAGGGCGCAAAGCCTTGCGCGCGAAGCGCCGTCTCCGCGAAGCGGAGCATTGCCGCAACCTCTTCGTTGCCGGGAAGCGCTGTCCGGTTCTGGAACAGATTCGCGCCCTTTTTCAGCGCCAGCGTGTGGACTGTCACATTGCTGGGCGCAAGGGAAAGCACGCGGGAGAGAGAATCTGCAAATTTCTCCGGGGTATCGCCGGGCAGCCCGGCAATTAAATCCATGTTGATGTCCTGAAAGCCGACGGCCTTCGCCTGCCGGACGGCAAGCTCCGTCTGCGCGCTTGTGTGCCGTCTGCCAACCAGCGCGAGAACATCGTCTGCCATCGTCTGGGGGTTAATGGAGATGCGCGTCGCGCCGCCGTCAAAAATGACCCGGAGCTTTTCTTCGTCCAGCGTGTCCGGCCTGCCGCCTTCGACGGTAAATTCCAGACATTCAGAAAGATCAAAGCTCTCGTTGATGCGCGCAAGAAGCGCCTTCATCTGCGCCGAAGAAAGCGTCGTGGGTGTGCCGCCGCCCATGTAAAGTGAGCGGATGCGGTAGCCGGACGCTGCAAGGAGCTTTCCCGTGTAGGCGATCTCCCGGTGCAGCGCCTCTAAATAGGGCGGCAGGAAAGCGCCAAAGCGCTCAATGGACTCGCTTACAAACGAGCAGTAGGAGCAGCGCGTGGGGCAGAAGGGGATGCCGATGTAGACCGATAAGTCATTGGGGCGCAGAAGCTTTGCCGCCTGCACCGTGTGGCGCGAGGCATCGACGCAAAGCCGGCTTCTCTCAGGCGTTACAAAATACGTCTTTTCTAAAAGATCGCGTGCGTCCTTTTCGCTGCCGCCGTCTAACATGCACTTACTTGAAAGCTTTGTTGGCCGGACGCCGGAGAGCGCGCCCCAGGGCGGCGTGGTATCCAGAACCTTCACGGCGGCCAGATAATAGCTTTGCTGCAGGATGCGCCGCGTCATGCGGACATCTGCCTGCGAAAGAAGAACCCGGCGCGCGGCAAAGCCGGTCTTTCCGCGCCAGGTGACCTTGGCTGTCGCGGTGAGATAGCTTTTTCCGCGCGAAAGAGAGGAAACCGTCCCGTCGCCTGTAAAGGGCTTTTCGGTAAACTCCGACGCTTCGCCCGGAAACAGCTGCATTTGCAGCTGCTCGACGGGGTAGCGCTCGGTGTGGTTTTTCAGATACAGCTTCATACCCGCGAAGCCTCGCGCATGTAGGGATTTGTCCGGCGCTCTTCTTCCAGCGTGGAGCTTTCGCCATGGCCGGGCAGAACGCGGTAGTCGCCGGGGAGGCTGGCGAGTCTTTTTAAGGAGGCCAGCATCTGCGCGTGTGAGCCGCCGGGGAAGTCTGTCCTGCCGCAGCTCCCGGCAAAGAGCGTATCGCCGGAGAAGATCACATCGCCGCAGACAAAGCAGCTCGAGCCCTGCGTGTGGCCGGGCGTAGAGAGTGCGCGGAAGCAGAGCGGCGCGCAGGAGATCTCGTCGCCATCCAGAAAGGTCTCGGTGTAGAGAAGATTTCCATGGCTCATGTTCATCGCTTCGTCGGTATCGAGCGCACTGACGTAGATCGGCACATCGGCATATGCCTCATGAAGCGCCCGCAGCGCGCCGGTGTGGTCAAAGTGTGCGTGTGTGAGCAGAATGCATTTTAATTTCAGCCCCTGCGCATGCAGCGTGTCGAGCAGCCGCTGCGCCGATGCGCCGGGGTCAACAAGCGCGCACACGCGCGTTGCCTCGTCAAAGACAACATAGCAATTGGTTTGCAGCGCCCCAACGGGCAGCGTGATAATTTCCATAAGCGCACCCCTTATTTTAAATCTCTGGTATCCACGATCAGCGTCACAGGCCCGTCGTTTTCAGACGTGACCTGCATATATGCGCCAAATTCGCCGTGCTGCGGCGGAAAACCAAGCCGCTCACATTCTGCCAGAAACTGCTCATAAAGCGGAATGGCAATGTCCGGCTTCCCCGCGCCAATAAAGCTTGGGCGTCTGCCGTGGCTGACATCGCCATAGAGCGTAAACTGGCTGACCACAAGCACCTCGCCCGCAACATCGGCAAGCGAGCGGTTCATTTTATCGTTTTCGTCGCGGAAGACGCGAAGCGAAAGAATTTTTTCGGCAAGCTTCCGGCAAAGCGCCGGGGTATCCTCCGGCGCGATGCCAAGCAGGATCAGAAATCCCCGGCCAATTTGGCCCTTCAGCTGGCCGTCGATGCAAACAGAGGCGGAATTGACCCGCGTAACGACTGCTTTCATGTCTTCTCCTTATCCCTCGGCGCGGCGCACGGCGCTGACGCCGGAGATGCCGCGCAGACGCGCAATTACATTTTGAAGCTCGGTCAGATTGTGAACCTGGAACACAAGGCTCACCAGCGCCCGGCCGCTTCCAACGGAGCGGGCGGACATTTCGTTCATCCGCAGGCGCAGGCTCGTCAGAATTGTTGCCACGTCCAGCATCAGCCCGTCGCGGTCGCTGGAGTCGACCTCCAGCGCGGTGGTAAACGTTGCCTCCGGGCTCTCTGCCCAGGTAACTCTCACCCAGCGCCCGGCCTGCGCGGGGTCGCTGGCGGCTCTGGCGTTCGGGCAGTCGCGCCGGTGAACGGATACGCCGTAGCCCTTGGTGATAAAGCCGATGATCTCATCGCCCGGCACGGGCGTGCAGCAGCGGCTGAATTTGATCATGCACGAGCCGATGTCTTCCACGATAACGCCTGCGGCATTGACGGCGGGCTGCTGCTTGTTAATGTTTAAAAGCTCCTTCGGTATGACGGCCTTGGTGGCCTTTGTCAGCTCGTCGCGGATGCGGCCAACAGCCTTGACGGCGGTCAGGCCGCCAAAGCCGATGGCGGCGTACATATCGTCAAGAGAGTCAAAGCTGACCTTCCGCAGAACGACCGGCAGAACATCCTCTGCCTGAATGATATCGGGGCTGATACCAATGCGGCGAAGCTCTGCTTCAAAGCTTGCCTTGCCGCGGATGATATTTTCCTCGCGCTTTTCCTTTTTGAACCACTGCTTGATCTTGATGCGCGCCTGGTTGGAGCGGCAGATCGTCAGCCAGTCGCGGCTGGGGCCCTTGGCGGATTTCGAGGTCAGGACTTCCACGATATCGCCGTTGCGCAGCACCTGGTCGTAGCTTGCGATGCGGTTATTGACCTTTGCGCCGATCATGGTGTTGCCGACGGCTGAGTGGATGGCGTAGGCAAAGTCGATGGGCGTCGACCCGGAGGGAAGACTCATGACCTTGCCGCGCGGGGTAAAGACGAAGACCTCGTCGTCAAACATGTCGACCTTGAGCGAATGGATATAGTCGTCGGCTTCCGTGTCCTGCTGGTTTTCCAGCAGCCGCCGGACCCACTCAAATTCCTTTTCCGAGCCGTCCCCTGCCTGCTGCTTGTATTTCCAGTGCGCGGCAATGCCGTATTCTGCCGTCTGGTGCATCTCCCAGGTTCGGATCTGAACCTCAAAGGGAATGCCCTGTGAGCCGATGACGGTCGTGTGGAGCGACTGATACATGTTGGGCTTCGGTGTTGAGATATAGTCCTTGAAGCGGCCGGGGATGGGGTTAAAGAGGTCATGGATGTGGCCAAGGACATTATAGCAGTCGGCGATGTTATCGACGATCACGCGGAACGCATAGAGATCATACAGCTCGTCGATCGTCTTGTTCTGCGCGCGCATCTTGCGGTAGATGGAATAGGTGTGCTTGAGCCTGCCGTAAATTGAGCCATGGATGCCAACGGAGGCAAGCCGATCTGTGATCTTCGACTGGATGGCATTCATGAAGTTCTGCGCGCTGGCCTCGTTTTCGCGCAGGAAGTTGATGATCTCGTGATAGCCGTTGGGGTCAAGATACTGAAGCGAGACGTCCTCCAGCTCCCACTTCATCTTCTGCATGCCGAGCCGGTGCGCCAGCGGTGCGTAAATTTCCATCGTCTCCATGGACTTGGAGATCTGCTTGGCAGGCGTCTGGTATTCGAGCGTTCTGGTGTTGTGCAGCCGGTCGGAAATTTTGATGAGGATGACGCGGATGTCCTTGGACATGGCCATGAACATCTTGCGGAGGTTTTCCATCTGCTGCTCTTCGGTGGTCGAATACTGCACACGCGTGAGCTTTGTGACGCCCTCGACGAGCTCTGCTACCGTCTGGCCAAACATTTTTGACAGCTCATCAAAGCTTGCGTCCGTATCCTCCAGACAGTCGTGCAGCAGCGCGGCGACGATGGCGTCGGTATCAAGGCCAATTTCGGCCACGATCTCCGCCACCGCCAGGGGGTGGATGATATAGGGCTCACCGGATTTTCTCAGCTGATTCTGGTGCTTGCGGTCGGCATATTCATATGCTTTTTGAATTTCCTCCAGATCGGCCGCCGGGGAATAGCGCTCGATGGCCTGCATCATGGAGGCATAACGTGCTTCTTTTGTTTCCATTCAGATTCCCGCCTTTAGCTCTTTGAGATGAAGAAGGATGGCGCTTTGCGCAAGATCGACCTTCCGGCCGTCGCTGGTGAGCCGGATGGCCAGCAGCTTTGGCCGCTGCTCAAGCTGCAAAAGCCCCTGCTCCTGAAAAACGTCCAGACAGATGCGGATTTTCCCGGGCGCGCAGGCAAAGCCTGCGAAGCGGGCGATTTTTCGCGCCAGACAGCCGAATTCCTCGCAGACCATGTCCTCCTGCGCGTTTGCAATCAGGTAGCGCCATACGATCACGAAGTCCTGCCGCGTGGGCAAAAGCCCGTCAACCTCCTCCGGCAAAAGCGCCTGCCCCTGCGTATGGCGGCGGTAGAGCGTCTTTCCGGCCTTGAGATGGGAGCGCGAAGGCTCGTCCGGGCGGATGTCAAGAAGGTTGAGCTGCACGGTGCGCACGCCGCGGTATTCGTTGATCTGCGGCGTATAGGCGATGTCGACCACGTCGCCCAGCGCCACAGCGGCCAGCTGCGCGGTGGTCGAGAAGAAAATTGCGTTAAAATGATAGCCGTTGGCCGACAGGCGTAGGCGCAGATGCTTGCCGCCGCCGACCTCGGAAAGCTCGGTAATGGTAAGGCCGCGCAGCAGCAGCACCGGCCGGGGGCAGAGCGCGCCGCAGGGCTCAAGCTCGTCGAGCTGCTGCACATTCTGCACGGTCAGAAGCTGCGGCGGGATTTCGCAGTCGATCTTGAGCGCGGAGTCGCACTCCGGCGAACGGGAAAATTCGTCCGTCAGCTCCAGAATCCGCTCACGGAAGCGGCCAATCTGCTCACGCCGGATGGTAAAGCCTGCGGCAAGCTCATGCCCGCCGTAGCTTTCCAGAAGATCGGAAAGCTGCTCAAGCGAGGAAAACAGATGAAATCCGCCGTAAGAGCGGGAAGAGGCTTTTCCCTTTTCGCCGTCGAGGCAGATGAGAAACGTCGGGCAGCTGTATTCCTCTGCAAGGCGCGAGGCGACAATGCCGACCACGCCCTGATGCCAGGTCTCGTCGGCCAGAACGATCGCCTTCGGCGCTTTTCCTGCCGGAAGCATGGAGACGGCCTGCCGGTAGATCCCGGTCTCGACCTCCTGCCGCCTGCGGTTGAGACGGCAGAGCTGGCTTGCCAGCTCTACGGCGCGCGAGGCGTCTGTCGTCAAAAACAGCTCCGTTGCAATTTCAACATGCCCCATCCGCCCGGCGGCGTTGATGCGCGGGGCGAGCGTATAGCCGATGATCCCGGCTGTGATGGGCGGATGGACTGCGCCGCACTCTGCCATCAGCGCCGCCAGTCCCACACGCTTGGGATTGGCCAGCGCCCGCAGGCCGTGGCGCACCATGGTTCGGTTTTCGCCCGTCAGCGGCATGACGTCTGCGACAGTGCCCAGACAAAGAAGGTCACAGTATTCCTCCAGCAGCGCCTGCTGGTCGCCCGCGAGCGCGGCGGCGAGCTTGAAGGCCACGCCAACGCCCGCCATTTCCATGACCGGCTCAGGCTGATCCTTGCGGTGCGGGTCAACGACTGCGATGGCCTCCGGCAAAAGCTCCTTGCATTCGTGGTGGTCGGTGATGACAAGATCCATGCCAAGCTGGCGGCAAAGCTCTGCCTCGTGGCTTGCGGTAATGCCGCAGTCGACCGTGATAATCAGCCGCACGCCCTGCGCGTGCAGCGCCTGCACGGCAAGCTCATTGAGCCCGTAGCCCTCTTCCAGCCGGGCGGGGATATAGCTTGTGACGCGCCCGCCGCGCTTTCGCAGAAAATCGGTCAGAAGGCAGGTCGCCGTGATGCCGTCTACATCGTAGTCTCCGAATACGCAGATTTGCTCACGCCGCTCCAGCGCCCGCCGGACGCGCCGGACGGCCGGTTCCATATCCACCAGCGCAAAGGGGTCAGAAAGCGGTGCATCGATCGATAAAAACTCTGCGGCGGCCTGCGGCGTGTCATAGCCCCGGCTGCACAAAACAGCTGCCGTGATCGCCGACCAGCCCGCGCGGCGCAGCGCCGCTGCCGCCTGCGTTTCATAGGACGAGATCGTCCAGATTCCGTACTTCAATTCCGTTACACATCCATCCGCGCCCACGCGGGGCGCTATTTTTCTTCTTATCATTATAACATCTCCGTGCGCCAAGCACAACCAGAAAAGCATGGACAATCGTGAACAATTGCAGCTGCCTGAAAGCTTTCGTGCGCTTTTCGGGCAAAGCATGTGCGTTTTGCCCCGGCAAGCTAAAAAACGCCGCACATCGGGCGCGGGAGGAGGAAAATACGCCTGCGCGCAAAAGCCCGGAGGCCGGGGCGAAAAACTCTTTCTTTTGCGAAGGGGCTGTGATAGAATGTTGGCAAACAGCGAAGGCGGGGAGGCGGGCGGATGCGTCCTTTTAAAAAGCGCGCGGGTGCGCTGCGGTATCTGCCGCTGGCGGCGGTTCTGGCCGGGCTGTGCTGGGTCGGCAATTTTACCATTGGTGTGCATGCGCTTTGCGTTTCGTCTCCGGCGCTTCCGGCGGGCTTCCATGGCTTTCGCATTGCGCTGGTGACAGACCTTCATGGCAGAGTGTTTGGGAAGGAGCATGCGCGCCTTCTTTCCGCCGTGGAGCGGGCAAGGCCGGATCTCATCGCCCTTGTGGGCGACATTGCCGACGAGCACACCGATTTGCAGACGCTTTCGCCGCTTTTCGCGCGCCTGGCCGCCATTGCGCCCTGCGTCTATGTGACGGGCAATCATGAGTGGCGGATGAAAAACCGGGCAGAGCTTTTTGAAAGCCTGAAGCAGGCCGGGATCACGCGCCTGCAAAACAGCTATCTGCGCCTCACGCGCGGCGGCGAGACGATCCTTCTGGCGGGGATAGACGACCGAAATGGCCCTGCTGACCAGAAAACGCCGGAGGCGCTCATAAAAGAGCTCCGCGCCGCCGAGGGTGCGCGCTATACCATCCTCCTGTGCCACCGAAACGACCAGCTTGCGCGCTTTTCGGCGCTTGGCCTTGATTTGGTGCTCAGCGGCCACGCACACGGCGGCGTTGTCCGCCTGCCGTTTGTCGGCGCGGTTTTTGGCACGCACTATGAGCTGTTCCCCGACTTTACGGCGGGGCTTTCTCAGCAGGGGAGGACGGTTCTGGCCGTCAGCCGTGGCCTTGGCGGCAGCAGGCGGCTTCCGGTTCGCATTGGAAACCAGCCGGAGATCCCGGTTGTAATTTTGTGCCGTGAGCAAGGCGGCAGACAGCAGATACAGAAATAAAAAACGGAAGAAGAGAGATATATGAAAAAAACAGCGGCAACAGGCTATGTGCTTCTGGCAGGGACACTTTGGGGCAGCATGGGCATTTTTGTGCGCAGGCTTAATGCGGCGGGGCTGTATGCGATGGACATCGTGCAGGCGCGGATGATGACGGGGCTTTTGTTTGTCGGGCTTTATATGCTGATTTTTGCAAGAGACCAGTTCCGCATCCGGCTCAAAGATCTCTGGTGTTTTCTTGGTACTGGCATTGTGAGTCTGCTCCTGTTTTCGTGGTGCTATTTTTCCGGCATGCGCGAGACGAGCCTGAGCGTGATGGCCGTGCTTTTATATACTGCGCCGGCGGTCATCATGATTCTGAGCATTTTCCTGTTCCATGAAAAGCTGACGCGGGCAAAGCTTCTGGCGCTTGGCATGACCTTTGTCGGCTGCTGTCTGGTCTCCGGGCTGGGGAGCGCGGGCGCGGTGTCCATGAAGGGGCTGCTGCTTGGCCTTGGCTCTGGCTTTTTCTACGCGCTCTATTCCATCTTCAGCCGCTACGCCATCGAGCGGGGCTACGGCTCGTGGACCATTACGTTTTATACCTTCCTGTTTTGCATGCTGGGCGGCGCGCCCTTTGCCAACTGGCCGCTCATCGCCAGCACCATTGCTGCCGACCATACGATCGTTTTCTGGGCGCTGGCCATGGGCTGCGTTACGGCCTTCCTGGCCTTCAGCTTCTACACGAAGGGGCTTGAGGGGATGGAGTCGAGCCGGGCGGGAATCCTGGCCTCGACCGAGCCGGTCGTCGGGACGATTTTTGGGACACTTGTCTTCCATGAGCCCTTGAGTCTGACGGGGCTTCTTGGCATTGCGCTGGTTCTTGGTGGAATCGTTGTTCTGAGCGTCAAAAAGGGTGAAAAAGCGTAAACTTTTTTTAAACAATAGCCTTCGTTTGTTGTAAATTCCGTGACAGAACAGTATAATGAGTGACAATGAATTACAAGAAACAGGGGGCTCTGTCATGTTTCAGAAGCTGGGCGATGCGCTGCGGCGGTTCATGTATGGACGCTACGGAGCAGATTCTCTTAATAAGTGGCTGCTGATTTTTGCAGTAATTCTGATTTTGATCGGTTCGGTCGGAAGCCGCTTGCTGGCGGCGTGGATGGGCGTGTTCAACACGCTGGCCTATGTGCCGCTGCTGTGGTCGATTTTCCGGATGTATTCGCGGAATATTGAGGCGCGGCGGCGGGAAAATGCGGCCTTCCAGCGCATGTTTACGCGCCTGAAGGATCGGCAGAACCGTTACTTTACCTGCCCGCGCTGCCGCCAGGTCGTGCGCGTGCCGCGCGGCAAGGGGCGCATCAATATCCGCTGCCCGAAGTGCGGCGAGCAGTTCATCAAAAAGACATAGAAAATTCCCCGGAGGGCGATACGCCTTCCGGGGAACTTGTTTATCAGGCAGGGCACGAGGCCTCGGGCCAGTCGGCGGTCTGCTTTTTGTAGCAGTGGAAAAAATAGAGCATCTGCATGACGGCGGTAATTGACCAGGAGAAGATGTAAAGCAGGTACAAAGACGTCAGTGTCTGGAATCTGGCGAAGATCGTATAGACCCAGATCACGCGGAACACACACGAGCCGAGGATGACCATCACCATCGGCACAGCGCTTCGCCCAAGGCCGCGCGAGGCGGCAAGCGGCGCGTCCATAAACGCGGAAAAGGCGTAGCTCCAGCTCATGATCCGCAGCTTTTCCATTCCGGCGGAAATGACAGCGGGGTCTGGCGTAAAGAAGTGCAGAAAGCTTTCGCCAAAAAGCAGCAGCCCCATTCCCAGAACTGCGCCCACGCCGAAGGAATACAGAAGCGAGATGTGGTAGACCCGGCGCACGCGGCGCTTTTGCCGCGCGCCGTAGTTCTGGCTGATGAAGGTGGAGCAGGCGGTATAGACGGCGGCCATGACCTCGTAGACCAGCGAGTCTGCGTTTGCTGCGGCGGAGTTTCCCTCGACCACGGCGGCGTCAAAGGTATTGATGGCCGACTGGATGAAAAGATTGGCCAGCGAGAAAATCGCGTGCTGAAGGCCGGAGGCCACGCCGAGCGCCAGAATACGCCGCGCCTTTTCGGTGCTGAAGGAGAAGTGCTTGAGATCCAGCCGGTAAAGCTCCTGCGTGCGCAGCAGCACCCGCAGCACAAGCGCCATGGAAACATACTGCGACAAAATCGTTGCCAGCGCAACGCCGCCGGCTGCCATCTTGCAGACGATGACGAAAAACAGGTTCAGGCAGACATTGAGCCCGCCCGCGATGGCAAGAAACAGAAGCGGGCGGCGGGTATCGCCCGAGGCGGTCAGAATGGCGCTGCCGAAATTATAAAGCGCCATGGCCGGCAGACCGAACGCGTAGATGTGCAGGTATAAAATCGCGCCGTCGATCAGCTCGTCCTTTGTGCCGAGCAGCGTCAGAAGCGGCTGCGCCAGGAAAAAGCACAGCGCGGCAAAAAGAATGCCCATCGCCAGCGAGAGTACCGCAGCGGTATGGACGGTTTCGCGGACGTCGGTCTGCTCGCGTGCGCCGAGAAATCTTGCGGTCAGAACGTTGATGCCCGCGCCCATGCCGATCAGAAAGCCGGTGTAAAGCGTGACGAGAGTGGACGTTGAGCCGACCGAGCCGAGCGCGTGAGAACCGGCGAACTGCCCGACAACAGCAATGTCAGACATGTTGAAAAGCACCTGAAGCAGGTTCGAGGCCATCAGCGGCAGGCTGAACAGCAGCATCTGCTTCCAGAGATTGCCGCGCGTCAGATTGCGCGGATCGTATTGCATGGCAAAAGCCTCCTGAAAACAAAATGATTGCCGGAAAGACCCCGGCGGGAGCATACTATAGCACTGCGCAGGGGAATTTGCAATGGGAAGCTTCTACAGTTTTCCGCCCGTTCTGGCGTCTGTGTCTTGTGAAATTGCCGCAGACGGCGGCGGAGAAAAAGAAACGGAAGAAAAGCGCGAGAAAACGCTTGATTTTATACCGAAGGGCTGGTATAATACCAAGGCAAAGTTTCATACGGAGTGGTATCGAAGTGGTTATAACGGCCCTGACTCGAAATCAGGTGTACCGG
>CAZXIW010000027.1:0-17970 GCA_964640905.1 uncultured Oscillospiraceae bacterium
TAGATTTCTACCAGAGACCAGAATCAATTTTGCGCATAACTCTTGACATTACCGTGCGGGCTATGAGGTGCTGCCCTGAGCGCCGCAACCCCTGCGCATAGCGCAAAAAAGACTGCCGAAACATTCGGCAGTCTTTTGTCTTTTAAGCAGTCTCTCAGCAGCTGAGTCTCTGCTGTTTTTTATCGCTCGCTGTCTATGAGGATCTTCCCTTTTACCGCTCCCGGAGTTTTATAGAGACGGAATACCTCTGCAATCTCCGAGAGCCCTCTTTTCTGGAAAATAAAAGAATCATCAAACTTCAAATCACCAGTTGCAAAATAATGCGCCGTCAATGCCCATTCATGCCCCGGGAACGGCGCAGAATAAGACATCCAGGAGCCCGTCAGCAGAAATTCCTTCCGATTCAGGCATTCCCATTCCGACACTGAAAATGTCAGCTCCTTTGTCGGCGTACCGATTGCGCATACGCTTCCCTGATTTCTGACAAGCTGAAATGCCAGCTTCAATGTAACCGCATTTCCAGCCGTCTCATATACGTAATCAAAGCCCTTTCCCTCTGTGAGCTGCATTGCCTGCTCCATGAAGTCCGGCTGCATTGTATTGATTGCAGCATCCGCGCCCAGTGCTTTTGCATGCTCCAGCTTTTCCGGAACAAGATCAAACACCGCAATTTTCGCCGCGCCAAAGATCTTTGCCCACTGCATGGTCAGAAGGCCGATCGTACCGCCGCCCAGAATCGCCACAGTCCGGCCGCCCTTATAATTCAAACGCTCCAGACCGTGCAGCGCCACCGTAGCCGGTTCAAATGATGCGCCCTGCTCAAAGGATACTTTCTCCGAAAATTTTACAACATTCTGCGCAGGCACCAGCACATACTCCGCCAGACTTCCAAATTGTCTGGAGCCAATGAAGCTGTAATGCTTACAAAGAGAATAATTTCCCTTCTGGCAATCCTCGCATTTCATACAGGGAATCAGCGGAATTCCCGCTACGCGGTCTCCCTGCTTCACCGAAGTGACGCCTGCCCCGGTTTCTTCCACAACGCCGGAAAACTCATGTCCCAGAACGTTAGGAAAGAAATGGCAGGCATCTCCATTGACTCTCGGCACATCCGAGCCACAGATGCCAGTATATTTTACCTTGACCAGCACCAGTCCAGGGCGCACCTGCGGCTTCTCAATTTCTTCATATCGGATGTCCTCTCTTGCGTGTACAACTCCCGCTTTCATTGTTTCGCTCCTCCTGCTTCTCTCTGGCTATCTCATCCGGCTTTTTAAGGCTTCATAAGTCAAAAGATAGTTTTCATATGCTTCTTTATAACGCACTGTGTTTTCCAGATTTGGCTCATGCCGTCGAACCTCATGAACTGTTCTGGAAACCGCTTCCTCATAAGATCGATACAATCCGATTCCCACACCGGCCAGCAATGCCGCTCCATGCGCAGTTGCTTCCTCAGAGCCAGAAATACTGATCGGTTTTCCTGTAATATCGCTTTTGATTTGTGTCCATACGTGCGACTTCGCAGAGCCACCCACGGCGCAGAGCTTTTCCACATGCGCACCTGCCGCTTCTGCAACATCCAGATTATGCTTCAAAGAAAACGCGACGCCTTCCATACAGGCTCGTACCATGTGCCCCTTTGTTTTTGAGAAATCGAGGCCATAGAATACACCCTTTGCTTTCGGATTCCAGATAGGAGAGCGCTCTCCTGACATATACGGAAGGAAAATCAGGCCATCGCATCCCGGCGCTACGGCTTCGGCCAGCGCATTGAGCTGGTTTAAAGAGGACTTGCCAGTTTCTTTTTCCATAATTCGTTCATAACCGGCAAATTCCTTTTCAAACCATCGCATCACACCGCCTCCACCTGTTGTGCCACCCTGAAGCAGCCACTTCCCCGGTACAACATGATAGCTCAGAATCAATCTGGCTTCCGCTTGATATTCATCCATGCAGATACTCATTCCGCCAGCCTGTCCACCCTGCTCCTGCGTTTCTCCGTCTTTGAAAACGCCAGCGCCAAGTGTTCCACAGGCTGCATCCAGACCACCGGCTACAACCGGTGTTCCCACCTTCAGCCCGGTTTCTGCTGCCGCCTCCTGATGGACACGCCCGATCACCTGGTCGCAGGAAACGATTGTCGGAAGCAGGCGTGGATCAATCCCCATTGCCCTGCACACTTCATCGTTCCAGCTTCCTGCTCTCATGTCAAAACAGTGCCAGCCATAGCACTGGCTGATATCCTGGCAGATTTCTCCGGTCAGCCGATACGCCAGATATCCGTTGGAGGAAAGAATTTTCTCCGTCCTTTCATAAATAAGCGGAAGACTTTCCTTGTACCACAGAACCTTTCCCGTCGTATACGTTGGCTGCAGGGGATTTCCGCATAATCCAAAAAGCTCGCGTTCTCCAATTTTCTGTTTTAATTGCTTGCAGATTTCTTCTGATCTGCCATCCATCCAGATCGGAGTATTTGTTAAGGCCTCTCCGCTTTTTCCCAAAGCCACCGCGGACCAGCTCTGCCCATCAATTCCAATCCCCAGCACATCTTCCGGGGATACCCCCGGCGCTTCAAACAGCTGCCTGATGGCAGAGCACGCGCCTGCCCACCAATCCGCAGGATTCTGCTCCGCCCATCCGGGCTTCCTGTAAAGAACCCCATATTCCGCAGAAGCCTTACGAACCAGCCTTCCATCCAAATCGAACAAGGCCACTTTGCAGGCACTTGTCCCGACGTCGATTCCCAATAAATACTCTCCCACGTTCTCCTCCTGCATCCGCCGCACAGCTCCATCGCAGCATTCTTCTGATGTGACAGGCAGCGCAATACTTCCTGCCTTGTCAATGATTCAAACGAAAAAAATTATAACAGCATATTCCCATGATGATTACCAGCAGCGTCAAAAACAGCTTATTGACTACATCTGCATGAACCGTTCGATTTACAGCTCTTCCAGCTGCGCCTCCGAGAATCCCTGCCGCAATCATAAAGATCAGCACCATCCACGATATCTCAGGGATATTCCCTCTGAAGATCGTAAAAAGCAGACTGGCTGCCTGCGACAGGAAGATCATATACAGAGAATTTTCTGCCGCTTCCTTTGTGTCCATGGAAAAGAAATAATAAAGGATTACGAGATTGATTGGCCCTCCGCCAATTCCAAGAAAAGAGGACATAATTCCAAGAAGGCCACCAATAAGCATGCATGCAGCCTTGTTTTTTACATGCCACGTAACAATTCTTTTTTGACAGAGTGTATAAACCGCTGTTCCCAATGTGAAGAGAAACAAGACCGCCGCCTGAATTGCGCCCACTTTGTCGGCATCTGCAAAGAGCGCTTTTACAATATCAAACAGCTGTTTTCCTAAAATTCCTCCTCCCGCAGCGCCAAGCCCCAGGTAATTACTGATTTCTTTTCTGATTAAGGTATTTTTCTGTAATTTGCTTTTTACTACAGAATATGTACTCATAGCCAGAACTGTACAGCCTGACATAAAGCTGATGGCACTGACCGAATAGATGCCATAAAGGTCAAGTACCGGCTTTATGATGACACCGCCACCAATTCCACATATGCTCCCTGCCGCAGAGGCCAGAAAGCTGATAATGATACAAACAAGATTCATTTTTTATTTTGGGGTATTTTATTTCCTCAACCACCGCGCCAGCTGCTGCAGCTCCCCGATACAGGCATTTAAAAATTCCTCGTACCCACAGCTGTCCATTCCGGGCGCACAATAAACCTCCCTGCGCATCCGCTTACAGCCGCCGCCGCAAATTCCTGAAAAACGGCAGCTTTCACAATGCGCAGACTTTTCCTGATAAGCTTCTCTGAATTTCCTCATGCTTGGGTGTTCATAAATCTGCCGCAGCGTCATTTGTGTCAGATTTCCTGTGCAGAACTCATCGAGTACATAAAAGTCGCACGGATATGTACTCCCATCGGCCTCCACAACAATCTGCGGCAAACAGCGCCCCATCATCCCGCAGGCATTTTGCTGCCCCGCGCTTAGCAGCGACAGCACATCATCGAAAAGCTTAATGCTGATATAATTATTTTTCAAAAATTCTCTATACCAGATTTGGAACAGATCTGTGTAAAAAGCGGCAAACTGCTTTGGCGTTAAGGAGCAGGGGGCTGCTGCATCAGAATGGAGGCTCGACAGACAGGGAATGAACTGAACATAGCGAATCTTCTGCTTCGCAAGAAAAGACCACACCTGTCTGGGATGCCGCGCGAGCTGCTCAGTAAGGACTGTCAAAATATTGTATTCCACATGATATGCTTCCAGGAGCTTCTTTGCTGCAAGCACAGTTTTAAAGGTTTCCTCGCCAGCTGCTGTTATGCGATTTCTATTATGATTTCCCGCCATTGCATCAAGGGAAAGTCCGATCAAAAAGCAGTGCTCCTTAAAAAATTTGCACCATTGCTCGTTTAGCAGCGTTCCATTTGTTTGCAGCGTATATCTGACCAGAACACCCTTTTTCCGTATCTGCACCTCGTCCACGAACATCTGAAAAAATGCGATTCCAGCAAGTGTCGGCTCTCCGCCCTGAAAGCAGAACGTAATTTTATCCCCGTCTTCCAGGTCAAAGAACACATGCTCCAGCATCTTCTTTACCGTCTCATGGGACATCATTCCGTAATTTTGAACGGTTCTCAAGCTGCTTACATCCGCATAAAAGCAATAGCAGCATCTCATATTGCACAACGAAGATGCCGGCTTAATCATCAATGAGATATCCTTCACTCGCATCTACCTCATAATCTGTTTCACTTTTTCACCGTCTCAAAGCTCTGAGCAAATCAAGCATGCCTGGAAGTGCAGATTCGTAATAATTTCTATAGGCATCGCAAAAGCAGTTTTCCTGCCCGCTCCCCTTCTGATACTCCAATACACATCCCTGATGGCAAATGCTGACCCAGCGGCATAATTTGCATTTTCCGGAAATCTCATTCAGCCGATCCCGCCTGCACATAACCCATCCGTATGCTTCCGTCCACCAGCAGCATTCGCCGCAGCTGCCGCTGATTCCGCAGGGATAAAGTTCTCCTCCGCAGACTGCGCCAGCCAGATTCTCAAAGGCGCGAATTTTGATATTCCGCCCTTGCATGCGGTCTGTACACCATAGCTGAAAGAGCGTTTTCAGCAGTCTTTCATAAGAAAAAACATCAATCTGCGGCTTCAACCGCTGCGCGGCTTCCGGGCTGTATGCAGAAACGTGCTCCAGATCCATGAAGCGAATCCCGCAGTCCACCATTTCTCTGTAGAACCGCGCCAGCTCCGCCTCTGAAAATCCACCGCTTAAAATTGGAATGTAAACCTCCGGGACAATGCCACAGGCGGTTAAGCATGCCAGCGCCTTCCGGAAAATTTCAGAGTCCTTATCCCAAGGCTGCTCTGCCTTCAATATAAGCGCAGTCCGAGCACCTGATCGCATTTTCGCCGTTTCCGGATTGATTTTCTGCGGCGACACAAATACGCGGCATGTTATCGGTTCTTTTTCCCAAAGCTCCTGCCGCGCCGCTTCAAGCTGCCCTTCAAAGGCCTCTATGGATCGAAAATCCTCAACCTCACAAATACAGATCTCCACCATTCCACTTTTGTGGTTCTGGAGTCTTTCTTTCACATGCGAAATCATATCCGGATGGCGTCTGATGCTCTCCGCCTGAATCCAAATAACCATGCCCGCCGTTATGCTTTCACGAAATAATCATATCCATTCGGTTCATAATTGCGAAGCCGCTGTCTATGACTTCCCGCCATGTCCAGCTGACCATTTCCGGTTACTGTTTCACCTCTTCCATCTCTGGACGGGTCAACATATTTTTCAAACCATTTTTCCATATGAATGCGCAATTTCAAAATTCGCTCCTGCGCAGATGGCTCTTCAATCAGATTGTTTTTCTCATCCGGATCATTTTCCAGATCATAATACTCATCCGGGCCATAGGGATATCGGCAGACATATTTATCCCGCTCAGAGCGAATCATGCGTACCGGTCCGTATTCATCGAAAACGACAATCATTCCTTCTTCATCCGAAGCCTGATGGCCGCCCTCCAGAATATGCTTAAAGCTTTTTCCAGGAAGCGTCGGATCTTCTGCCTTGCACCCTACATACTCCAAAATCGTATGCATATAGTCATACGCGCTGATCATATCGGAGATGACTGTACCGCCTTTTATGGAATCCGGATGCCACATAATCATCGGAACGCGGATCGAGGTGTCATACATATTCATGGGGAATGTTCCGTTTCCTTTTCCCCAGATTCCATGATGACCCAGATTGAAGCCGTTATCCGCAGTATAGATCACAATTGTATTCTCATCCGCACCAATCTGCTTCAGATGCTCCATAATGCGACCTACGCTACGGTCTACGCCAGTCACAGCTGCATAATATCCCATCAGGGACTCTCTGGGATTTTCAACATCCTTTCTTGTCAGAGCATCAGGCGCCGTGGAAAAGATCGCCCACGGATGCGGCTCCTCTTTCGGCAGAGAGTTGAACGGGCAATTTTCATACAGATCCATGAGCTCCTTCGGATGATTTCCATTCGTCCAGGGGCTATGGGGCGCAGTGTAGTGTACGGATAAGTAAAAGGGCTTGTCCTCTGCATGCATTTCATCCAGGAATTCAATTGCATTGTCCGTAATTGCGTCTGTTACATAGCCTTCCTGTTCAATCAGCTCGCCATTTTTAATCATTGGCGCATTATAATAGTTTCCGCCGC
Source organism: uncultured Oscillospiraceae bacterium (assembly GCA_964640905.1). Classification (GTDB taxonomy): domain Bacteria; phylum Bacillota; class Clostridia; order Oscillospirales; family Oscillospiraceae; genus CAG-170. Next base: position 6,744 of record CAZXIW010000027.1, read on the forward strand.
CGCGCTGATGGGTATACCATTTTGAAAAACCCTTCTGGGGATTAATACTGTCTCCCATGTGCCACTTGCCGCTCAGCGCGCAGGTATAGCCCTGCTCTACCAGATCCTCAGTATAGCCTCTGATACCTTTGAGATATTCAATTGCGCCTTCGCCGGTGTTGCCTTCTCTGATCCAGTCATGAATGCCATGCTGGGACGGAATTCTTCCGGTAAGAAGCGACGCTCTTGCGGGAGAGCAGACAGGCGAGACACAGTAAAAATTTTCAAAACGTGCGCCTTCTTCTGCCAATTTGTCTATATTCGGCGTGATAATTTCTTCATTTCCATTGCAGCCCAGAGCCCAATACCCCTGGTCGTCTGTAAGAAACATGATAATATTGGGTTTCTTCTTATCTTTATTCGGCATAAATACCTCCCGATCCTAGTCTTCCCACCATTTGATCTGCTCTGTGATATACTTTCTAAGCTCAATAAAATCCGGCGAGGTTACATCCCGGGGTCTTGGCAGATTGATGGGAATGCTTTCTTTGATTGTCGCAGGCTTGTTTGTAAGCACCAATACTCTTTCTGCAAGATATACGGCTTCTTCAATATTATGCGTAATGAATACAACCGTGCTTCCAAATTCCTTCCACAGTTTCAAAACCTCATCTTCCAGATAAAAGCGCATTTTTACATCCATCTGCCCATAAGGCTCATCCATCAAAAGAAGATCCGGATATGTACTGAATGCTCTGCCGATAATAACCCGCTGCTCCTCGCTCACCGAAAGCTGCTTCGGATAGGCATCCTGCAAATGCTCCATGCCCAAAAGCTTCAGAATCCGATCGACGCGTTTATCCATTTCCGCCTTTGGTACTTTTTTAATTTTTAAGCCAAACTCCAGATTCTTTCGCACCGTAAGCCAGGGCATTGCCGACGGCTCCTGAAAAGCAAAGGATATATTATGCTTTTTGGGGTCTGCCGGAGTTCCATCTATATAGAGTTCGCCGGATGTTGGTGTATATATTCTGGTAAGAAGATTCAAAAAGGTCGTCTTGCCGCAGCCCGTAGGGCCGACAACGCATAGAAACTCTCCCTTTTTTACATTAAAACTGATATCATCCAAGACCAGCAATTCTCCGAAACGCTTCGTAAGATGTTCAACTTTAATCTTTGCTTCATCCGTCATCTTATCTCTCCTTTTCTACAGCGCCAAATCTGTGTTATTTGAGATTTCTTTTCTCAGTCTCAAGAATTCGGCGCTCATGCTGTTTCTTGGCTTCGGCATATCGATGTTATATATTTCCTTTACCTGTGCTGGATAATTTGTAAATAAAATGATGCGGTCTCCCAAAAGAAGCGCCTCTTCAATATTATTTGTAACAAAAACGATCGTTCTTTTATCCTTTTCCGCAATCGACCGGATCTCATTTTCCATGGTATAGCGCGTCTGCGCATCCAGCGCGCCAAAAGGCTCATCCATAATCAAAATCTTCGGCTCATTTGTATAGGCTCTGGCTATACCAACTCTCTGCTTCATGCCGCCGGAGAGCTGATACGGATAATGCTTTTCAAAGCCATGCAGGCCAACGAGGTCGATATATTTCTGTGCCAGCGGAAGATAAACCTCCTTGCTGACGCCACGCCGTTTGGGTCCAAAGGTTACATTCTCCATAACATTCAGCCACGGCAGCAGACCCGTCTTTTGAAAGACCATGCCCATCTCCGGATTCGGCCCGGAAACCTCTTTCCCATCCAGCGTAACTGTTCCGCTGTCCGATTCCATAAGCCCCGCCATAATATTCAAAAGAACAGATTTTCCACAGCGTCCGGGTCCCAGAAGGACAAGAAACTCTCCATCATAAACATCAAAGGATACGCCATTTACCGCCAGCGTCCTGTCATTTTTTCCTTTTGGAAAATACTTTACAATATTCTCTAATTTTACTCTGACATTAAACTTCTGTTCCATGGGCATATTTTCCTCTCCAAAAGATTTGTTAACACAGCAAGCAGCGCACCAACAACTCCTATAATCACCATTCCACACATAACCAGCGATACATCAAAAACCTCCATGCCTCTGTTGATCAGAAAACCGAGTCCGGCCTTGGCCGCCAGCATTTCCGCCGCCAGAACCACCATCAATGCCATACCTGTTGCATTTCGGATGCCGGCAAAAATAGTCGGAAGCGCAGATGGAAGCACAATATTTATCAGCAAATCTTTTTGTGAAGATGCATTAAACATCCTTCCCACATCCAGATATAATGGCGAAACCATTTTGATTCCCGTGTAAGAGTTTACGATAATCGGCATTGCCGCCGACATTGTAATCATAACAATTTTGGATTTTTCTCCCACGCCGAACCACATAACCATTAACGGAATCCATGCCAGCATGGGGATTGGCCGGATGCATTCAATGATCGCACCAATCGTCGCCCGCACGCTGGGACTCCAGCCAATCAGAATGCCCAGCGGAATTCCGATCAGCATGGCTATCAAAAGAGAGACAAATACTCTCAGCAGACTCCATGCAATATGTCCAAACAAAGTATATCCGCCTAACGGGGCTAACAGAAGCTCCTTCATTTTTCCCAGCACCCTGAACGGCGTCGGAAAAACAAGCGGATTGGACGATGCTCCCAAAAACCATAACGCGATAAAAAGGGCAATGCTCAATACAGGCAGCAGCGTATACAGATAACCGTATGCACGATTTCCATTTTGAACGTCTTTTCCATTCTCGACAGAATTCTCAAGCTTCATACAATGCCACCCCCAACAACTTTCTTTTCAATAAATGAGAAAATCGCAGTAAATCCATACCCGATAAAGCCAATAATCACCATTCCAAGCACGACAACATCCGCTCTGCCAAACTGTCTTGCCATATTGATCATATAGCCCAGTCCAGCCGATGCTGCCAGCATTTCCGCCGCGACTAGGCAGCCCCATGAATTGCCCAGCGCAACTCTCATCCCTGCAAAAATCATAGGAATTGCTGAAGGAACACCCACATGCAAAAACGTATAAAAATTAGACGCACCATATACATTTGCTACATTGATCAGCGTCCGATTGGTCTGCTTAATTCCGGTATAGGAATTCAGAACGCAGGGAATAAAGGCAGTCAGAAAAATAATTGTCGCTTTCGCCTGAACGCCAACGCCAATCCAAACGATCATCAGCGGAATCCAGGACACCGCAGGAATTGGCCGCACCACTTCAAAAATCGGCCGTACAAACCGGTCCAGAAGCGGATACCACCCCATTAAAAGCCCTAACGGAACGCCGATGATTACCGCCAGGAAAAAACCACTTGCGGAGATTTGAAGACTCGTTACAATGTTTTTCCAAAGAACGTTCCCATCCGGGCCTACATTTTCCAGTTTAAAGAAAAACGCCTTCACGACCTCAGAAACAGAAGGCGTGTATTTTCCAACCAGAATATCATTGGACGCCAGAAACTGCCACACAAAAAAGAAGACAATAAAGGTGACGAGCGTCATAATGTTATACTTGATTTTTTTCTTTTTTTCAGCTGATTGACTTTTCATAACCCCTCCACTTACTTCACTTCTATCAAAATTCTATTTTCGGATACTATCAAGAGTTATGTGAAAAATGATTTGCAGTCTTCAGGCCAATGAAGCCTGCCGACAATGGCACGCTTCCAGGTCTGCCATCCCTTGCTTTATATTCATATCAACGAGGGGCTTGTCCATGCCACCCTTCCGGCAAGGCATCCGCGCAATAATGGCGGCCTTAAAAAGACGACCGCAGGGCCAGAGCTGGTGTGTGGCGCGATCAGGCGCATCGGCCTAATGTCTCGCCCGCGCCGCCGCGCACCAATCTCTGATTTGCCCCTGAATGATTTCCTCGTTTTGCTTTGGAATTTTCAGACATGGTTTGCTTTCTCCGTTCAGAATGGCGAGCCGCAGCTCCATTCTGGTGGATACCTGCAAACCATGTCTTATTTGATATCTTTTATTTGCGCAATTTATGTTGCTTTATCCTTATTTGACAGAATTTACATAGTCCAGGCCTTCTGCATTAAAGAGGACATTCTGATTCTCAATCATGTATGCGCGGTCAGACTCCTGATAGTTTCCCTGCTCAATATAGAAATCCATGATTCCCATAAGCAGATCCAGCGCCTTCACCATCGTGCCATTATCGTTTGTTACTTCTTCCGTGAAGAATTCATAGTTTTCTTCCAGCGTGTAGTATTTGGTCTCCTTCAAATAGGCAAGATTCTCTTCATAGGGAACAGCAGTTCCTTCCGACTCGCCCCACTCTGTCAGAACCTTGGCAGCAACCTCCATGTTCTCATCCGAGGCCAGCATCCAGTCAACAATCGCATAGTGAACTTCCAGAATCTTTTCAATTGCAGCCTTCTTCACCGCGTCTGCCCATACTTCTTCGCTTGTTCCATAAGCAGTTGCCAGACGGATACCTGCATCATAGCCCTGGATTACCGGAGCAAAGCCCTGTGCCTCAAGGTCTGCATCATAGCACTGGAAATTCCATACGCCCCAGGTTTCGCCCTTGCCTGCATACATTGCCGCGTTGACGTTCGGCGCATCCATATAGACACATTCAACGTCCTGAAGCGTCAGGCCAATGTTGCCGAGAGAATGTCCAAGCAGATACTGCAGCGTGGAGCCAGCCTGCATATAAACCTCTCTGCCCTTCCAATCTTCCGCAGTTCCAATAAAGCCTGCATCGTTTTCTGCTGCTGCTGCAAGTGCATCATCGCCTGCAACATAGAACTTCTGAACAACGGAATCATCGTTAATATAAGACAGCATGATCGCGCTTCCCTGTGCGCAGCCAACTGCAATACCGCCAATGCCCGTTCCGAAAAGATCAATTTCGCCTGCGGCCAATGCTTCTACACGAAGCGGTCCATTTGCAACCGGAATCCATTCCAGTTCTACGCCCAAATCGGCCAAAATGCCCGATTTATATGCCAGGTAAATCGGCACAGAAAGCTGATAGCCAACGCTGTCGCCATAACGAATAGCAGTCTTTTCTTTAAGAGCCTCAATACCACTCAAAGACTCTTTTAAGCCGGCAAACACATCTGCATCCGTTGTCTCAGGTGCTGCTTCCGTTGCCGCTTCAGTTGCCGTTTCAGCTGTCGTTTCAGTTGCTGCTTCAGCTGCTGTTTCAGCAGGCGCTTTTTCTACGGTGGTCTCCTTACTTGCACAGCCTGCCATCATCGAGATAAGCATTACTGCGCAAAGCAATGTTGCGATCGTTTTTTTAAACATAATTTAGCTCCCTTTCTTATACATTTTGCTGAATAAACTCGTGCGAGCACATTAGGCCTTAATGCATATTAAATATAACACTAGACTTTTGCTCTGTAAAATATTATTATTAGCTTATAATCAATAAGCTTTTTCTTATAGAAAAGAGGATGCGATATGACGACACATCAAATCAATGTCTTTATCTCCGTATTTGAAATGCGCTCAATTACAGCCGCCGCGGAAACCTTATATATTTCACAGCCAGGGGTCAGCAGCATCATCAAGAGCATCGAACAGGAGCTTGGCGTAAAGCTTTTTGAGCGTCAGGGGAAAAATGTAAAGCCAACCGACGCGTGCATCACCGTTTACAACTCTGTAAAAAAAATCCAGCAAATAGACCAGAATCTTCGTTATTCTATTTCCGAGCATAAATATCAAAGCTTCCTCCGCCTTGGAACGGGTATCGCATTTGGGGAAAATTTCCTCCCTGATATTCTTCCCCGCTTCCAGAAGCAATACCCGAATTGCAATGTCTACTGCATTGTGGACTCCATGTCTACCATTGAGCCCATGCTGTTGAAATCAGAGCTTGATATCTGCATTGGCGAGAGCTCTATTTACCATCATTCCGGCTTATCCTATCAGGAGCTGTATCATTCACCACTGGTTGCAATTTGTAACAGCTCTCATCCTCTGGCAAAATATCAGGAAGTAAACGCAGATCAATTGGCTTCCTATAATCTTCTTTTTCGTAATAAAGGCAGCCAGACGCGCATGGCGACTGACGTTTATTTTTCCGGCCATAACCGCCCCGTTCAGCCCGTTCTTGAAAGTGACAGCAGTACTGCGCTCATTCGCGCCGCCAAGGAAAATCTCGGCGTTGCAATTATCACACTGGATCACTATGCGGTTTCCTCTTTTGATAATATTCTTGCCTTAAAAATCAATAACTTAAATTTTGTTCGCTATATGGATATCGTCTACAACAAAAATCTGATTTTATCCCCCATCGACAAAGCCTTTATTGCTTTTACCAAAAACTACATTCAGTCTCTGAACTTAGATACTGTCGTTTCCTGTGAGCCTTAAAGCCACCCTGCTTTCATGTACAAAGCAGTAAGCACAGCATTGTGTATTTTGCTATGCTTTTGCATAGCAAAAAAGACTGCCGAACTATTCGGCAGTCTTTTATCTTTATTATCCGCGCATCAGCCCCACGCAATCGTAATAGGGCTTTGTGGCGATGAGGGCCTTGTTTTCCGCGAAGGGCTTATGCGTGAGCGTAATGACCGCGTAGTCGCACAGCGCCATGGCCTCCTCCAGCGTATGATTCCGGAAGCCCGCGACGTCGCCCCTGATAAACGGCTCGCAGGCGATGACCTCGTAGCCGCGCGCTTTTAAGATGTTCGCAAAGAGCACCGACGGGCTCTCGCGCGTGTCGTCGATATTGGCCTTGAAGCTCATGCCGAGCACCGCGACCTTTGCCCCGGGCTTCACGTCGCGCGCGATGCGGTCGGCTACCCACGCGGGCTTCTGGTCGTTGATCGTGCGCGCCTCATAAATAAGCGGCGTGATATCCTCAAACTTTTCGTGGATGAACCACGGGTCAACTGCGATGCAGTGCCCGCCCACGCCGACACCCGGCGTGTGGACATTGACGCGCGGGTGGCAGTTGGCAAGCTCAATGAGCTGGAAGACGTCGATGCCCAGCCGGTCGCAGACCTTGCTCAGCTCGTTGGCAAAGGCAATGTTAATGTCGCGGAAGGTGTTTTCCGTGAGCTTGCACATCTCGGCTGTGAGATCGTCCGTCACGCGGATCGTGCCCTTTGTTACGACCTTTTCATAAATGGACTTTGCATACTCTGCCGCTTCTTTGCGGTTTGCGCCGATGATGCGGTCGTTTTCGCGCAGCTCCAGAAGCATCCGTCCCGGAATGATGCGCTCCGGGCAGTGCGCCGTCATAAACTGCGAAGGCTCCATGCCGCTCGTCTCCGAAACGATTTTCTCGACCAGGCGCGTCGAATAGGGCGGCGAGGTCGACTCCAGCACGCAGAGATCGCCCGGCTTTGCCGCCGCGCCGACCTCTCTTGCCGCCGCCTCAACAAAGCGCATGTCAGACACGCGCTTGTGATCCTCCGTTTCCGTGTAGGGCGTCTGCACGGCGATGATGAACACATCCGCCGGCTCGACCGCTGTTGTAAAATGCAGCCTGCCCGTTGCCAGCGCCTCGGTCAAAGCCTCCTGAAGCCCCGGCTCGACGATGTGGATTCTGCCGCCGTTTAACTGCTGCACGACCTCCTGCTTGATATCAAAGCCGCAGACCTCATAGCCCGCCAGCGTAAAGGTGATGGCAGTCGGCAGGCCGATGTAGCCGCAGCCCATAATTTCAATTTTCTTCATACAAGAAGTTCCCTTCCTTTGCCTGCTAAAAAGCGCTGATGCGTTCTCCCGCACCCCAGTGCATATTTTTTGCTGGAAACCATTTAAAAGCCTCGCAGAGTTCGCGCCCGCAGGCGCGAAGCAAATAGAAATCCATTTTATCCGGCGGCTCTGCCGACCGGAAAAATACGCCTCACCTCGCAAGTGTGGAATTTGGCTGCCCACGGCAGACAAATTATGCACGGCGCGAGGTTCAGCTTCTCTGCCCAAAAGCTCCACCGGAGCTTTTGGGCAGTCTCGGCTTCCCAGCAAATAATACTCTATTTTTTACGCTTTTGCAAGAAGCTCCTGCACCATATCCGTCTTTTCCCACGGAAGATCAAGTTCCGGTCTTCCGAAGTGGCCGTAGGCCGCAGTCTGCTGGTAGATGGGTCTGCGCAGGTCGAGCGTCCTGATGATGGACGCCGGGCGCAGGTCAAAGCACTCGCGCACGATCTGGCCGAGCCTTGCGTCAGAGACCTTGCCTGTTCCATAGCTGTCAACGAGGATGGAGACCGGCTGCGCCACGCCGATGGCGTAGGCAAGCTCAAGCTGGCACTTGTCGGCAAGCCCCGCCGCGACCAGATTCTTTGCGATGTAGCGCGCCATGTAGGCAGCGCTCCGGTCGACCTTCGTCGGGTCTTTGCCGGAGAACGCGCCGCCGCCGTGCGCGGCGTAGCCGCCGTAGGTGTCGACGATGATCTTGCGCCCCGTGAGGCCGGAGTCGCCGACCGGCCCGCCGATGACAAAGCGGCCTGTGGGGTTTACGAGGAACTTCGTGTCCTTGTCGAGAAGGCGCGAGGGAAGGTTTGGCTTGATGATCTCCTCGATCACGGCCTCGCGAAGCTCCGAAATTGCGATATCCGCCGCATGCTGCGTCGAGACCACGACCGTGTCAATGCGCGTGACCTCGCCGTTATCTGCGTACTCGACCGAGACCTGGCTCTTGCCGTCCGGGCGAAGCCAGGGGAGCTTACCTTCCTTGCGCGCGGCGGTGAGCGCCTTTGTCAGATTGTGCGCGTAGGAGATGGGCGCGGGCATCAGCTCCTTCGTCTCGCGGCAGGCGTAGCCAAACATCATGCCCTGGTCGCCCGCGCCGGTCTGCGCGGCATCGTCAAAGGACGCGTCAACGCCCATCGCGATGTCCTCGGACTGCTTGTCGATGGCCGTCAGGACAGAGCACGTTCTGCCGTCAAAGCCGTATTCTGCGCTGTCGTAGCCGATCTTTGCGATCGTCTCGCGCGCAATGCCCGCGATGTCTACATAGCAGCTCGTGGTGATCTCGCCCATCACGAGCACAAGGCCCGTCGTTGTTGCGCACTCGCAGGCCACGCGCGCCTGCGGATCTTCTGCCAGAATGGCGTCCAGAACGCCGTCGGAGATCTGGTCACAGATCTTATCCGGATGGCCTTCGGTTACAGATTCGGATGTAAAAATTCTCTTGTCGTTCATCATGCATTCTCCTTTGTCTCATTTTGTCCGGGAAAAGAAAACACGCCTTGCGGCAGACCCACAAAGCGCACGAAATTCACATTCCCTCATCTTTCGATCGCTTCGCCGGAATTAGCACCTTGCAAAAAGCAGGTTGCCGGACTTCATCGGGCCGTTCCCTCCGTCACTCTTGATAAGGCTATTTAATTGAACTGCGCCGCGCGGGAAGCATTTGCCCGCGCCGAAACAGTTTGCTACTCTATTATAGGTGCTTTTCGTAAAATGTCAACCGTTTTTTTGTATATTCTTCGCTGCTTTTGTCTACGCTTTTCTGGTGTTCACATTTTATACCTAGATTTTTCTCCGCATTTCCTGTAAGATGGAGGCAAAACGAATCTGCGCCCGCACCGGGCGCGAAAGGGCAGGTTACACCATGAAAGAGCTGCGAAAAAAATTTGAACGCTTTGTCCTGAAAAACCGCAACCGCGGCATTCCGAATCTGATGCTCGTCATCGCCATCGGAAACCTCATCGCCTACGGCTTGTCTGTCATTGACCCAAGCCGGGTGGTCTACCGCTTCCTCTGCTTCTCGCCCTCTGCCGTGCTGCATGGGCAGCTCTGGCGGCTTTTCACGTATGTGTTTACGTATCTGCTCGACGCTTCGGGCATGTCGCTGCTGCTGAGCGCGGTGAGCCTGTTCTGCTACTATCAGTTCGGAAAAATCCTTGAACAGCACTGGGGCACGTTCCGCTTCAATCTCTATTATCTCACGGGCATTTTGCTGACCGACCTTGCCGCCCTTCTGCTTGGCTACCCCGCCACGGCGACGGCGCTGAACCTCAGTCTGTTTCTTGCCGTTGCAACGATCGCGCCTGAGCTTCGCGTGCTTCTCATGTACTTTATCCCCATCAAGATGAAGTGGATGGCGTGGGTGTATCTTGGCATGACGGCGCTGGAGGTCGTGTCGTATCTTTCCTATGGTCTGTTCCGGTTCTACTGGGTGCTTCCGCTTGTGCCGCTGGCAAACTATTTTCTGTTCTTTGGCCGGGAGATGCAGAATCTTCTTCCGGACGCGCTTCGCTACCGCCGCCCCAAAGCCCACCGCCATGCCTCCGGCGCGCAGCGCCCCGGCGCAAGCTGGGCAAGCTCCTACCAGAGCAAGACCGGCCAGCGCCCCTACCGGCATAAATGCGCCGTCTGCGGCCGGACGGATACGGAATACCCGAACCTGGAGTTCCGCTACTGCTCAAAGTGTAACGGCTATTACTGCTACTGCATGGAGCATATCAACAACCACGCCCATGTCCAGTAGGCGGCGCAGCGCGCATCCGGGAAAACCCACTTTTTTCTTCCGCGCCCTTGACAGGGGCGAAAAATCGCGTAAGATAAAAATAATCCGATCAGAAAGGTGGCATTCACATGGAACGCACAAAGGCCTGGGAGCTTTTAAGGCAGTATAATTCCGATCACTTTCACTTGCAGCACGCGCTGACCGTTGAGGCCGTCATGCGCTACTTTGCAAATGCGCTCGGCTATGGCGCGGAGGCTGATTACTGGGCGACCGTTGGTCTGCTCCACGACATCGATTTTGAGCTTTACCCCGAGCAGCACTGCGTCAAGTGCGTTGAGCTTTTGAAAAACGCGGACGTGCCCGAGGATATGATCCACGCCATTGTCTCGCACGGCTACGGCCTGTGCGCCGACGTCGCGCCGGAGCGTGAGATGGAAAAGGTTCTTTTCGCCTGCGACGAGCTGACGGGGCTGATCTGGGCAGCCGCCCTGATGCGCCCGAGCAAGAGCACGAAGGACATGGAGCTGAAGTCTCTCAAAAAGAAATTCAAGGACAAGAAGTTTGCCGCCGGGTGCTCGCGCGAGGTCATTGCCCGCGGCGCAGAGCAGCTCGGCTGGGAGCTCGATGCCCTGCTGGAAAAAACGCTTGCCGCCATGGCCGCAACGGAGGATGACGTGCTCGCCGCCGTCGCCGCATTGTAAATACCGCCCTGCGCCAAAGGCGCAGATGCTTTGCAGGGGCCGATGTGGGCTGTATCGCACACATTGGCCTCTGCGCGTTTTTATAGCGGGCGAAGCCGGCCAAATTGCCCCCAAAACGCCACTCTGCTGCCGGTAGAGTT
>CAZXIW010000027.1:18070-21274 GCA_964640905.1 uncultured Oscillospiraceae bacterium
GCGGGCGAAGCCGGCCAAATTGCCCCCAAAACGCCACTCTGCTGCCGGTAGAGTTGGAGAAATGAATCGTAGAGCGCAAAAACGGAAAGTTTAGATGGATTTTTCCGGCGCAATGCGGTATAATACGGCCAGACTTTCAGGAAGGGAGACAAGGGATGAAAACCTTTCAAATCATTACAGATTCCTCATGCGATCTGCCGCAGGAGCTGGCGGATGCGCTTGATCTTCGTGTTTTGCCCCTGCATTTTACCATCGGCGAAACGACCTACGCAAACTACTTAGACGGCCGCGAAATTGGCTTCCACGATTTTTATGAACGCATCCGAAATGGCGAGGTCGCGTCCACCAGCGCGGTCAACCCGGACAGCTTCCGCGCCGTGATGGAGCAGAGCCTGCGCGCGGGGCTGGATGTTCTGTTCGTTGGCTTTTCCTCCGGTCTGAGCACCACCTACCAGTCCGGCTGCATTGCCGCAGACGAGCTGCGCGAAAAATATCCGGAGCGGAAGCTCTTCACGGTCGACAGCCTGTGTGCCTCGCTTGGGCAGGGGCTTTACCTCTACCTCGGCGCAAAGCAGCAGCAGGCCGGAAAAAGCATCGAGCAGGTGCGCGATTATCTGGAAGAGATCAAGCGCAAGCTCTGCCACTGGTTCACGGTGGACGATCTCATGTACTTAAAGCGCGGCGGCCGCGTCTCAGCCAGTACAGCCGCGCTTGGAACAGTGCTGCAAATCAAGCCCGTCATGCACATGGACAATGACGGCCATCTTGCAAACGTCTCCAAGGCCAGAGGCCGCAAGGCCTCGCTCATCGCGCTGGCGGAGAAGGCGCTGACGACCTCGGTCGAGCTTTCCTCTCAGACGATTTTCATCTGCCATGGCGACTGCTACGATGACGCGGCCTTCATCGCCGACTATATCCGCGCGCACAGCGCCGTGCAGGAGATCATCATCAACTACGTTGGCCCTGTCATCGGCTCGCATACAGGCCCGGGCGTGGTGTCGGTCTTCTTCCTCGGCACAGAGCGATAACAAACAAGGGTGAAAGCCAAAAGGCTTTCACCCATTTTTATAAGCGCTTTATACGTTCTCCTTCCCATTAGCCTTGGCGTGCTCGATCCAGGTGATGCCGAGCAGGATCAGCAAAATGCCTGCAACGCGCAGCCAGCTGAATACGTCGTAGAACACATAGTCCAGCACCAGCGCCATACCGAGATTGCCAACAAGCGCGAGAATGGACGAGACGAGCACGTTTGTGCGCAGTGTGCCGATGATAATGAGCACCATCGCCACCAGCCCGCACACCGCGCCCAGATACACCCACGCCGGTGTGGTCGCGATATGCGCGGGCGCAAGCTCTGCGGGGTCGGCGGTCAGAAAGACGAGGGCGAGGGAGAGAAAGGTCGCCTCAAAGTAGTTGATAAAGCTCCCCTTGACCGTCCCGAAGCACTGGCCGGACTTGACGTTGGTCATTTTGTTGATGGTGTTGCAAAAGCCGTTAAAGAACGCGGTCACATAATAGATAAGCATTTCCTCTTCCTCCCTACGAGCCCAGAACGACCAGCAGCACACCCAGCGCCAGAAGCGCGTAGCCCGGCAGCTGCTTTGCGCGGAATTTCTGCACCGGCATCCCGAACAGACCAAACTGATCGACCAGCTGCGAGGAGATGATCTGCCCCGCCGTTGACACGGCCAGCATCACGCCCGCGCCGACATGCAGCGTGCACCAGCTGGAGCTTGCAACGATCACAAGCCCGAATACGCCCACCAGATACACATACCACGGCGCGCCGCGAAAATCAAAGCGCGTCTTTTTGCACAGCAGGTAGATAAAAAGCAGCACCAGCGCAATGCCATGGACAAAAAAGCAGATGGCAAACATGGAGTAGTATTTTCCAAGCTGGCCGTTGAGCGAGACCATGACGCCCTGCAGCGCGCCGGCAAGAAGCAGAAGAAAATAATAAAGCATTGTAGACGCTTCCTCTCGTTTTCATTTTGTCACAAGCGCCATTATAGCGGTCTGGCGCGAAAAACGCAAGCGCCTTATTCCTGCGCGCCGGTGCAGGCCTTGTGCGGGCGGTAGCCGGCGGCGCGTGCGTCTGAAAGCGTGTCAAAATAAGCCCGGTTTTCCTCGCCCGGAAGGCGGGCGCAGTCGGCGGTGTGGACGACCTTTGAGCTGGAATTGCCGATAAAGCTGCTGCTTGTGCGAAGCTTCGTCCAGGTCTGCTCACGCACGTCCGCTTCGGACGAGAAATCAAGCGCCACGCCGTCTGTGCGGCAGACGATCTCGCCGAGCTGGTCGGTACGGTAAACGCGCATGCCCTGCGCCGCGAGGCGGTTCAGGGCGGCCTCAGTGGGGTGGCCGTAGTCATTGCCCGCGCCGACGCTGATGATGCCATATTCTGCGCCCACAGCCGCGAGGAACTCCTGTGAGGAGCTTCCGGCGCTCCCGTGGTGGCCGACCTTTAAGACCGTGGCAGAGACATCCGTCCCGGCGGCAAGCAGATCATCCTCTGCCTCAAAGCCCATGTCGCCGGTAAAGAGGAACGAAATCTCACCAAGGCTTACGCGCACGACAAGGCTTCCCTCGTTGGGGTCATCGCCGTAGTCGGCGACCGGCCCCAGGAACGCCACGTTCGCCGCGCCAAGCGGGAAGAAGCTGCCGGGCTTTGGCACAATGGGCGAGCATTCCTGCGCCCCGGCGTAGCTGAGAACGTCAGAAAAGACCTCGGTGTGCCACGCGTCGACGGAGCAGTAAAAGGCTTCTGCCGGGAAGGCCGCAAACACGGCGGCAAGGCCGCCGCAGTGGTCTTCATCCGGGTGCGAGCAGATAACGGCGTCCAGCCGCTCAACGCCGAGGCTTTTCAGCCGCGCGACAAGATACTGGTTCTCTTTGACCTTGCCGCCATCGATCAAAAGCGTCTGGCCGCCGCAGGTCAGAAGCGCGGCGTCGCCCTGGCCAATGTCCAGAAAGCGAACCTCCAGCTGCGCGTCTGCATCGGGCGCAGAGGGTGCAGGCGCTTCCTCTCTGCCTGAATAGGCGAACAGGCAAACCAGCAAAAACAGAACAACCAGCAGCGCGGAGACGAGCGGCGAGGCACGGCGCGCGCGGCGGCGGGAGCTTCTTCTCATACATTCCTCCAAAAGCGTCAGATTTTTCTTTTATTTTACTGCAAACCTGCCGCACATGCAAGAGATGGCCGCGTTT
>CAZXIW010000028.1:0-20919 GCA_964640905.1 uncultured Oscillospiraceae bacterium
CGTTTGAAGACGTCGATGCAGACGATTATTACTTTGAGGCTGTCCTCTGGGCAGTTGCAAACGGCATCACGTCGGGCGCAGACGAGACCCACTTTAGCCCCGACGAGCCTTGCACCAGAGGCCAGATCGTGACCTTCCTGCACAGAGCCGCAAGATGCTACGATGCGCATGAGAATTTCGGATTTGTTGACGTGAAGACAGGCTCTTATTGCGAGGACGCCATCAACTGGGCAGTCGAGAATGCCATTACCAATGGCACAGATGTCGAGACCTTTAGCCCGGATGATACCTGCACACGCGGCCAAATCGTGACCTTCCTTTATCGCAATCGATAAGCGATTTTGCACCGCCCGGCCTTGCGGCAGAGAAAAACAGCGCGGTTTGCCCTGCAAGGGCAAAGAAAACCCCTTCACACTGGTGTGAAGGGGCTTTTGCGATCGGGTCTATAAGCCGGGTTCTGTAATCGACAGTCATCTATCTAGGCGCATCGTTGCCAATGCGCTCCAGCCACCCCCTCGGAAACGGCCGGGCAGGCCATACGTTTCCTCCACGGTGTTGCTCCGGATAGAGTTTACAGCAACGGACGCTTCCACGCCGATGCGTGCGCTCTTACCGCACGTTTCCACCCTTACCGCGTCGGAAGAAACTTCACATCCCTCGCTTCCGCGCAAAGCGCGAAAGCTCGTCCGTTCCGTTCTTCCTCCTTTTCCCCACGAAATCTTCGATTTCGCGGGGGCCCCATTTGAGGCCGCAGACCGGAAACACTCACGCGGTTTCCGAAGCTGATATTCAGACGCGGCGGTATATTTCTGTTGCACTTTTCCTCAGATCGCTCTGGGCGGGCGTTACCCGTTATCCTTGCCCTGTGGAGCCCGGACTTTCCTCATGACACGGCCGTTGGGCCATGCCCCGCGACTGTCCGTCCCGGTCGCAGGGCTATTTTACCTGATTTGCGGCATAATGTCAAATGCGTTGCAATTTTTTTATCCAGAGGCTATAATGAAGGCACAGAAAAGAAAAGAGGCTGTTTCTATGAATGAAAAGGTTTCCGCTTATTTTGAAGCGTTAAAGGGAAAGCGCATCGCCGTGCTCGGCATCGGGGTATCAAACCGGCCGCTCATCCGGATGATGCTGGAAAGAGGGTTGACGGTTCTCGCGTGCGACAAAACGCCGCGCGAAAGCTTAGACAAGGAAGTGCTGGAGCTCGAGCAGTTGGGGGCGAAGCTCCATGTGGGCGAGGGGTATTTGGACGGCGTGGAGGCAGACGTTGTCTTCCGAACGCCCGGCATGCACCCGGAAATCCCGGCACTTTGCAAGCTCCGCGCGGGCGGCGCGCGCATCACAAGCGAGATGGAGGCGTTTTTTGCCGTCTGCCCGTGCAGAATTATCGCCGTGACCGGCTCAGACGGCAAGACGACGACTACCACGCTCATCTCCGAAATTTTAAAGCACGCGGGCTACACGGTCTGGCTTGGCGGCAACATTGGAACGCCGCTTCTGCCGCAGGCGGAGGAAATGGGAAAGGACGATTTTGCGGTCGTGGAGCTCAGCTCCTTCCAGCTCATGGGCATGCAGCAGTCGGCAGATGTCGCGGTGGTGACGAATCTCGCGCCAAATCATCTCGATGTCCACAAGGACATGGCAGAATATATTGCGGCCAAGGAAAACGTGTATCTGCATCAGGGGAAAAACGGAACGCTGGTCGTGAACATGGACAACGAGATCACAAACAGCTTTTCAGAAAAAGCGCCGGGCAGAGTTCTGAAATTCTCGCGCCGGGGAAGGCCGGAGCACGGCGTCTGGCTGGAAGATGGCGTTCTTTACCGGGACGGCCGCGCGATCATGCCGGCAAAGGACATTAAAATTCCCGGCATCCATAACGTTGAAAACTACATGGCGGCGGCCTGCGCGGTGGAGGGTCTTGTAAAAGACGAAGACATTGACGCGGTCGCGCGGAGCTTTGGCGGCGTGGAGCACCGGATTGAACTGGTGCGGGAGCTTGACGGTGTGCGGTATTATAACGACTCCATCGCCTCAAGCCCGTCGAGAACGATCGCGGGGCTTCACTCGTTTGATCAGAAGCTGATTTTAATTGCGGGCGGCTATGATAAGCATTTGCCGTTTGACGAGCTTGGCGTGGAGGTCTGCCAGCATGTAAAGACGCTGGTGCTCTGCGGCGCGACGGCGGAGAAAATCCGCGCGGCGGTAGAAAACGCGCCGGAGTACTGCGCGGGTAAGCCTGAAATTTTGCAGGCAGAGAATCTGCGCGAGGCAGTCGCGCTTGCAAGAAAGGCGGCAGGGAAGGGCGATGTCGTGACGCTCAGCCCGGCCTGCGCGGCCTTTGACCAGTTTAAAAACTTTATGGTGCGCGGCAGAACGTATAAAGAGATCGTGAACAGTCTTGCATAAATTTACGGGCTTTTCGGATACAAAGGAGGAAGCATGGGACTTGGAGATACACTCCGCGCGGCGCGGCGGGTAAAAAACAGCCTGTCAAGGCCAGTCTGCGCGGCGGTCATTGTCGCGGCAGGCTCGGCAACGCGCATGGGCGGCATCGATAAGGTTCTGGCAGAGCTGGACGGACTTCCGGTTCTGAGCCGGACGCTGCGGGCCTTTGATGACCATGAGATGGTGGACGCGATCGTGGTCGTGGCGCGGGAGGACCAGCTGGAAAAAATCAGCCGCGTCTGCTCACCGTATCATAAGGTGCGCGTGGTTGTGCCGGGCGGAAAGAGCCGGCAGGAGTCTGTGATGCGCGGGCTTGCCGCCGTCCCGGAGGAAACAGAGCTTGTGGCCGTCCACGACGGGGCAAGGCCGCTGGTGACAAAAGAGGTCATCGAAAAGGCTATTTTGAAGGCGGCGAAATTTGGCGCGGCTGCGCCCGCGATTGCCGTCAAGGACACGATCAAGGTCTCCAAAAACGGAGGCGTTGACCAGACGCCCGACCGCAAGACCCTCTTTGCTGCGCAGACGCCGCAGGTCTTTGACCGGGCGCTGCTTACAGGCGCGCTTCAAAGCGCGATGGAAAAGAACCTCGCGCTGACAGATGACTGCTCGGCCATTGAGGCGCTCGGCATGACGGTGATGCTCACCGAAGGCTCGGAGGAAAACATCAAGATCACAACGCCCCTTGACCTTGAAATTGCGGCGCTGATTTTAAAAAGGAGAGAGGCCAATGAGAATCGGGCACGGATATGATGTCCACCGGCTGGTAAACGGGCGAAAGCTGATTCTGGGCGGGGTCGAGATCCCGTTTGAACGGGGGCTTGATGGCCACTCAGACGCGGACGTTCTGACGCATGCGATCATGGACGCGCTTTTGGGCGCGCTCGCGCTGGGGGACATTGGAAAGCTGTTTCCGGACAGTGATGATGCCTATCTTGGCGCAGACAGTCTGGCGCTTTTAAAAAAGGTCATGGCGGTGATCACCGCGCACGGCTGGCGCGTTGGAAATGTGGACGCGACCGTCATCGCGCAAAGGCCGAAGCTTGCGCCGTATATTGACGCGATGCGCGAAAAGCTGGCAGAGGCCATGCAGGTAAGCATGGATGACGTCAGCGTCAAGGCCACGACCGAGGAGCGCCTTGGCTTTACCGGCTCCGGCGAGGGCATCAGCGCGCATGCGGTGTGTTTGCTGGAAAAAAAGTGAATCTAAAAAATCGCTGCGCGGGATTTTGCACGTCAAAAGCTTCCCGGCAGAAACAATGTGGACTGTAAATATTTGCCCCAAAGCTCCGTTGGAGCTTTGGGGCGATTTGCTGTTCTGGTGGCAGAAAAGGGCGAAAGGGCATAGAATGAGCCGAGGAGGAAAAAGGCTTATGGTGATGATTGACTTTTCATTCCGCTCCCTGACTGCCGCGCAGAGCGGCCGGGGCGTTTTGCTGGAGCAGGGCATTGGGGCGCTGCTCTCCCGCGCGCCGAAAAGCATTTCTGAGCTTGGCTGCGGGTATGTTTTGCAGGTTGCCGAGGCCGACGGCGCACGTGCGCTGGCTGTTCTTCGCCATTGGGGCATTGGCTTCCGGCGAATTTTCCGGCAGCTGGAGGGCGGCAGCTTGCAGGAGGTCGGCGATGGTTTATTTTGATGCAGCGGCCACGACGATGCAAAAGCCGCCGGAGGTCGCGCGGGCTGCTTTATACGCAATGACGCACTATGCAAGCGTTGGCCGGGGCGGGTATGCGCCTGCGATGCAGGCGGCTGACGCGGTTTACAAATGCCGCGAGGAGGCGGCGGAGCTTTTTGAGGCAAAGCCTGAGCAGATCGTCTTTACGATGAACGCGACGCACGCGCTGAATCTTGCCATCCGGACGCTTGTCTCGCCGGGCGATGAGGTTGTGATCTCAGGCTTTGAGCACAACGCCGTCTGGCGGCCCTTAAACCAGCTTGGCGCGAAGATCAAAATTGCCGGGCGAAAGCTCTTTGACGAGGAAGATACGCTGGAAGCATTCCGGGAAAATATAAGCGGCGCGACGCGCGCGGTGGTCTGCACACATGTGTCAAACGTCTTTGGCTATCTTCTGCCGCTTGAAAAAATCGCGGCGCTCTGCCGGGAGCGAAATGTGCCGCTGATCGTCGACTGCTCGCAGTCGGCGGGAATTTTGCCGGTATCTCTTTCAAAGCTTGGCGCGGCCTTTTTGTGCATGCCGGGTCACAAGGCGCTCTATGGGGCGCAGGGAACAGGGATCTTAGTCTGCGGCAGGGCGCTTCGCCCGCTGCTTGCCGGAGGGACGGGGAGCTTCTCACAAAGCCCCGGTATGCCGGAATTTCTTCCCGACGCGGGCGAGGCAGGCACGCACAATGTCCCCGGTATCTGCGCGCTTTGCGCGGGCATCCGGTTTGTAAAGAAAATGGGCTTACCGCAAATCTTTGCGCATGAAAAAATGCTCTCAGAGCTTCTTTGCGCCGAGCTGGCAGGCTTAAAGGGCGTGAGAGTTTACGCGGGCGCGGCGCAGGGCGGCGTGGTATCGTTCCTGCGCGAGGACGAGGACACGGAGCTTACCGCAAGACGCCTTGCGGCAAAGGGCTTTTGCCTGCGCGCGGGGCTTCACTGCGCGCCGCTGGCGCATGAATCGGCCGGGACGCTCACGGCCGGGACGGTGCGCGCAAGCTTCAGCGTCTTTAACACCATGCAGCAGGTAAAGCTGCTGGCGGCGGCAGTGAAAAGCTGAAAACGGCTGTTTTTTACGTGCTTCCCCTTGCACTCCGGCGCGGTTTGGAGTATAATGACTATAATTATAAGTATCAGCAGGAGTGGCACGTATGACGGCTATTCAAAATTTTTTTCAAAACCTCTTAAATCAGATTCCCACGGTCGGGATGAATGATATTATCGATATTCTCATTGTCGCGTTTTTGTTCTACACGGTCATGCGCCTGATCCATTCGACCAGCGCCGCGCGTATTGCAAGCAGCATTCTGCTTCTGATCGTCATGACCGGCCTGACCGAGATCTTCAAGCTCTATACGCTCAACTGGATTCTCAGCAAGATCCTTGAGATCGGCATTCTGGCGCTTGTGATCGTCTTCCAGCCGGAGCTTCGGCGGATGCTGGAGCGCTTTGGAAGCCGCTTCTTCACAAACCTCATCTCCAGCGGCGCAAGCCTGTCATCCGAGCAGCAGGCCATCGCCGCGACGGTTTCGGCCTGTGAGAAGATGGCAAAGGAAAAGGTCGGCGCGCTTTTGATCTTTGAGCGGACGACGCCGCTGGAGGAATACTTCAAGACCGGCACGCTGGTCGACGCGAAGGTGACCGACCAGCTGCTGCGCAACCTCTTTTTCAAGAACTCTCCGCTGCACGACGGCGCGGTCATTGTCCGCGGCAGCCGCGTGGCGGCGGCGGGGTGCGTGATGCCGCTGTCTGAAAATACGCATCTTCCCGGCGGCATCGGCACGCGCCACCGCGCGGGCATCGGCACGAGCGAGGTCTCCGATGCGGTGGTCGTGATCGTCTCAGAGGAGACGGGTGCGATTTCTGTCGCAATCGGCGGCATGCTCAAGCGCCATCTTTCGGCGCAGACGCTCGAAAAGCTTTTGACGAATGAACTGATCGCCGAGCCGGAGCAGAAAAGCGGCGGCTTCAAAAGCTGGCTCGGCAGCCATTTCAAGACGAGGCAGGAAAACAATGAAAAGTAGTAAACTCATTTCCATGATCGTTTCGCTCCTTGCGGCGGTGTGCATGTGGATGTACGTTGTGGCAGTGGTCAACCCGGATGGCGACACGGTCATTTCCGACATTCCCGTGACCTTCTCCGGGCAGGAGGTTCTGCGCGAGGACTATGGTCTCATCATTGGCGGAACCTATACGGACATGGTCAGTGTGCATTTTTACGGAAAGAACTCAGACCTGAAAAAGCTCGAGCAGTATAAAGACGAAATTACCGCCGTGGTCGACGTGTCAAAGGTTCGCAGCGCAAAGGAGTATAAGCTCAGCTACCAGCTGACGCTTCCAAACGCGGTGCAGTCGTCGGCCTTCCAGGAGACAGACCGCAATCCGTCGGTCATCACCTTGCAGGTCGAGCGGCTTCTTCGCCGCGAGGTCGAGGTGCGGGGCGACTTTTCCGGCGTGGAGCTGGCAGAGGGGTATCTGCTTGAGTCAACGGGCTTCGACTATGACACGGTGAGCGTGGAAGGGCCGGAGTCGCTCGTCTCAAAAGTCGCGGCGGCGCAGATCTCGCTCAGCCGCACCAATGTGGATAAATCCATCACAGAGGATGTGGCCTTTACGCTGGTCGACGAAGACGGCAATGCGGTCGACCCCTCTGAGCTTACCACGGATGTCCAGACGATCGAGGTGCAGCTGGGCGTCATCAAGTATAAGGACGTGCCGCTTTCGGTCAATCTGATTCCCGGCGGCGGCGCAACCGAGGCAGACGCCAGCGTGGAGATCAGCCCGAAGGTTCTGACGCTCGCCGGCGACGCGACGGTGCTTGACAGTGTCAACACGATCGTGCTTGGAAGCATCGACCTTGGAAACACCGAAAACGATGAGACCCTGAGCTTTGAGATCAAAATCCCCAACGACGCGAAGAACGTCTCGGGCGAGGAAAGCGCAACGGTGAGCATCAAGATCAAAAACAAGAAGACAAAGGTCATCGGCGCGACAAACATCGGCTTTGTCAACACACCGGAGGGCTTTGAGGCCAAGAGCATCACGCAGCTGGTGCAGACAACGGTTCGCGCCGCGCCGGAGGAGGCCGAGCGCATCGCGGCCAACAATCTGCGCGTGGTGGCAGATCTCAGCGAGTATACCCAGGCCGGAACCTATCAGGTGCCCGTGACCATTTACATTGACGGCTACCCGGACGCGGGTGTGATCGGCGACGATTATAAGATCGTTGTGGTGCTGGAGGCCGTGACGTGATACAGCTGCCGCGCAGCCTGCGGCAAAAGAAATACGACTGGAGATGTTACAGTGATCAAAAGCATGACCGGCTATGGACGAGCCGTGAAAACCTTTGAGAACCGGGAAATTACCGTAGAGATCCGTTCGGTCAATAACCGCTATCTCGATTGCAGCGTCAAGCTGCCGCGCCTGTTTTCCTTTGCAGAAGACAGCGTCAAGGCAAAGGTCAAGGAGGAAATTTCGCGCGGCAAGGTGGACGTCTTCATCAGCGTCAACGTAAATGCCGGCAGTGACGTGAAGATCTCCCTCAACCGCCCGGTGCTTGAGGGGTATCTGGCGGCGATGAAGACCATCGCGCAGGAGTACGGCGTGAAGGACGATATTTCCGTCACGGCGCTGACGCGTTTTTCCGATATCTTTGTGGTGGAAAAGCAGGAGGAGGACGAAAAGCAGGCCACGCAGGATATTCTCTGCGTTGTGGAAGAGGCACTTGCAAAATTCTCCGCCATGCGCACCGCCGAGGGCGCGGCGCTGGAGCAGGATCTGAGAAGCCGGGCGCAGACAGTGCTTGCGCTCGTGGAAAAGGTCGAGGCCAGAAGCCCCGTGACGCTGGCAGAATACCGCGCGCGGCTGACGGCTAAAATGCAGGAGACGCTGCAAAGCACCACCATCGACGAGAGCCGCATTCTTCAGGAGGCGGCCATCTACGCAGATAAAATCGCAGTCGACGAGGAGACCGTCCGCCTGAGAAGCCATCTTGCCCAGCTGGACGCCATGCTGACAGACGGCGGCGCAATTGGCCGCAAGCTTGATTTCCTGCTTCAGGAGTTTAACCGCGAGGCCAACACCATCGGCTCGAAGGGCAATGACATTGAGCAGGCGAGAACCGTTGTTGCAATCAAGGCAGAGCTTGAAAAAATCCGCGAGCAGACGCAGAACATCGAATAACGGAGGGCGCAATGAAGCTAATCAACATCGGCTTTGGAAGCACAGTCTGCGCCGAGCGGATTCTGGCAGTGATCTCGCCGGAGTCTGCGCCCATCAAGCGGCTTGTGCAGGAGGCGAGAGAGCGCGGCATGCTCATTGACGCGTCGTTTGGCCGCAGGACAAAGGCGGTTTTGCTGATGGACACCGACCATGTGCTGCTCTCGGCGCTTTCGCCGGAGGTTCTGGCCGCGCGCGCCGAGCAGAAACCCGAACCGGAGGAGACGGATTCATGAAGGGAAAGCTTTTTATTGTCTCCGGGCCGTCAGGCGTCGGAAAAAACACACTGCTCAACTCGATCATCCTGACCGAAAAAAATGTGCAGTACTCCATTTCGGCAACCTCGCGCCCCATCCGCCCCGGCGAGGTCGACGGGAAAAGCTATTATTTTGTTTCGCGGGAGGAATTTGAAGCGCTCATCGCAGACGACGCGCTTCTGGAATATGCCGAGTATGTCGGCAATTATTACGGCACGCCGCTTGCGCCCATCCGCGAGGCCATCGAAAACGGCATCGACATCGTGATGGATGTTGAGGTCGTGGGTGCGCTGAAAATCAAAGAGCGTGTGCCGGAGGCTGTGCTCATTTTCGTGACTGCGCCGTCGTTCGAGGTCATCCGCAAGCGCCTCATCCAACGCGGCGATGTTTCGCCAAGGCTCATGGAGGAGCGTCTGGAACGGGCGCGTTGGGAATGTGTGCAGGCCGAGCACTACGACTATATTGTTGTCAATGACGATCTTTCGTGCGCCTGCGCAGAGCTTAAGGCCATTATGCAGGCAGAAAAATGTAAAACCATGGAACGCATCCATTTGATTAAGGAGGAACTTGAATGCTCTACCCCGCAATGAGTGATCTGCTCAAACATGTTGACAGCCGGTATTTACTGGTGAACGTTGTGGCGCACCGCGCCCGCCAGCTCTCCATCGAGTCAGAGCTGACCCATGAGCCGCTGGCAGACAAGCCCGTGACCATTGCGATCAATGAGGTCGCGCGCGGCGAGCTGACGGCATCGCTCAAGGAAAAATACCGGAGATAACAAAATACCTGCAAAGGCGTGGGTCAGTCCCTGTGTGCTGCGGACATCAGCCCACGCCTTGATGTATGATTTGGGAAAGGTGGGAATGTGATGATTGCACAGCTCGCCGTCAGCTGCACGGTGTATGCCATCGATCAGCCATATTCCTACCGCGTTCCCGCTGAGCTGACGCTTTCGCCGGGGCAGCGGGTGGTCGTGCCGTTTGGCCGGGCAAACCGGCGCACGGAGGCGATCATTCTGGCCGTGTCAGAGGGGACAGACGAGAAGCTCAAGCTGATCGAGCGGCCTCTGGACGATGCGCCGGTGATGGAGGAAGAGCAGCTTCGCCTCGCGGCCTTTATCCGCGAGCGCTATTTCTGCACCTATTACGACGCTGTGAAGGCCATTCTCCCGGCGGGGCTCTGGTTTCGGCAGGAGAAGGTCTATCGCATCCGCCAGAGTGCGGGCGACTGGCGCGAGGTATGCAGCACACGACAGCTGGAAACGTCGCTGATGGAAATTCTGGAGAGTCTTGGCAAGAGTGCGCCGGAGTCGGCGCTGCTTGCGCAGGCAGAGGATCGGGCGCTGGCCGCAAAGGCGCTTTCCTGGCTGCTGGCGCGCAGGCTCATTGAGCCGGATACCGAGCTTTCTAAAAAGAAAGAGGGGCGCAGGCAAAAGTATGCGGCGCTCATTGCCCCGGAGGCGGCGGCAGCCTATGCAGAAAAAAAGCGGCGCACCGCGCCTGTGCAGGCGGCGGTGCTGGAGCTTCTGGGCGCGGCGGGCTCATGCCCCTGCCGGGAGCTTTCCGAGCTGACTGGCGCGACCGGCGCAACCTTTACCCGCCTGGAGAAGCTTGGCTTTTTGCAGCTCTGGGAGCAGGAAAAAGCGCCGGAGCTTTTGCCGGGCGCGGCTTCGGCTGAGCCGCCGGTTTTAAATGCGGCGCAGCAGGCGGCCTTTTCCGGCCTCAGCGCGCAGATGCAGCAGGAAAAGCCGGGCGCGGCGCTTTTATATGGCGTGACCGGGAGCGGAAAGACGGCAGTCTATATCCGTCTGATCGACGAGGCGCTCAAGGCAGGCCGCGGCGCGGTTTTGCTTGTGCCGGAGATTTCGCTCACGCCGCAGCTTCTGGCAAAGCTTTCGGCGCATTTTGGCGAGGCCGTCGCTGTGCTCCACTCAAGCCTTCGCGTTGCAGAGCGCTTTGCGCAGTGGCGCAGGATTCAGCAGGGGCAGGCGCGCGTTGTGGTCGGCACACGCTCGGCCATCTTTGCGCCCGTCAAAGACCCGGCGCTTTTCATTCTCGACGAGGAGCAGGAGCACACCTATAAATCGGAAAGCTCCCCCCGCTACCATGCCCGCGAAATTGCGCTCTACCGTGGTGCAAAGGCCGGGGCGCTGGTGCTGCTGGGGTCGGCAACACCGTCGGTCGAGACCATGTATCACGCAAAGCAGGGCGATTATGCCCTTTATACGCTCACCGAGCGGTTTAACAGCCGCGCGCTGCCGCGCGCGCAGATCGTTGATCTCAAGCAGGAAATTCGCCAGGGGAACGCGACGGCCATCAGTCTGCCGCTCGAGGAGCGGCTGCGCGAGAATATCATCCATGGCCGGCAGTCGATCCTCTTTCTCAACCGCCGGGGCAACAGCCGGTATCTGGTCTGCGTGGAGTGCGGCGAGGTGCCGACCTGCCCCAGATGCAGCGTCCATCTGACCTATCACTCGGCGGGGCAGCGGCTTGTGTGCCACTACTGCGGCTACGCAGAGCCGGTTCGCATGCGCTGCGGCAAGTGCGCGGGCGCGCTCAAGCCGGTCGGCTGGGGTACGCAGAAAATCGAGGAGGAGCTGGGCTGGATTTTCCCGGATACAAAGCTTCTTCGCATGGACGCAGACACGCTCACCGCGCAGAATAACCATGAGCAGATGCTGCGCCGCTTTGAAAAGGAAAAAATTCCGATTCTGCTTGGTACGCAGATGGTGAGTAAGGGGCTGGACTTTGAGAATGTGACGCTGGTCGGCGTGCTGGACGCGGATATGAGCCTCTATGTCAACAGCTACCGCGCCAGCGAGACAACGTTCAGTCTCATCACGCAGGTCATTGGCCGCGCCGGGCGCGGCAGCGCCGAGGGAACGGCGATGATTCAGACCATGACGCCGGAGCATCCGGTCATCAAGCTTGCCGCGCAGCAGGATTATGACGCATTTTACGAGATGGAAATCGCCATCCGCCGCATGCGCGCCTGCCCGCCGTTTTCCGATCTCTTTTTCATCACCTTCACGGGGCTCTATGAAGACCGGGTGATGCAGGGCGCGGGGCGCTTCCGCCAGATGCTGCTTGCAGCGCTTCGCGCGGCAAAGCAGCCGGGGCAGACGTTTGAGCTGCTTGGGCCTGCCCCCTGCATTGTGGCAAAAATCAACTACACCTACCGCTACCGGCTGACGCTGGCGGCAAAAAACACCAGAGCGCTGCGCGACATGCTTGCAGCCTGTCTGCGCGCGTTTGCAAAGGATAAACAAAACCGTGGCGTAAATGCTTACGCCGACGTGAATTCATACGACTGAGAGGAACTGTCATGGCACTTCGCAAGATTGTAACCGTAGGCGACCCGATTCTGACAAAGCCGTGCCGGAAGGTCACAAAATTTGACGATAAGCTCGCGCAGCTGATCGATGATATGATCGAAACGCTCCACGACGCCAACGGCGCAGGGCTGGCCGCGCCGCAGATCGGCATTCTGCGCCGCATTGTCATCATCAACACCGAGGGAGAAGACTGGGAGCTGGTCAACCCTGAGCTGGTCGAGGTCAGCGAGGAAGAGGAAAGTGACCTCGAAGGCTGCCTGAGTCTTCCCGGCAAGTGGGGGATGGTGCCCCGCGCGGTCTATGCCAGGGTTCGCGCGCAGGACAGATTCGGCGACTGGTATGAGTATGAGGGAGAAGACCTGACGGCGCGCTGCTTCCAGCATGAGCTTGACCATCTGGACGGGCATATGTACACCGAGTTTGCCGAGCGCATGCTGACGCAGGAGGAGCTGGAAGAGCTGCTGCGCGAGCGCGAGGCGGAAGCGGAGGACGAGGCGTGAGCATGAAGATCGTTTACATGGGAACGCCCGAGATCGCGAAGGTCTGCCTGGAGCGGCTTTATACGAAGGGCTTTGACATTGCAGCGGTCTACACAAAGCCCGATACACCCAAAAACCGGGGCATGAAAATGATCCCCTCTGAGGTCAAGGCCTATGCAGCCTCTGTCGGCCTTCCGGTCATCCAGCCGGAGAGCTTTCGGGACGAAGCGGTCGTCGAGGCTCTGCGCGCACTTGCGCCGGATCTCATCATCGCGGTCGCTTACGGAAAAATTCTGCCGCAGGCGGTTCTGGATATCCCGAGGTTTGGCTGCATCAACATGCATGCAAGCATCCTGCCGGAGCTTCGGGGTGCAGGGCCGGTGCAGTGGTCGATTCTGAACCACTGCGATGAGACGGGCGTCACGGCGATGTATCTGTCCCCCGGCATGGACGAGGGCGATATCATCGAGATCCGCAAAACGCCGATTGACCCGATGGAAACGTCCAGCGAGCTTATGGCAAGACTCTCTGAAATTGCGGCAGAGCTTGCCTGCGACACGGCGCGCGCCATCGAAAACGGCACAGCCACAAGAACCCCGCAGGACGCTGCAAGAGCGACCTACGCACCGATGTTAAATAAGAGCATGTCGCCCATCGACTGGTCGCAGCCTGCAAGATATGTCATAGACCATGTGCGGGGGCTTATTCCGTGGCCGGTCGCAACAAGCGTCATTGACAGCAAAACGTTTAAAATTTTCCGCGTTGAGAAAACCGACAAGCAGACGGACAAAGCCCCCGGCACGCTTCTGGCGCTTACGAAAAAGGGGCTTGAGATCGCCTGCGGCGAGGGCGCGGTTTTGTGCATCACCGAGCTTCAGGCCGAGGGCGGCAAGCGCATGGCGGCCAGCGCCTATTTTAACGGCCATCCCATCAAGATCTGAGGACGCAGACAATGCGTCCGGAAAGGACGCATATGTCTGCCAGAACAACGGCTCTGGCCGCGCTCATCGCCACAAGGCGGCAAGGCGCATGGTCAGACGGCATTTTAAAGGAATACATCCGGCGCGACCGCCTCGACCGGCGCGACGCCGCGCTTTGCGCGCAGCTGGTCTATGGGGTGCTGCAAAACAGGCTGCTTCTGGACTATTATTTAAAGCAGGTGGTAACGGGCGGCCTTTCGCGCCTGCAGCCCGCGATGCTCGACATTCTGCGCCTTGGCGCATACCAGATTCTCTGCCTTGACCGGATTCCCGACTCGGCGGCGGTCAATGAGGCAGTCGAGCAGACAAAGCGTTATGTAAACAAAAGCGCCGCCTCCATGACCAATGGCGTCTTGCGCGCGCTCTCGCGGCAGAAAGGGCAGTTGCCTGCGCCCAAAGATCTTGCTACGGCCTACAGCCATCCGCAGGCGCTGGTCTCGCTGCTCGAAGAAAATGTCGGCAAAGAAAATCTGGAGCCGCTTCTTCGCGCGCACAATGAGCCGACGGCGACCTGCCTTCAGGTCAACACGCTTTTGTCTTCGCCTGAAGAGGTTGAAGAAGCGCTTCAGGCGCAGGAGATCCCCTTCGCGTCCCATCCGTGGCTTTCCGGGTGCTACCTTGTCAGGGGGACGGGCGATGTCGGAAGCCTCGACCTTTTTGCCTCCGGCAGAGTCTATGTGCAGGATGCCTCGGCGCGTCTGGCGGCGATGGCCTCCGGGGTCATGCCGGGGATGGAGGTTCTGGACGTCTGCGCCGCGCCGGGCGGCAAGAGCTTTGCCGCGGCCATCGCGATGGAAAACCGGGGGCATATCGTTTCCTGCGACATCCACGCGCACAAAATCGCGCTCATCGAAAAGGGCGCGCAGCGCCTTGGCATCTCGATTCTTGAGGCCAGGCAGGCCGACGCGTCAAAGCCGTATGCGGAATTGGAGGGCGGCTTTGATGTGGTCATTGCCGACGTTCCGTGCTCCGGGCTTGGCGTAATTCGCAAGAAGCCCGATATCCGGTATAAAGACCTTGCGCCGCTGGAAAAGCTTCCTGCGGTGCAGCGGGCGATTTTGGAAAACGTGAGCCGCTATGTGCGCCCCGGCGGCGTATTGCTTTACAGCACATGTACCATTTTGCGGCGGGAAAATGAGGCCGTCGCGCAGGACTTTCTGGCGCGTCATCCGGAATTTTCGGCAGAGGTGTTTGCGCTTCCCTTTGCGCCCGGGCGGGCGGAGGGCGGCATGGTAACGATTCTGCCGACTGCCAATGACGCCGATGGCTTTTTTATCTGCAAGCTGAGGAAACATCTATGAAGCAGGATTTAAAATCGCTGACACTTTCGCAAATGGAGCAGGCCTTTCTGGCGCTGGGTGAGCCGAAATTCCGGGCAAAGCAGGTCTTTACCTGGCTGCACCGGGGCGCGACCAGCTTTGAGGAAATGACAAATCTCTCCAAGCCCCTGCGCGCAAGGCTCGACGCGCTCTATACCATCACCGCGCCGAAGCTTGCCAGAAAGCAGGTCTCGCAAAAGGACGGGACGATCAAATACCTCTGGCAGCTGGAGGACGGCAACTGCGTGGAGTCTGTGCTCATGCAGTACCACCACGGCAATACGATCTGCATTTCCTCTGAGGTCGGCTGCCCGATGGGCTGCAAATTCTGCGCGTCAACGCTGGGCGGGCTTGTGCGGCGCTTGCGGCCGTCTGAGCTTTTGGATCAGGTGCTGTTCAGCCAGCTCGATTCCGGCCTTCTCATCTCCAACATCGTCCTCATGGGCATCGGCGAGCCGCTGGATAATTTTGATGCGGTGATGCAGTTTCTGGAGCTGGTCAACAGCCCGGAGGGGCTGAACATCGGCATGCGCCACATCAGCCTTTCCACCTGCGGGCTTGTTGATAAAATCGCGCTTCTGGCCGAGCGGAAATTGCAGCTGACACTTTCGGTGTCGCTTCATTCGCCGGACGATGAGTCGAGAAACAAGATCATGCCCGTCAACAAGAGATGGAATGTTGATACCCTGATCGCGGCCTGCCGCGCATATTATGAAACGACCGGAAGGCGGGTATCGTTTGAGTATACGATGATCTCCGGCGTCAGTGACAGCCCCGCGCAGGCAGAGCTTCTGGCAAAAAAGCTTTCCGGCATGGGGGCGCATGTGAATATGATTCCGCTCAACGACGTGGCCGAGAGCGGTCTTCACACCAGCTCGCGCGAGGCCATCGCGCGCTTTCAGAAAATTTTGCAGGAGCACGGCGTAACCGCAACCGTCCGCCGGACGCTTGGCAGCGACATCGATGCTTCCTGCGGCCAGCTGCGCCGCAAATATGAGGCCGCGCAGGAGCAGGTATGACAGGAGGGAACAACCATGCAGCTTTGGGGACTGACCGATCCCGGTAATCTTCGCGAACAGAATCAGGATTCCTATGCCATGGTATCCTTCGCCAGAGACCGCGCGTTTATGATCGTCTGCGACGGCATGGGCGGCGCGCGCTCCGGAAATGTGGCAAGCAGGCTGGCGGTCGACGTGTTTACCGATGAGGTGCGCCGGGGGCAGAAGGCTGCCCTTACGACCGAGCGCGCAGCCGGGCTTTTGCGCGGGGCGCTGGAGCTTGCCAACAAGGCGGTCTATGAGCAGGCGCAGCTGAGCGCCGACTTTGCCGGGATGGGGACGACGCTTGTTGCCGCGCTTTTGCTCAAGGATACCGCCGTCATCATCAACGTCGGCGACAGCCGGGCGTATCTGTTCTCCAACGACGGTGTGCAGCTTCTGACGACCGATCATTCCATCGTGGAATTCATGGTGCGCCGGGGCGAGCTGACGCAGGAGCAGGCCAAAAATCATCCGGGCAAGAACGTCATTACCCGCGCCGTCGGCACAGAGCCGAGCGTGCAGGGCGATATCTACCTTCAGCCGATCCACCGCGACGAGTGTCTTCTGCTGTGCTCAGACGGGCTTTCCAACGTCATGGCAGACCAGGAGATGCTCTTTGAGGTGGCGCATGGTGTGCGCAAGAGCGACTGCTGCCAGCGGCTGCTCCGCATTGCGAAAAACCGGGGCGCACCGGACAATGTGACGGTTGCGCTGGCGCTGATTTAGCGCATGTGCATGGAAACTTTGCGGAAAGGAGCAATCTTATGGACCAATACATAGGAACGCTTTTGGATAATCGATACGAGATTCTCGAGATCATCGGAACGGGCGGCATGGCCGTGGTCTACAAGGCGCGCTGCAACCGTCTGAACCGTCTCGTTGCCATAAAGGTCTTAAAAAAGGAGCTGTCGCAGGACGAGGAATTCCGCCGCCGCTTCCACGCGGAGTCGCAGGCGGTCGCCATGCTCTCGCACCCGAATATTGTAAGCGTCTACGATGTCTCACACTCGAATAACCTCGACTATATCGTCATGGAGCTTATCGAGGGCATTACGCTCAAGCAGTATCTGGAGCAGAAGGGTGCGCTCAACTGGCGCGAGGCGCTGCATTTTTCCACGCAGATCACCAAGGCGCTGGAGCACGCGCATTCGCGCGGCATCATCCACCGCGACATCAAGCCCCACAACATCATGATTTTAAAGGACGGCAGCGTCAAGGTCGCAGACTTTGGCATCGCCCGCATTTCCTCCGCGCAAAATACGCTTACGCGCGAGGCGCTCGGCTCTGTCCACTATATTTCCCCCGAGCAGGCCAAGGGCGGGCGCGTGGACTACCGGTCAGACCTTTATTCGCTTGGCGTTGTGATGTATGAAATGCTGACGGGCAGGCCACCCTTTGACGGCGATACGCCGGTTTCCGTCGCCATCCAGCACATCAATGCCAAGCCGACCATGCCGCGCGAGCTTGCGCCGTCTATCCCGGAGGGCCTGGAGCAGATCACCATGCACGCCATGGCGGCGGAGATCTCCCGGCGCTATCCTTCGGCAACGCGGATGCTGGCAGACCTTGAGATCTTCCGGAAAAATCCGAATGTCATTTTCGATTTTACCGACGATCAGGATGCGTTTGACGTCGAGCGTCTGCTCCATGACCCGGACTATCTGCCCGATTCTCTGCCGCGCCATGCGCGCAGGCAGCCTTCGCGCGTGACGATTCCGCAGAAAAAGGCGCAGCCTGCCGCCCCGGCGGCGCAGAGCCCTGCGCCAAGGCGCGGCGCAAAGGTCGCGCTGACTGCGGGCATCGTGTGCATCGTGCTGGCCGTGCTTGGCATCTGCTATTTTCTCTATGCCTATTTCTTCTCAGACCTTTTTTCAAGGACAGAGGAGGTGCAGGTGCCGCCACTCATCGGGCAGTATTATGAAAACATTGACCCCGCCCAATATCCCGGCCTTGTGCTGGAGGCGGCAGAATGGCGCGCAAGCGACACCTATGAAAGCGGTTATATCATCGACCAGAGCGCGCAGGCCGGAAGCATGGTCAAGACCGGCTCAACAATTCGGCTGACGCTTTCGTCCGGCGTGGAGAGCAACACCATGCAGAATCTGGTGAATATGCCGCTTGAAAACGCAGAGGAATATTTAAACTCGCTGTCACTGAATCTGGAAATCTCCGTTGACTATGAGCAGAGCGATATCTACACCGAGGGCTACATCATCCGCACCGTTCCTGAGCGCGGCGAGCCGCTGACAGACGGGCAGGCGGTGACGCTGGTCGTGAGTACGGGTGTGCCGGTGGAGCTGGTGAAGGTTCCGTCGCTGCTTGGAAGCGATGTTGACCAGGCGCTTGCCATGATCGACGCTGAGGGGCTTGGGCAGGGGATGGTCAAGTATGTCGACAGTGACCTCCCGGAGGGAACGGTGACCTATCAGTCGATCGACGCTGACGTTGCGGTCAAGGCCGGGACGGTTATCAACCTTCAGGTCTCCAAGGGTCCTGCGCAGGCGCTTGAGCCGCTCATCCGCACACTCTCACAGGACGCGTTTGCCGAGACGGGCGATGTGCTGACCCTGCAGGTCAAGGCCGAGGTCGCAGACGAGGGTGAGCTGACGTATGCATGGTATGTGTCAGAGTCCGGAAATGTTGCCGACGCGGCGCTTGTCTCGCGCAGCGACAAGGATAACACGACCTGCGAGGTCGACACCAGCGAGGCCGGCGTCTGGTATTATTTCTGCAAGATCGTAAACACGCTTGGCGAGAGCCATACGTCGATCAACACGCAGATGATCCGCGTGGAGATCACGCAGAAGGTCGAGCCGGTTTTGACGGAGCTGATCGTGCGCATGCCGTCGAGCACCGGGACGTATGAGGTCTCGGTAAAGGTCGGCGGGGAGCTGGCCGCCGAGCCGTTTGTCGTGGATATGCGCGAGGAAAAGAGCCGCTCGATTTCGATTCAGATCGCAGGCAATGGCGTGCAGATGGTCGATGTGTATGTAGACGGGGTGCTCTATGAGTCGCAGGAAATTGATTTTGATGCGTTGGCAGAATGATGAACGATAGAATTATCAAAGCCCTCAGTGGCTTCTATTATGTGCAGACGGAAGACGGCGTGGTCGAATGCCGCGCGCGCGGCAAGTTCCGCAGGGAAGGCGTCTCGCCGTTGGTGGGCGATTATGTGCGCATTTCGCGCAGCGGAAAGACGGGCATGGTCGATGAGATCCTGCCGCGAAGAAACAGCTTCATCCGTCCGGCGGTTGCAAATGTCGATCTTCTGGTGCTGCTGGCCTCGTGCGCCATTCCGCAGACAGAGCCGTTTCTGATCGACCGCGTGCTTGCCATCGCGGGAGAGCAGAATGTTCCGGCGCTTCTGTGCGTCAACAAAAACGACCTGGCCGACGCCAGCGCGCTTGCAGACATTTATCGCCGCGCGGGCTTTCCGGTGATTGTGACGAGCGCGGAGACGGGCGAGGGCATGGCAGAGCTTCACGGGGCGATTTCCGGAAAGCTCTCGGTCTTTACCGGAAACTCCGGCGTTGGAAAGTCCAGCATTCTCAATGCGCTCTGCCCGGCGCTTGAGCTGCCGGTCGGCGAGGTTTCAGAAAAGCTTGGCCGTGGCCGCCATACAACGCGCCACATTGAGCTTTACGCGCTGGGGAAGAATACCTTTGTTGCCGATACGCCGGGCTTTTCGTCTTTTGACACCGAGCGGATGGATCTGGTTCTGAAAGAGCAGCTGCAATACGCCTTTTCGGATTTTGCGCCCTATCTTGGAAGATGCCAGTTCCAGGACTGCGCGCACTTAAAAGAGCCGGGCTGCGCGGTGCGCGCGGCGCTGGAGGCCGGGCAAATTGAGCCCACGCGCTACGAAAGCTACCGGAGGCTCTATGAACTGGCAAAAGAGCTTAAGCCCTGGGAGATGAAATAAAAGCAAATGGGATGCTGCATGTTGCAGCATCCCATTTTAGACGCTCAAAAGCGTTTTCTGCTTTTTGACGCACCGTGTCCGCCGGGAAACCGGCGGACACTTTTTGCATGCTGGAGGCTCAGAGCTGAGACAGATAGCGCGCGACCTCGCGCTCAGCCTCAAAGGAGAGCTTTTCTTCTTCGACGCCGCAGAGTCTGCCGTCTCTGACCGTGACGCGGCCATTGACAACGGTCAGATCGACCGGGGCTTTCAGCCCCACCGTACACAGAACCGACGCCGGGTCATAGCATGCGCCAACCAGCTCCAGCCGGGACTTTTTCACAAGGAACAGGTCTGCGCATTTTCCGGCCTCAAGAGAGCCAATCTCCTTTTCCCGCCCAAGAAGGCGCGCACTGCCCATCGTGGCCAGCTTTAAAAGCGTGTAGCCGCTGGGGGCTTTGCTGCTTGCATGCAGGCGGTGCAGAAGGTAGCTGACGCGAAGCTCTTCAAGCAGATTTGACCCGTCGTTGGAGGCAGAGCCGTCGACCCCAAGCCCTACCGGCACACCAAGCTCCAGCATTTCCGGAATCCGGGCAATGCCGGAGGAAAGCTTCATGTTGGAGATTGGGCAGTGGCACACGCCTGTTCCGGTTTCGGCCAGAAGGTGAAGCTCCTCCGTGTTAAAATGAATGCCATGCGCATACCAGACGTCGCTTCCTGTCCAGCCGAGCGACTGCATGTATGCAAGCGGGCGCATGCCAAAGCATGCAAGCGTATAGGCCTCCTCGTCTTTGGTTTCACACAGGTGCGTGTGCAGCCGGACATGGTATTGCCGCGCGAGAAGCGCGCTCTGGCGCAGAAGCTCGGCGGATACGGAAAACGGTGAGCAGGGCGCAAGCGCTACGCGGTGCATGGAGGCAAAGGAGGGGTCGTGGTAGCGCTCGATCAGGCGCATGCTGTCGCGCAGAATCTCGTCGACCTCCTGCACCACGCTGTCTGGCGGCAGACCGCCGTCCTTTTGAGACAGATCCATGCTGCCGCGCGAAAGGTGCAGGCGCATGCCAAGCGTCTGCGCCGCAGAAAGCTGCGCGCCAAGGAGGTCTCCCGCATTTGCGGGGAAGACATAGTGGTGGTCAAAGCAGGTCGTGCAGCCGTTTTTCATCAGCTCGCCCATGCCGACCAGCGAGGAAAGGCGAACCGTATCCGCATTGAGCCGCTTCCAGACCTCATAGAGCGTTTTGAGCCAGTCGAACAGCTCCATGTTCTGTACCTGCGGCAGATTGCG